>JAHDQI010000057.1 GCA_018433925.1 Phycisphaerae bacterium | reverse complement strand
TGCGGGGCCAGGATATACCGCTTTTCGCCATCTTCATACTGCACCAGCGAAATAAAGCAGTTGCGGTTCGGATCATACTCAATCGTCTTAACCGTGGCCGCCATGTCGTCTTTGTTGCGTTTAAAATCGATGACTCGATAGATCTTCCGTGCTCCGCCGCCGCGAAAGCGAACGGTAGTCTGTCCCGTGTGATTCCGTCCGCCGCTTTTCTTGATTCGCTTGCACAGCGTCTTCTCCGGCCGCGCGGTTGTCAACTCGGTTTTGTAGTCAATCACCGATGCGTTGCGCCGGCCCGGAGTCGTCGGTTTGTATACGCGTATCGCCATAAGTCACACGTCCCTTTTCTGCCAGTTAATACAAATCAATATGATATTCTTCATGCAGCACCACGGTGGCCTTTTTCCAGGCCTTCGTATGGCTGAAACTCCGGCCTCGGCGGCGGGGCTTGCCCTTGACATTCGCCGTACGGACATCGGCCACTTTGACTCCGTAAATCGACTCCACGGCCTGCCGAATCTGCACCTTGTTGGCCCTGGGGCTTACCTCAAAGGCATACGCATTCCTCGTGCTGGCAAAATGCATGCTCTGTTCGGTAATGACCGGTCGAATTAGTACACTGTATGCTTCCACGGCTGGTCCCTGTTAGTTTGTGTTCACTTCCCGATTCAGCAGTGTCAAAAACGCCTCTTTGGTAAACAGCATCTTCTGCTTGTTGCAGATGTCCCCGGCGTTCAGATCCGCGACAATCATAACATCGATTTTCGGCACATTTCTCGCCGATTTATACAGATTCTCATCCCGCTGCCCAATCGTTACCAGGCAACTGCGGTGGATATTCAGGTTGTTCAGGACCCGTGCGAACTCCCGCGTCTTCGGCGCCTCAAAGGCCAGTTCATCCACAACGACCACCTGGCCGCTCTGCAGTTTGGATAAAACCGCCGAATCCCGCGCTATCCGCCGCTGTTTTTTGGGCATCCGCTTGCTGAAATCGCGAGCCGTTTTGGCAAACGCCACACCGCCGCCCCGGCGGACACAGGTTCGAACCGTACCCATCCGGGCATTGCCGGTTCCCTTCTGTCGATAAATCTTCCGGGTCGATCCGTCAACCATGCCGCGGCTCTTCGTCGCCGCTGTACCGATTCGCTTGTTGGCTTGATACATAACGATCGCCTGCTTTAACAGGGCCGGCCGTATCTGACCGCCGAAAGCCTCTTCATTGACCTCGATGGTTTCGACTTCTTTTCCTTCGCGATTGTATACAGCTACGTTAATCATCGTTCATTCCAGCTTTCTTTATTCACGCCGCTCATTATTTCCGTGTCTTCGCGGTCCGAATCTCTACATATCCGCCGGACGGCCCGGGGACCGCTCCCCTGATCACCAGCAGATTTTTTTCCTCGTCAATGGTTACCAGTTGATGATTGCGGCTGGTGACCCGCTCCCCGCCCATACGGCCGGACATTCGCTTTCCCTTCTTGACATTGCCGCCGTGACCCCGGTCACTGCCATGACTGCCGATTGAACCCGGCGCCCGGTGTTTGCGCTCCGTACCGTGAGAACCCGGGAATCCCCCGAAACCATGTCGCTTCATAACCCCCGCATATCCTTTGCCCTTGCTGATGCCGGTGACATCCACGAATCGCACATCAGAAAACAATTTCACATCCAGTTGGTCCCCCGCGGCATACTCGACTTGCCCCGTTTTTCCCAAACGCCACTCTCGTACATACTTTTTCGGGCCGCTGTTGGCTTTTTTGGCATGTCCTTCCATCGGCTTTTTCACTCGCGAGGGCTTGATATCCTCAAAGCCGATCTGCAGGGCATCATACCCGTCCGTTTCCGGGGTCTTGACCTGTAAAACCGTACACGGACCGGCCTGGAGAACCGTCACCGGTGTCATCCGACCCGCCTCGTCGTAAATTTGTGTCATTCCGATTTTTTTACCAAGCAACATCGCCATCGTAAGGTCCCTTGTCTATGCACCCTGCCGGATCATCCCTTTTGGCTCCGGCCGTTACGCCTTAATCTTTACAAAAACGCCCGCAGGGACGACCAGCCGATTCAGGGCCTCCACCGTGCGGGCATTGGCATCATAAATGTCAATCAGACGCTTATGCGTGCGCATCTCAAACTGTTCACGCGATTTCTTGTCAATATGCGGGCTGCGAAGTACTGTATACCGTTCGATCCGCGTCGGAAGCGGCACCGGACCGCTTACGCGGGCATTGGTTCGACGGGCCTGGTCCACGATTTCCTTCGCGGAACTGTCCAGGGCCCGATGATCATAGGCCTCCATCCGGATTCGAATGCGTTCTGTCTCAGTCGCCATGACGCTTCCTTATTTCTCTACCTTAAATATCTCGATTGCCGAAAACGGGATAGAATACCCGCTTTTCGATTTACTAACAAGAAAATTTTGTGCGAAAAACCCGGTTTTTTAAACAAAAACCTGATTCTTCGCTCTAATTAGGCAGGTAAGGCATTCGATTCGCCTTCCTTACAAGCGACGCCTTCATTCAGGCGTTGGCCTTTTTGTGCCGGGCCTTTTTTCCTTTTTCCCGGCTACGGCCGCCCACACGGGGCTTTCTGCCATCCATGAACTACGACTTTTCTGAAATGTCAGCCCAACTCGTTACGCACGGAGTTCCTTTCCCATGCTCGCTATGGCTGAGAAACTTCCCTATATAGCGTTCTTTTTCGGCCTTGTCAATAACCTAAAAGAATTTTTTCTGAAATTTGTTCCGGAACCTTCTCGTATGTCAGCGGTTCCATCGTAAAACTGCCCCGCCCCGCTGTGGCGCCCCGGATTTCCCCGGAATAACCGAACATCTCCGCCAGGGGAACCTGAACATCGATCACACGCATGTTTCCGTGAATATGGCTGTCGGTAATAATCCCGCGTTTGGCGATCAAATTGCTCTGGACCGGCCCAAAATACTGATCCGGCACAACAACCTGAACCCGCATAATCGGCTCCAGCAAGATAGGCCCGGCCTTGGGCATTGCCTCCCGGATCGCCAGTACCCCGGCCTGCTCAAAAGCCAGATCAGAGGAATCGACGGAATGATAAGAGCCATCCAGCAAACTGACCTTTACACCCACAACCGGATATCCGGCCAGGGTTCCGCTGGCCAGACCCTCCATGACGCCATTTTCCACGGCCGGAATATACTCCCGTGGAACCGTTCCCCCAATAATCGCGTTTTCAAATACATTTTCACGATGATATTGCCCGTTTTCGTCCAGATTTGGTTCTACCCGGATCACGACATGGCCATACTGTCCTCGGCCGCCCGTCTGGCGAACAAATTTTCCCTCCGCCTCGGCCACCCGGCTGATGGCTTCTTTGTAAGCAACCCGGGGTTTTCCAACCCGTACATTTACACCCATATCTCGTGTCAGTTTGTGTTGTAGAATCTCCAGATGAAGTTCGCCCATCCCGCTAATGATCGTCTGGCCCGTCTCGGCATTGAAAGAATGGGCAAAAGTCGGGTCTTCCCGCCGCAGAACCCGCAGCGCTTCTCCCAATTTATTCCGTTCGGCAGCCGAGCGCGGCTCAATCGACATACTGATAACGGTCTCCGGAAATGTAATGTTCTCCAACTGAACCGGATGTCGAGTATCGGTTAATGTGTCCCCTGTCAGGGTTTCCCGGAGCCCTACTACGGCGACAATGTCTCCCGCCTCGGCTTTATCCAAGATGTGACGGGTGTTGGCGTGCATCTGGAAAATTCGGGTTATATTTTCTTTCCGATCGCGATTGATATTTAGAACCCGACTTCCCTTCTCCAGTGTTCCCTGATAAATCCTCAAAAAGTAAAGATCGCCGTGTTTGTCGCTGGTGATCTTAAAGGCAAGGCCCACAAAAGGTTTATTCGGGTCCGGATAGACCTCTATCTTCTGATCTTCCTTGCCGCCTTTAAAGCCCACAGCGGGCGGCCGATCCAGCGGAGACGGCAGAAAAGCACAAACCGCATCCAAAAGACGACGAACCCCCATATTACGTAAGGCCGAACCCACCAGTACAGGATATATTTTTCCCTCTATTGTCCCTTTTCGGATTCCCTGACGAAGCAAATCCTCAGAAACCGGCTGATCATGCAGATAGGCGTCCATCAGTGCCTCATCATACTCGGCCGCAATTTCTATCAGGTCATGTCGGGCAATTTCGGCATGGTCCCGGATGTCCTGGGAAATCGGCTCCCGCCTCCAGTCGGCTCCAACCTCCAGTTTATCATAATAATAGGCCTGCATTTCGATTAAATCGATGATCCCTCGAAAATGGCCTTCGGCCCCGATCGGGATTTGCACGGGGGCCGGTTGAACCAGCAGTTTGTCCCGGATGCTCTGAACGGACATGTCGAAATCCGCTCCGATCTTATCCATCTTATTGATAAAGCAAAGACAAGGCAGGCCGTATTTTTTCCCCTGCCGCCAGACGGTTTCACTCTGGGCCTGTACCCCTTCAGAGGCGTCAAAGACCGCCACAGCCCCATCCAGAACTCGAAGCGAGCGTTCCACCTCCGCCGTAAAATCCACATGCCCCGGCGTGTCAATCAGGTTAATCACATAGTCGTTCCACAGGCACTTGGTTGCCGCTGAGGTAATGGTAATCCCGCGCTGCTGTTCCTCTTCCAGGAAATCCATCACGGCTGTGCCTTCATGCACCTCGCCAATTTTATAGGTCTTGCCCGAAAAATACAGAATCCGCTCGGATACGGTGGTCTTGCCCGCATCGATATGGGCCATAATGCCGATATTTCTCAGGTTTTTCAGGTTTTCGTTCATATCTTCCATTCGCTGCCGTCTATCTCTTGCTAACGCAGGCAATTCCTGACGGTAACCATAAAAAAACTGCCACGGATATTTCACAAAGAGAACCGTGGCAGTAAAAGTTGAAAAAATTACCAGGCAAAATGAGCAAACGCCTTGTTGGCCTCCGCCATACGGTGAACATTTTCACGTGTCGTCATCGCCGTTCCTTCCCTTCGGAAGGCATCCATCAGTTCCGATGACAGCCGCAAGTGCATGGGCTTGCCTGATTTACCGCGGGCGGCCGCAATGATCCAGCGAAACGCCAGTGACTGCTGACGTTTTGGACGCACCTGCATGGGCACTTGGTAGCTGGCACCGCCCACCCGCTTGCTGCGGACTTCCAGGAGGGGCTTTACATTCTCAATGGCCGTCTCAAAAACCTCCAGGGGCGGTTTGTCTTTGATCTTGTTTTCGATAATCTTCATCGCGTCATAAAAAACCTTGCACGCTACGCTTTTTTTGCCGTCCCACATCAGGCAATTGATAAACTTCGCCGCCAACTTACTGTGGTACACCCCGTCCGGCTTTAACTGTTCACTTGCTGCTGTATACTTTTTTGCCATGCTTTCACCTTTATCTCATGCATCGTTCGACGGCAGTATCGGGCCGCTTGCGCCCCAAAGCCCGCCTGTCCGCCCGACCCGACTATGACTTCTTGGCTCCGTACTTGCTGCGTCCCTGTTTGCGGGCACTGACCCCGGCCGTATCGAGGACCCCGCGGACAATATGATACCGGACACCCGGCAGATCCCGCACACGGCCGCCCCGGATCATCACCGTGCTGTGTTCCTGCAGATTGTGATCAATCCCGGGAATATAAGCCGTCACTTCCTTGCCGTTAGTCAGACGCACACGGGCAATTTTCCGCAGCGCTGAGTTCGGCTTTTTGGGAGTCTGTGTTCGCACGATCAGACAGACCCCTCGCTTCTGCGGGCTTCCGCTGATATCGGAAACCCTCTTTTTGCCTTTTCGGCTCCGGCCTTTTCGTACTAACTGGTTAATTGTAGGCATTTCTACTCCATAAAACCTGTTTCTTTGTGTTATTCCAGACCCAGCGCCGCCTTGACCGCCTTTTCCGCGGCCGCCTCGGCCTCTCGGGCCTCTCGAAGCTCCTCAAGCTGCTTCGGAATCGGCGGCTCCGCCAGGTGCTTAATCCGCAGTTCAAGATGCCGTTTGAAGGCCGTTCCCGACGGGATCAGATGTCCTAAAATCACATTTTCCTTCAAACCGCGTAATTGATCCACTTTACCGGACAGCGAGGCCTCTGTCAAGACTTTTGTGGTTTCCTGGAAACTGGCCGCCGAAATAAAGCTTTCCGACTGCAGCGAGGCCTTGGTGATTCCCAGCAGGAGCGTATTGGCCGTAGCCGGACGCGGCTTTTTGCCTTTGGCAGATGTTCCGCCCAGCATTTCCACCTTCTCGTTGGCTGCCTCCAGTTCTTCCCTGGTCACCAACTGGCCTTCTTCCAGGTCCGTATCGCCGCGATCCACAACCCGCAGACTGTGGCTCAGTTCCGCGTTGACCCGGCGGAACTCGATTTTGTCAATGACCTCGCCCGGCAGAAGGGTACTATCGCCGACCGTCTCAATTTCAATTTTATTCATCATCTGCGAAATGATGATCTCAATGTGCTTATCATTAATCGTCACGCTCTGCGCGCGATAGACATTCTGGATTTCCCGCAGCAGATATCGCTGCAGCGCCTCTTCGCCCTTGATCCGCAGAATATCATGGGGCACCAGCGGCCCGTCCGTCAGGGCGTCCCCGGCCTCAACAATATCCCCGGTATGGAAGTTCAGATGGCGATCACGCGGCACATGGTGTTCCTTCTCCATGCCGCTTTCGTTGCGAATAATAATGGTCATTTTGCCGCGGCGTTTGTCGCTTTTCAACTCAATCGTACCGCTGATTTCGGCCATCGCCGCCGGCTCTTTCGGCTTGCGGGCCTCAAAAATCTCCGTCACACGCGGCAGGCCCCCGGTGATATCCTGCGTGCCGCCGGAACCCCGCGGCAGACGTGCCAGCAGCGCCCCGGCCACCACTTCCTGTCCTTCGGCCACTTCGATACGGGCCTTGGCCGGCAGGTAGTGGACATCCAGAATCTTGCCGTCCTTGTCCTCGATAATCACCTGCGGGTGCTTGTCTCCCTTGTGCTCGATGACCACGGGCTTTCCTTCCAGCCCCTTGCGCTCCTCCTCAACCCGCATCGTTTCGCCTTCGATCACATCCACCAGGCGAACCATCCCGGCCACTTCCGCCAGAATCGGTACCCGATGGGGGTCCCATGCAAAGAGACGGTCGCCCTTCTTGACCTTCTGGTTTTCCCTGACCAGCACCATTCCGCCGTAGGGCACCTTAAAGCGTTCCAGTTCGCGGTCTTTTTCGTCCACGATCAGCATTTCGCCGCTTCGTTTCAGCGCGATCA
>JAHDQI010000247.1 GCA_018433925.1 Phycisphaerae bacterium | reverse complement strand
CGACGAAATCCAGGGCGGCAAGATGATAAAAATGGAGGATATGAGACTGGATATAATTGGCAGCAAAGATCAGATTCTGGGCGAGCCGTCCGTTGCGGGTCGGCTTGATTGCATACGCCATTTCCTGAGCCATCACGGAGGCCATGCCGTGGGATATCGGGCATACGCCGCAGATACGCTGGGTGATCTGCTGGGCATCCAGCGGGTCGCGTCCCTGCAGGATGGTTTCGATCCCCCGGAACATTTCCCCTTCACATTTCGCGGAGGTGATTTTGTATTGACCGGTGGAGGGATCTTTTTCGCTTTCGGTATGAATCGCCAAATGGCCTTCAATTCGTGTCAATGGACTGATTGTTATTGTCTGTGACATCGAAAACTCCTTTCCTCCTTCTTTGTTACTTGACTGATCCATTTCAGGGATAAGCTCCTTTGTTATTCCTGACTGGATACATCTTTCTATTGAGGCAATCGGGCGGTATCTTGAGAGATATAAAACGAATTTTTTAAGGAAAAGTGATTAAAAAGCTGTGGGAAAACTACCTACCCATGTCTTAACTGTTTTATAAAAAATAAGTTATGTTGGTTGGTTTCAATAGGTACAAAAGTTCAGAAGCGGAATAAAACCGTTTTTTTTGAAATATTTTATTGTGAAATTGGGTTCAATAAATATTATAGGTCTTATTGGCAAATCAAATCAGTATGATTTTGCTATGCATGTTGATCTATGTTTTTCTCTTCGACGGGCGAACTGAAGCCGATTTTCGGAAAAATCTTGGTTTAAGTTGTTTTTTTGAGAAGGAAAAACAGTTGATTCCACTTATCTTTTCAGGCAGGTTTTTTTGACATAGAAAGGGAGCCATGAAATTGAAGCGGACGGTTTTGTATGATTGTCATGTTGAGTGCGGGGGCCGGATTGTGGATTTTGCCGGGTGGGAGATGCCTGTGCAGTATGCGACGGGGATTCTTCAGGAGCATTTGGCGACGCGAAAGGGGGCGGGCCTGTTTGAGGTTTCGCATATGGGTCGGTTTGAGATCCGGGGGGGGGGTGCCGAGGCATTTCTGCGGGATTGTTTGACCCATGACGCGAGGCATTTGCCGGTTGGGTTTGCGCACTATACACTGCTTGCTAACGAGCGGGGCGGGGCGATTGATGATGCTTTTTTGTATCGGTTTACGGCGGATACGCGGCTGCTGGTGGTCAACGCGTCCAATGCGGAAAAGGACTGGAGTCATTTAAAAGAGTTGGCGGGGGCGTTTTCAGAGGTTGAGCTAAAGGATGTCAGCGGTGAAGTGGCGATGATTGCCCTGCAGGGGCCTTGTTCGGAAGCGATGCTGGCGGATTTGCTGGAGGAGGGGTGTCTGCCGGAGCCGAAACGCAATGCGCTGGGGCAGGTTCGGATTGCCGGGGCGGAGGTGAAGATCGGCCGAACGGGGTATACGGGGGAGCCGGTTTGTTTTGAGCTGTTTATTCCGGCGGAATCGGCGGGGGGGATCTGGACGCTTTTGGTTGAAAAAGGGGCCCGGCCGGTGGGTCTGGGGGCGCGGGATACGCTGCGGCTGGAGGCGTCGCTGCCGCTTTATGGGCATGAATACGGGACGGACCCGGCGGGGGAGGAAATCCCGATTTTGGCGTGTCCGACGGCGAAATTCGGTGTGGATTTGAGCGATCCGGATCGTCGGTTTGTCGGCCGGGAGGCGATTGAAAAGCAGACTCAGGGAATCGAGAAAATGATTCGTCCGGTGCGGGTGACGGGTAAGGGCCTGGCTCGCGCGGGGGCGGCGGTATTTTATGAAGGCAAGCCGGCCGGGTGGCTGACCAGTGGGACGATGGTTCCGTATTGGGAGGCGGAAGGCGAGGGGACCGGTCGAAAATTGACGGAGCGGACGGGCCAGCGGGCGATTGGGCTGGCGCTGGTGGACAGCGGGCCTGTTGCGGGGGCGGCTGTTGAGATCGAGGTTCGCGGGCGCCGGGTGGCGGCGGAGATTGTGAAAAAGAATCTGGACAATCGGTCCGGACCGGTTACATTTGCCGTTTTGTAGAATCTGCACTTTTGGAGAAACCATAACACAGCGGAGGAAATCATGATCGACCAGGAAGCCAGATATTTAAAGAGCCACGAATGGGCCAAAAAAGAGGATGATGAGGCGTTTGCCGTGGGGCTGAGCAGCTATGCGATAGACCAGCTTGGGGATATCGTGTTTATGGAACTGCCGAAGAAGGGGGATACGTTTGAGCAGGGGGCGGTCTTCGGGGTGGTCGAGTCGGTCAAGGCGGCCTCGGATCTGTATATGCCGCTGAGCGGCGAGATCGTGGAGGTTAATCAGGCGGCGGCGGATAATCCTGACGTGCTGAAGGATGATCCGTATGAGGAGGGCTGGCTGATTAAGATCAGGGCGTCCAAACCGGCGGAATTTGATGAGTTGCTGGATGCGAAGGAATACAAGCACTTTCTGGAGACGGAAGCGGAATAGGATTTGTCATGCCGGGCCTGACCCGGCATCCAGGGGATTATTGAATGGTAAGCAGTTGTAGAAATGGTTGGCTTAAATTGGACGTTTCCGGACCGCGGATCGGGGGCCGGGGTGATAAAGATGCATTTATAAAATGAGAACGTATTTTGTATATATCCTGGCAAACAAAAGAAGTGGGACTTTATATACAGGAGTAACGGGCAACTTAAAAAGGCGCATCATTCAACATAAGCAAGGTCTACATGACTGTTTTACACGAAAATACTATGTAAATAGACTTGTCTACTTTGAACGATATTCTGATGTCATGGCTTGTATTCACAGGGAAAAGCAATTGAAGGGATGGCATAGAAAGTGGAAAATGGAATTGATCGAAAAGATGAATCCGAATTGGGTGGATCTCTTTTATCGATATTGCCCGGAATATGTTAACCAGAAAGGGGAAATTGAAATTGTCGGCAAGTCGGAGACGCCTGGACCCCGGATCAAGTCCGGGGTGACAAAGGCCCGGACCGCGGATCGGGGGCCGGGGTGATAAAGGCCTGGACTGCGGCTCGGAGGCCGGGGTGACAAAAGCCTGGACCCCGGATCGAAGTCCGGGGTGACAAAAACCGGACCCTCGATCAAGTCCGGGGTGATAAGGAAACTGGACTGCGGCTCGGAGTCCGGGGTGACAAAGTCCTGGAGTCCGGGGTGAGAACAACTGATTGAGGAATTTATGCCATATATATCCAATACGGACGAGCAGCGGGCGGGGATGCTGGGTGAGATCGGGCTGAAGGCCGAGGATTTGTTTGCGGATGTACCTGCTGAATTGCGGTGCGGGGAGCTGACTCTTCCGGAGGGGATGAGCGAGCAGGAGGTGCGCAACCGGCTGGCGTCCATCGCGGGCAAGAATTACATCCATCTGACGTGTTTTCTGGGCGGGGGGTTTTACGATCATTTTATCCCGTCGGCGGTGTATGCGCTGACCAGCCGCAGCGAATTTTACACGGCCTACACGCCGTATCAGCCGGAGGTTTCGCAGGGGACGCTGCAGGCGATTTACGAGTTTCAGTCGATGATCTGCCGGCTGACGGAGATGGAGGTCTCCAACGCCTCGATCTATGACGGCGGGACGGCTTTGTATGAGGCGATGATGATGGCCCTGCGGATCACGCGGCGGAACAAGGTGATTCTCGATGATTCGGTCAATCCGATTTACCGGGTGATGATGCAGTCGTACACGCGGAATTTGAAGATTGAGCTGGTTGAGACGGAAAATGACGGCGGGCTGGCGGGCCGGGAAGCGATCGGCCAGGCGCTGGATGACCAGACGGCGGCGGTGATCGTGCAGAACCCGAACTTTTTCGGGTGCATTGACGACTTTACGGATCTGTCCGAGGCGGCGCATGCGAAGGGGGCGCTGCTGATTGTTTCGTGCTATCCGATTTCCCTGGGGATTTTGAAGACGCCGGGGGCGATGGGGGCCGATATCGTGACCGGCGAGGGGCAGAGTTTGGGGCTGCCGATGTCGTTCGGCGGGCCGTACCTGGGCTTTATGGCCTCGCGGAAAAAATATGTGCGGCAGATGCCGGGGCGGATTGTGGGCGAAACGGTGGACGGACAGGGCCGGCGGGGATATGTGCTGACGCTGCAGGCGCGGGAGCAGCATATCCGGCGGGATAAGGCGACGTCGAATATCTGTTCGAATGAGGCGCTGTGTGCGCTGTCGGCGCATGTGTATCTGTGCCTGCTGGGTAAGGAGGGGCTGCGGCAGACGGCGCAATTGTGTGCGGACAAGGCCAGTTACGCGTATGAGCGGCTGACGGCGATCCCGGGGGTGCGGCCGCATTTTCCGGCCAAGTGGGTATTTAACGAGATGGTGTTTGATCTGCCGTGCGATGCGGCCGAGGCGGCGGCCCGGCTGATCGAGAAGGGTTACGCGGCGGGCTTTCCGCTGAGCCGGTATTACAAGGGCATGAACAATTCGCTGCTGATCGCGGTGACGGAAAAGCGGACCAAGCAGGAGATCGGGATGCTGGCGGAGGAACTGGAGGCGATTTTGTGATACTTGGCGCTCCTTCGGGGCTGGTTTGTGGTAGTGGTAGTTTTTGTGATTTACTCTTTCCGGTGGCTTACGCCACCGGCTAAGAAACTGGGTGTCCCTTCGGGACAAAAAAAGACCCCGGATCAAGTCCGAGGTGACAAAAAGGAAACGAGATGGAATTAGTCTTTGAAAAATCGGTGGCTTACGCCACCGGCTAAGAAACTGGGTGTCCCTTCGGGACAAAAAAGACCTCGGATCAAGTCCGGGGTGACAAAAAGGAAACGAGATGGAATTAGTCTTTGAAAAATCGGTGGCTTACGCCACCGGCTAAGAAACTAAATGTCCCTTCGGACAGGGAAGAGCAGGGAATTATACCCTTCAGGGTAGTCACTGCCCGCGGGTAAAGTTATAATCCGTTATTCCAGAATTAGTTACCCGTGAACAAACGGGAAATTTCAACCGGGATCAGTATACTATTAGAAAATAGAAGATTAAAGTATCGAGAGAGTAAAAAGGCATAAAATCCCGAAGGGATGATTCGTTTCTTAGCCGGCGGCGCAAGCCGCCGGAGAGGAAAGGAGAAAAACAGTTAAGCCCCGAAGGGGCGAAAGTCGGGAAGGAGCTGAAATGTCTTACACGTGTCTTTTTTATCATATAGTATTTTCGATAAAGGATCGTCAAAAACCGTTAGAAGAAGAGCAGATGAAGCGAACACGGGAATATCTTGTGGGTGTTATTCGCAAGTTGAAAGCAAAGCTATATGCCTGTAATGGGCCGCAGGACCATGTTCATTTTTTAGTCTCTCTGCACCCTGAGTTGGATATTTCTGATTTTGTCCGGACGATTAAAACGAATTCATCAAAATGGTTTCACCGGACGTTTGACAAAGGATTTTCCTGGCAGGATGGCTATTCGGCTTTTACTGTTTCTTTTTCAGGGATCAAGCAGGTTGTTGAGTATATCAAAAACCAGCAGGAGCATCATCGGAAATATACGTTTGAGGAAGAACTGGAACGATTTTTGAAAAAGCATAACATTCGGTATGAGCAGAAATATCTTTGATTGGTATATATAACTTTCGCCCCTTCGGGGCTTGTAGTTGAGTGGGTAGTTCATTTTTCCGGTGGCTTACGCCACCGGCTAAGAAACTGGGTGTCCCTACGGGACAAAAAAGACCTCGGATCAAGTCCGGGGTAACAAAAAGGAAACGAGACGAAATTAGTCTTTGAAAAATCGGTGGCTTACGCCACCGGCTAAGAAACTGGG
>JAHDQI010000067.1 GCA_018433925.1 Phycisphaerae bacterium | reverse complement strand
TGCCGTGTGATCCCGATCTGTCCTGCCCGAATCTGGGCCTGGCTGCTGCCGGGCTGATCGAGCAGCCAGATGCGCCGGGGGCTTCCGGAGGAGATTTGAGGAAGATTCACACTCGGCAGAGCCGTCTGATTGTTCCACGATCCGAAATAGGTTTTTGCCAGTGTCAGCGCTTTGTCGTCCTCGATATCTCCTGCAAAAATCAGCACCGCTTCTTCAGGACGGGCAAATTGATTCCAGTATGATCGAATATCCGCCGGGGATAGATTTTGGAGGTCTTCGACTTGGCCTTCAGCGGCTTTGGAATAAGGGTGCTGTCCGAAGAGACGTTCTCTGAGAATCTTGTCGGCCTGGTATTCCGGCGATTGCTGGCGGACAGCCAGGGCGGCGGCTTTTTGCTGCCTTAGTTTTTCAAATTCTGTTTCTTCAAAGGCCGGGCGAAGAACCATTTCTGCCAGAAAATGCATGCCCTCGTTGAGCTGATCTGTCAGGCAGTCCATGAAAACTGTGCCGGTATCGAGGGTGGCCTGGCCGCTGATACGAATGGCGCGGCGTTCGAGTTCTTCGGCCAGTTTCGCCTCACTGTATCGCTCTGTCCCGCGGGTTAGCATGGAAAAGGCCATGGAGGCAGCCGCAGGTTTCTCTTCGCACCAGGCGCCGTACGGCAATCCGAGCATTACACTGACAAAGGGGACTTCATGGTTTTTCACAACCTGAACCTTCAGCCCGTTGTTCAGCAGGGATTCGGTATATTGCGGCGTGATCCGGGCGGGCTGGATAGAGGCAATCGGCGGTGTCTTTGGAAAATCAGCGGGTCGCTGTTCTCCAGTGCGTCCGGGCGGCGGAGCGTCCACTTCGCGAATGGCTGTAAGGGGGGCCTGCTCATCATCCTTCTTCCCTTCGGTATTTTGCTTAACGATGACAACCAGCTCCTGGTTTTCCTTGAGATACCGTTTGGCCGCACGACGAATATCTTCACGGGTGACGGCGTGAATTTGTTTGAGAATTTCATTGGCTTTTTCGGTGTTTCCCTGGATCATGGATGCGGTTCCGAGCAGGGAGGCCTTGCTTTCGATCGTCAGATTCTCCGTGACGACCTGTTTGAGTATATTATTGCGGGCTTTTTCGAGTTCGGCTTCTGTGACCCCTTCTGCCTGAATGCGCCGCAGGTGAGTCGTGATGGAGTCAAGGATCAAGGCGGGTTGTCCATTGGGCTTGAGCATGGCGCCGGCCGCAAACACGCCGTCCTGTTCAAGGTTGTAGGTCCAGGCCATCGCCATTACGGCAAGCTGTTCATCGGCGACCAGGTCTCTGTACAGGCGGCTGCTGTCGCCGCCGCCGAGAATCTGCGAAAGGAAATCGAGAGCAAGTTCATCCGGGTGCCCGTGAGGAACCGTTCGCCAGACCATTCCGCAAAGCGGGGTTGGGGCGATTTCATCGTCGATAATTAATTCCCGCCGTCGGCTTGGCCTGGATTCCCGGATGGTCGGCCGGGGCGGGTCGGTTCGCCGCTGAATCCACCCGAAATAGGTTTGAGCCAGTGCCTGGGCCTGTTCGTGTTGAATTGCCCCAACCATCAGAAGGGTCGCGTTATTGGGTACATAATACGTGTTCCAGAAATCGCGCATCTCCTGCGCCCCGGAAGCCCGCAGATGGGTGATGTTACCGATTGGCGTCCATCGGTAAGGATGACGGTCAAACAGGGCGTCAGCGATCTTTTTATATACATTGCCGTAGGGCTCATTTTCTTTCATTCGCAGTTCTTCTTCAACCACCCTTCGTTCAGTATCGATCGCTTCCTGATCGATTTTCAAAAAAGCCATTCGTTCGGCCTCCAGCCACAGGGCCAACTCGACCTGGTCGGCCGGAACGGTTTCGAGGTAGACGGTCTTGTCGAAGCTCGTATAGCCGTTTGTCCGCGCGCCGATTCGTCGCAGCAGTTCGAAATGATCGTTGGGACCAACCCGGTCGGTGCCTTTGAACATCATGTGTTCGAACATGTGCGCAAAGCCCTGTCGCTGCGGGTCTTCATCTTTAGAGCCGACATGATACCAGACCTGAACGGCTACGATCGGGGAGGAAAAGTCTTCCAGCGTGATGACCTTCAAGCCGTTATCCAGGGTTATTTCCTGGTAGTCGAATAGCTCTACCGAGTCGTCATTTTGAGCCGAAGAGCGAAGGTGCTTATCACAGCCGGATGCAAACAAAAACCCGACACCAATCAGCAGGACAGCAGCGAGCAAACGTTTTTTCATGATATCAATCCTTAATTTCGTTTTTTGTCGGGTGTTCTTATACCCGATTCGGCCAATTCGTTCAAGGGGAACTTCTATGGATTACATACGGTCTTTCCGTTTGCGCAGTTCGGCGAAGACCTCCCAGGCGGGTGCATCAGGCATGGATAAAACGCGGCGAATCGGGGTTGTATCCGCACGAAGAAAGGGGTTGAACTGTTTTTCCCGTCCGATTGTGGAAGGCACGGTCGGAAGACCTTTTCGGAGGGCCTGTTGCGTCTCATGCAGTCGCGTGCGGATTGCTGTGTTATCTGGTTCGATTGTCAAAGCAAAACGGTAGTTTTCCTCGGCATATTCGTGGCCGCAATAGACAAGTGTCTCGTCCGGCAGGGCGGCCAGCGTCCGGAGCGATTGCCACAGGGATTGAGCGTCTCCGCTAAACAGACGGCCGCAGCCGTTTACAAACAGGGTGTCGCCGGTGAAAACCACTCCGGCCGAAGAGGTGGAGGCGGGTAAATAATAGCATACGCTGTCATTGGTATGGCCGGGTGTCAGCAAGACCTGAAAAAGACCCAGAGGGGAGTCAATTTTGTGCGGTTCGGGTTTTGGGCCCGAATCGATGATGGAATCGATGTGAGGGCCGAAAACACGGCAGCCGGTCTTGCGTTTGAGGGTCTCGATTCCTCCGGTATGGTCCGCATGTGAATGGGTTGTCAGGATCAGGGACAGTGTCAGATTTTTTCGTTTCAGGCAGTCGAGTACCGGCCGGCTTTCTGCGGGATCGACAGCGAGAGTGTTTCCGGTATGATCAGCAGCCAGATAAATATAATTGTCCTGAAGCGCTGTAAGAATCGTAATTTCCATGAAAAATTCCTTTTTTTGGGGAAAAACGGCAG
>JAHDQI010000119.1 GCA_018433925.1 Phycisphaerae bacterium | reverse complement strand
CAGAAAGCCGTATTTTCGAATTGCCCTCATCCAGCACGAGCGCTGAACCAGGACCCAGTTCCAACGACCCCGTCCCTGATACATTAAAAACCGTGCTGCTGCCGGCCAGCGACAGCACCTGTGAGGCTCCCCCAATATAAAACAATCCTGCGGAGATGTTGACAGTCGCGCTAGCCCCTGAATCCAGCCGAACCGACCAGGTTCCCGCCCGGTCGGTCCCTGCGGCAATGACCTGACCGCCTTCAATATTCAGCACCGCACCGGTTGTATCGACACCGAACTGACAGATGCTGTCAATACTAAGCCTGCCCCCGGATACCACTGTCACCATTGAGGCCGCCGGCGGATACCCTGTATAGGTTCTGTCAATATACAGCCGCCGAATCACCTCGGGAGAATTAATCGTAACCTCATTAGAGGAAAGGATATAAGTAAAGTCATCGATCCCCGGTGAAGTTGAAGGTACGCCCGGGGACGATTCCCAAACCGCCGCAGAATCATTCCATAGACACCCCGGCTGCTGCGGCCAAGTCCTGGTTGCAGCAAGCATGTTGCCGGACAGTATCCCGAAAATACCGAGCCTGATCAGGAATGCTTTTGAAATCATTTGTTGTGCCGAAGAAATTAACGAAGCAAGGAGATAATCGTTCGGAAATTCACCCAATCTGAATTGGGACTATGTTCCCAAAGCAAGGGGTCAAACGCTTCCGCGTTGTTGACAAATTTCACACTGCTGTCGGAATATAACGCATTGACTCCTTTAATGCCTCCTTTTCGATGAGAAAGTTGTTCCAAGCTGGCCAAGACATCTGTACAGACAGGTGTACTGGCATCCAGTTCACTCGCCTTTTTGGCAATCTCCTTAAATCCCCGGCTGTCCTTCTCGCGGACTTTCTGCGGAACATAGGTATAACTGGTACGAACCTTATCCAGATTGAAGTTATTCCCAGCCAGATTGGTGTTCCATGGCCATGGATGGGCTTCATCGTGATAGGCATCGTAATGATGAGATTCCAGCTCAGTCTCCGGAATACGTGTAGCGCTGGGGCAGTAAAACAGTTCCGCCTGTTCCATGTATTTCGTTTGATAAAGCCATGCCAGGTTGAAGGGGCCCGCCCTGAGGTGTTCCAGATTTCGGATCTGCTCGGAAGTATAACCGGAATTGTTATAGATAAAATAAGCATAATATGTCAAAGATGGAGCGTCCGGATAGGTACCTTGGGCCAGAAGAGACAGGGCCAGTTCTCCGTCCATTTCTGAGGCATATGTGTTATTGGCAAGCCCGATGGTTTTTAAGTTTACCGTGCAGGTAATCCGCCTGGCATGCTCCTTGGCCATCTTTAATGAAGGAGCGATGATGGAGAGCAACAGTGCGATTATGGCAATAACAACCAGTAATTCAATTAATGTAAATGCTTTTGTGTTTTTCATGTGTCGTTTCCTTACTGCCCACATTAATTTCTGATTAAAGTTGTAAAGCAGGGACATTCCCCCAGACTCTGGAAGCATGCCCCTGCACAATTTCAATCATACCACATACACTGCGGCTTCCTCAATTCATTTTGACCGTCTATCATTAATTTATTGGAATACAAATCAACTGTTTATTTGCGGCGCTTTGCTAGTGCAAGACTACCCAAACCCAATAGAAACAGGGTCGCTGGTTCGGGGATGACTGTAAAGGCGTATGTGTCGTTTCCGTCATAATACCAACCAACGCCGTTGGCGTAAGCATCGGGGGTATACAAAGGAGTTGCCAGCGGCGATAACCCAGTCAACTGCAGGGCTTCTGCGAGGCCCTGAATTTCAACAGATGCATCGCGTCCGGCAAACTTGATCAGGCCGCCGTCTGAAATCTTAACCCCAAGGGCGTCCAATCCCATATCCAACATGGAACCATTGAGAAATTCAATCAATCCAGTGCCCGAAACTGTCACATCTGCCTGTGAGTTGGCTTGAAATTCAAAGTTGGATCCATTCCGGATTGATAAGGTGCCGGCGGTAATATTCAGGATGGAAGCAAAGTTATCATCCATGAGAAGAGAATAGGTTCCGGTTCTGTCGCCTGCCGAGTTACTCATAATCATAGTACCGCCTGCAATATTGATGGTTCCGCCGTCAATACCGTGTCCCGGCTGGCAAATACTGTTAACAACAAGCGTGCCACCGGTTACCACCGTTACAGTGGACGCTACAGCGGGATACATCGTTGACGCCAACCGGTCAATAAAGAGTCTTTTCACTTCCACTGCTGAATCGACCGTCACTTCATTCGTGGACAAAATATAAGCATAATCACTCACCCCGGGAGGCGCAGAACTTCCACCCGTTGTGGTTTTCCAAATCGCGCTTGGATCGTTCCACGATATTGCATCTTGCTCAGGCCAAACCATTGTTAAAGCAAATGCACCACATGTCAGCGAGAACACCATAGATACAAACATTAACTTTTTCATCTTTCCTACTCCTCTCGAAAAAGTGAACAGATTTTGGACAGGCTCCTTTACCATAATCAGGAGTCTGTCCGATTCATTTGCATTCAAAGAGCGTTTACTGCCACGGCCAGTCGCACTGGGCATTTTCCGGATCGTTGCATTCCAGCCAGCTTGCCGCCAAATATGCCAGATCCAGAAGATCGACGTAACAATCCGGCTGCCCTTCGATGGGGCCGGAAAGATCCAGCGGCAGCGCCAGGCCCGCAGCGATCACATCCGTACAAGTGGGCGCGTTAGTCGTCACGACCACTTCGTCATAAACCACAACTTGTCCTCCGCCGACAGTATCCGTAGCCGTCAGACGCAGGGTGAAGATATCCGGATCGGCAGGATTAAAATACACCCCCGTCATCGGATCCGATGCATCGACAAAGGTAACACTGGCTGGGCTGCCGACTGAATCCGGCGAAACAATCCACTCGATCCCCGGTGACGAATCCAGGTCCTGGACCTGACCCTGCATGATCAGCGGGAGGGAAGGATTGATCTGGTAAAGCTGATCCGAGCCCGCATACACCAGCGGAACTTTGTCTCCCATAGCCGCCAGGGCTTGTACTTCGGTTTCATTCAGGGCGTAGCTGTAAACATACATATCATCCAATCCGCCGTTGAGGGCAGCCCCGATCACCAGATTGGGAT
>JAHDQI010000220.1 GCA_018433925.1 Phycisphaerae bacterium | reverse complement strand
CCCCGGCGATCCTCAAGGGCTGGATCGACCGGGTAATCAGACCCGGCGTGGCATACAGGTTCGAAGAGGGAGATGCCGGGCAAGGAGTACCTATTGGCTTGCTCAGAGCCGAAACCGCACTCATTTTCAACACCTCAAATACCCCTTTAAAAAGAGAAGCCGAGGTGTTTGGCGATCCCCTCGAAAGAATTTGGAAAGACTGTGTTTTTGGACTGTGCGGAGTCCGGCATGTCCGCCGCCGCATGTTCGAGATCGTCATCACCAGCACAGCCGCACAAAGACAACAGTGGCTTCAGGAAGCCAAAGACTTGGTTCGGCACTCCTTTCCCCCCAAATGAAAGAAGGCCGTTCGATTCCTCCACAGGCGGATAATCACGGCCGTGTTGAGGCTGCCGGTGCCGCGTTATTCAAAGGTGGAGACAACAAAGGCCCCGCCGATACCGAGCGCAAACCAGATAATATCCAGGGCGCTGAGAGAAGCCATAAAGGCCATCTCAAACGGATCTTCCCCGCTTGAAAACTGACGCTGGAGTCGGGCCTGATAAGCCAGACGCGAATAAACCGGATAATAGGTCCGGGCCATACGAATTGCATCGCCATCCTCCCAGGTCCACAGCAATCCGGTAACCTTTCCATACAGTTCATTGCCTTCCAAACGTTCGTATAGCGCTATCTGCCTGGTTTCTTCAGAGGCGTCAAACGCACCGATGTTGGATACCGCTTCAGTAAATCCTGTGTCTCCGCCGGACGTTCGAAGCAGATCAAGGGCCAGCATCCGGGCCTCATGCGGATCCGCGTTTTCCTGATGCACCAGATAGGCAAGGGCAACGCAGGACATCGCCCCCGGAGTTCGCAGCATGAACTTGGCGCTCTTGTCGGCGGGAAGCTGGAGATTTTTATTGTTCACGGTCACCGCGATGTTTTCGAGAACTTCCTCATCGGCCTGCCTCTGGAGCATAGGGATCATCCCCCATCGGGTCATGGCGGCCTTGCCGGCGCCGATTCCGACCAGCCCCAGGACAACCGCCAGAAACCCGACCGCAACACCGCGTCCGGGGATAAGACGAAGGCCCGCCGCGCCGGCCAGGGGGATCAGCGCCGCAAAAAAATTCATGCTCGAATCCGAGGCACGGGCCATAATCACCCACGTCCAGATCAGACCGCCAACCAGGCCAAAGGCAAGAAGAAAGCCCAGCGGGGTACGCAGAAAATCGGGAAGCAGCCCGCCAAGCGAAAACCCGCTGCGATCCGAAGAGCCCGGCCCGGAATCCGCCGATTGCCTGCCGCGAATGCCCGACTTGCGGCCGGAGGGAATCTTCAGATCAAGTTTCCGTGTACGGGACGTCCGCACCTGTCGCAAAACAGCCGCGTTCGGATCCTCTTCAACAACCTCAGGAAATTCATCTTCCCCAGTCAGTTCCGGCATATCCTGCGGAGTGGTCACAGAGGGACTCATTGGAGATGGGGCTGGTTGACCCTGAGAAACCTCGGACGGACGGGAAAGAGTCCCGGATTCGCCTTGTTGCCGGTCCGGCCGCGGATTCACAACGGCGGATTTGACAACCGAAGCGACAGGAACATTTTCGGAGGCATTCGAAACCGGTTCAGCGACCGGCAGAATCTTTTGGGGAACCATGCTCCTTTCGCCGCATTTGCTGCAGCGGACCCGATGGCCGGCATACTCATCGGGCACACCCAGTTTTTGGCGGCAATGCGGACACCGATATTTGATCATGACCACCTCCTAAAAACACAAATCTCCTAAATGGATAGGCCGTTTACAGACGCATTTTTACTCCTTTTTTTTGTAAAAATTGCTTTAACTGCCCAATATCGATCAAATGAAAATGAAACACCGAGGCCGCCAGCAAAATCGTCGCCCCCGCCTGCACGGCCTCGTAAAAATGCTCCATCGTCCCGGCCCCGCCCGAAGCCACCACGTCAGCGGAGCAGTGCTCAGAAATCGCACGGATCAGCGGAAGATCATAGCCCGTTTTGGCCCCGTCTGCCGCCTTGCTTGTCGGAAGAATCACCGGCACACCGAACCCATCAACTCGCCTGGCCCATTCGAGGGCATCCGTCCCTGTAGCGGTCCGTCCGCCGTCAATATAAACCTCATATCCGGACGGAAAAGCCGGATTTTTATCCACATCAATCGCTACCGTAACCTTTTCCGCACCCAGCTCGCGGACCATCTCTTCGATGACCTTGGGATTGCGAAAAGCGGCGCTGCTGGTCGATATTTTGTCGGCCCCGGCCTCGATCACCGCCGCCGCGGAGGCAACATCACTGATTCCCCCGCCGACGGTAAAGGGAACTGTCGCAGCACGGGCTGTATTTCTGACCACCTCCAGCATGGTGGACCGGTTCTCAACGGTCGCGGTAATATCCAGCAGGGCCAGTTCGTCGGCCCCGGCCGCACAATAGGCCTCGGCGCACTGCACCGGATCGCCGGCATCCTGAATATCCACGAAATGAATCCCTTTGACCACCCGGCCGTTCTGCATGTCCAGGCAGGGCATGATTGAGACTTGTTTTTCCACAAAAATCCTCCTGAATAGTTTAATTAAACCAGAAAACCTGAATATAACAGAAAAACACTCCAAAAGGAAGGGATTTTTGGTCAGGTGCCTCTCGGACCAAACCTAACCGCAATATAAATCTGCCTAATAGAAGATATTACCATAAATTATCTTGTATAGTAGGCCCTTTTTGTATACTGTATCTTCTCAAATCAGAATGCCTCTTTTTAACAAGCATGGAGAGCGTGAAAATGCCGAAAAGGAACGACATTCAAAAGGTAATGATTATCGGTTCGGGCCCTATTATCATCGGACAGGCCTGCGAATTTGACTATTCCGGGACACAGGCCTGCAAGGCACTTCGAAAGCTCGGTTATGAAATCGTCCTGGTCAATTCAAACCCCGCCACGATCATGACCGATCCCGGCATGGCCGATGTCACGTATATCGAACCCCTCAACCTCGAAAACGTGACCAAAATTATCGAAAAAGAGCGGCCCGACGCCCTCCTTCCCAACCTCGGCGGGCAGAGCGGCCTGAATCTTTGCTCCGAACTGGCCGAGGCGGGCGTTCTCGACCGATACGCCGTCAAAGTCATCGGCGTGCAGGTCGATGCCATCAAACGGGGAGAAGACCGCATTGAATTCAAAAATACAATGAACCGGCTGGGCATCGATATGCCGCGCAGTCATCATGCCTACTCCGTGGAGGAGGCCGAGGAGATCGCCAAAGAGCTGGGCTACCCGATTGTCATCCGCCCGGCTTATACCATGGGCGGCACCGGCGGCGGGCTGGTTTATAATGTCGATGAGCTGCGGACCGTCGCCGCGCGGGGGCTTGCGGCCAGTCTGGTTCATCAGATCCTTGTCGAAGAATCCGTCCTCGGCTGGGAAGAGCTGGAACTGGAGGTTGTCCGCGACACCAGGGGGCAGAAGATTACCGTCTGCTTTATTGAAAACGTGGACGCAATGGGCGTTCATACCGGCGATTCCTACTGCACCGCTCCCATGCTGACCATCGACGAGAAACTCCGGAAACGGCTCCAGAAATATTCCTACGACATCGTGGATGCCATCGAGGTTATCGGCGGGACCAATGTCCAGTTTGCCCACGATCCGAAGACGGACCGGGTAGTCGTCATCGAGATCAACCCGCGGACCTCCCGCTCCTCAGCGCTGGCCTCCAAGGCCACGGGCTTTCCCATCGCAATGGTCTCGGCCCTGCTCGCCGGCGGCCTGACCCTCGACGAAATCCCCTACTGGCGGGAAGGAACCCTGGAGAAATACACCCCGTCGGGTGACTACGTCGTAGTCAAGTTCGCACGCTGGGCGTTTGAGAAATTCAAAGGCATCGAAGATAAGCTCGGCACCCAGATGCGCGCCGTCGGGGAAGTCATGAGCATCGGCAAGAATTATAAAGAGGCCTTCCAGAAAGCGATCCGCTCGCTCGAAACCGGCCGATACGGATTGGGTTTTGCCAAAAACTTCAATTCCCTTTCGCTGGATGAGCTGATGCTGCGGCTGAACACACCGACCAGCGAACGGCAGTTTCTCATGTATGAGGCCCTTCGGAAAGGCGCCTCGGTCCAGGCCCTCTCGGAGAAAACCTATATCAAGGAATGGTTTATCCGCCAGATGGCCGAGCTGGTAGCCCTCGAGGAAAAAATCCTGGCCTGCAAGGGAAAACCCCTTCCCGATGAGCTGCTGGCCCAGGCCAAAAAAGACGGATTCGCGGATCGCTACCTCGCTAAACTGTTGGCCGTTTCGGAGGAGAAAATCCGTGCCCAGCGGACCAAACTCGGTGTGGTGGAGGGTTGGGAACCGGTACCCGTCAGCGGGGTAGAGGAGGCCGCCTACTACTTTTCCACATATAACGCGCCCGACCGGGTTGACACCACAGACAATGCCAAGGTCATGGTGCTCGGCGGCGGCCCCAACCGCATCGGACAGGGCATCGAATTTGACTACTGCTGCGTCCATGCCGCCTTCGCCCTCCGCGATGAGGGCATGGAAACCATCATGGTCAACTGCAATCCGGAAACCGTCTCGACCGACTACGACACCTCCGACAAGCTGTATTTCGAACCGCTGACCGTCGAGGATGTCCTCAGCATCTACGAAAAAGAAAAGCCGCAGGGCGCCATCGTTCAGTTCGGCGGACAGACGCCGCTGAACATCGCCCGCCAGCTTGAAGAAGCCGGGGTCCGTATCCTCGGCACCACACCGGATACTATTGACCTGGCCGAAGACCGTGACCGCTTTCGGGCAACGATGGACAAACTGGGCATCCCCATGCCCGAGGCCGGCATGGCCGCTTCCCTGGACGAAGCGCTGAAAATAGCCGGGCGAATCGGTTATCCGCTGATGCTCCGGCCGTCCTATGTACTCGGCGGACGCGGCATGGAAATCATTCACGATGAGCAAATGCTGCGCGAATACGTGGCCGCGGCCGTGGACGTAACTCCGGAACGGCCGATCCTGATTGATAAGTTCCTCGTCAACGCCATTGAGGCCGAGGCCGACGCGATCGCCGATGGGACCGATGCCTTTATCCCGGCGGTCATGGAGCATATCGAACAGGCCGGCGTCCACTCAGGAGATTCGGCCTGCGTGATTCCCCCCGTCTCGATCCCTCAGAAACATATAGATACCATCTGTGAATACACAAAAAAAATTGCCATCGAATTGGGCGTCGTCGGACTGATGAACATGCAGTACGCCATCGCCGACGATATCGTCTATGTGCTCGAAGCCAACCCGCGGGCCTCCCGCACAGTCCCGCTGGTCTCCAAGGTCTGCGGCCTTTCGATGGCACGCATCGCCACCCAGATCATGCTCGGAAAAAAGCTCAGGGACCTGAAACTAACGCACAGGAAGATCCCGCATTTCGGGGTCAAAGAAGCCGTCTTTCCCTTCAACATGTTCCCGGAGGTCGATCCCCTGCTCGGTCCCGAGATGCGCTCGACCGGCGAGGTGCTCGGCATGGCCGACTCGTACGGACTGGCGTTTTATAAGGCCCAGGAGGCCACCCGTCAGCCCCTGCCGCTGGAGGGAACGGTCCTGATTACCGTAGCGGATCCGGACAAAAAGGAGATGGTGGCCGTGGCGAAGGAATTCGCCGGTTTGGGTTTTCGAATTGTCGCAACGGAGGGCACAAGCCGATACCTGGCCTCGAAAGGCATTGCGGTCGAAGCGATCCTCAAGGTGCACGAGGGCCGGCCGAATATTGATGACGCGATCAAAAATAACGAAATTCAACTGGTGATCAATACCCCCGTAGGCAAGCGAAGCGCCTATGACGACTCCTATATTCGAAAGGCCGCAATCCGCTACAAAATTCCCTATATTACCACAACCGCCGCGGCCGCCGCGACGGCCAAAGGAATCGCCGCCCGAAAGGCCAAAGATACCTTCGTCCAGTCCCTGCAAAGTTATCACAAGGGGATCGTGTAGGGCGCGGCGGAAAAAGCGGCTGTTTAAAAACACGGTTTTTCTTGGTTTTTAGGCTGGAAATGCTGTTTTTTAGGTATTTTTCCTGACGCCAAGTTTGTCCATTCCTTTTCCTTTTTTGTCCGTTTTTTGTTCTGTTTTTTCCGCTTTTTGGCCAAAAATTGCCGCTTTTTTTCCGGTTTTTTCCGAGTTTTGCCAGCGTTTTAACGTTGCCGAGAGAAAAGAAATGAGGAAACCGCCTTTGGCGGTGGCCGTTTTTAAACCCCCTCCCCCTTCGGGTACTCCCCCTTGGCAGGGGGAGAGCTTTTTCTTGGCGGTTTTGGGTTTTTGGGTCGGCAGAGGGGTTTTGTTGAGATTTTGACGGCCGGGGCGCGCATCGGGGCGCATTTTTG
>JAHDQI010000078.1 GCA_018433925.1 Phycisphaerae bacterium | reverse complement strand
TGGACGCCGTTTTGGGATTCTCTGCCGAGTGCGGCCGGACCGATGACGCCGAGGTTGAGCTCGACCTGGTCCATTGTGCGGCGGGCGGCTCGCTGGATAAAGAGGCCGCCGTACATCCAGCCGGCAAACCGCATATCGCGGGGCTTTCGCTTAAGGGGGTCGTTGACATGGTCGGGGGTATAGATGCTCTGGCCGAAAAAAAGGCCGGCGGCGGTATTGACGGGGCCGGGCTCGGCCTCAAAGAAGGGGACGTCCCAATCGCCAAACTCGCGCAGCCACTGCCAGTCGGGGCGGACGCCGTAAACGAGCCGGATGCCGCTGGTGTAATGGCGGTCGGTGTTATGGTTGGGCTTGAAAAAACGGCCGTCGTTTTCGACGTATAAAGTGAGCGATTGGCTCGCGTGCAACGCCGCGGTATGTCCGGCGAGGGCCGCGACCAGCAGCAAGAAAAGCCGCCTGATCCTTCCGTGTGCCATCCTTGTTTACTCCCATTCAATCGTCGCCGGGGGCTTGCTCGATATGTCGTAGACGACTCGATTGACCCCGCGAACCTCGTTAATAATTCGATTGGCGATCCGGCCGAGCACGTCGTGGGGGATGCGGGAAAAATCGGCCGTCATAAAGTCTGTTGTGTCAACGGAGCGAATGGCGATGACGTGGTCGTAACTGCGCTGATCGCCCATGACGCCGACCGTTCCGATCGGCAGGAGGACCGCCAGCGTCTGGCTGACGTTTCGATACAGGCCGGCGGCGCGGATCTCCTCGATCAGGATGTCATCGGCCTCCCGCAGGATGGCCAGCCGGGATTCGTTGACCTCGCCGAGGACCCGGACGGCCAGGCCCGGTCCGGGGAAGGGATGCCGCCAGACCAGATCCTCCGGCAGCCCGAGGTACTCGCCGACGAGCCGGACCTCGTCTTTGAAGAGGTCCCGGAGCGGCTCGACCAGCGTGAAGCCAAGCTCGGCGGGCAGCCCGCCGACGTTGTGGTGCAGCTTGATGTTGGCTGCGAGGTTGCCGTCCTTGCTGCCGGACTCAATGACATCGGGGTAGAGCGTTCCCTGGGCCAGGAATTCGGCGTTGGGGATGGTTGAGGCCTCGGCCTTGAAGGCCTCGATGAACTCGGCGCCGATGATCTTTCGCTTCTGCTGGGGATCGGTTACGCCGGCCAGCTTGGCCAAAAAGCTCTCGGCCCGGTCCACGACGTGGAGATCCATGTGGAAATGATTGCGGAAGGTGGACACCACGCCTTCCCGTTCGTTTTTTCGCAGCAGGCCGTTATCGACGAAGATACAGACAAGCTGATCGCCAACGGCCTTGTGGAGCAGGGCCGCGGTGACGGCCGAATCGACGCCCCCGGACAGGCCGCAGAGGACGGCCGCATCGCCGACCCGGCGGCGAACCCGCTCGATGGTTTCCTCCACGAAATCGCTCATCTGCCAGTCGCCGGAGCAGCGGCAGATATCATACAGGAAATTCTTCATCATGTCGGCCCCGCGGGGCGTATGGGTCACTTCGGGATGGAACTGAACGCCGTAAAACCGCCCTGCCTTGTGCCGAACCGCCGCCACGGGACAGGTCGGCGTCTGTGCCAGCGCTGTGAAATCCCCGGTCAGCTCGTTGACCTGGTCGCCATGACTCATCCAGACCGTCGTCTGCTCAGGCAGACCGCTGAACAAATCGGTATGGTCGGCAATCGCCAGGGCCGTGCGTCCGTATTCGCGGCTTTGGGCCGGCCGGATGTCCGCGCCGAGGATCTTGCAGCCGATCTGCATGCCGTAACAGATGCCGAGGATCGGCACCCCGAGGTCAAACAAAGCCGGATCGCACATCGGCGCGTTTTCGGCATAGACACTGGCCGGACCGCCGGAAAGAATGATGCCCCTGACGCCGAGCCGGGCCAGCACAGCGGCCTTTACATCGGGCTGATAGATCTGCGAATAGACCTTGTATTCCCGTACGCGCCGAGCGATAAGCTGGCCGTATTGACTGCCGAAGTCGATAATCGCGATCACTTCTCTTTTGCTGTCCATAGCGCCTATTTGCCGTCAAAAACATAGCCCGAATAATTGGGCGATTCCCTGGTAATGACGATATCATGCGGATGGGACTCGTTGACGCCGGCGGCGCTGATGCGGACAAAGCGTCCGCGCTGCCGGAGCTGGTCAACGGTTTTGGTTCCGCAATAGCCCATCCCGGCCCGCAGGCCGCCGACCAGTTGATACACAAAGCCGCTGAGCGTTCCGCGATAGGGAACGCGTCCCTCCACGCCCTCGGGCACGAGCTTGTCGCGTTCCGTCGTGCTGGTCTGGCCGTAGCGGTCGGCCGAGCCGTGCACCATGGCCCCAATGGACCCCATCCCGCGGTATTCCTTAAACTGGCGTCCCTTGTAGATCACCAGTTGTCCGGGGCTTTCCGCCAGCCCGGCAAACAGCGAACCGAGCATCACGCTGGAGGCCCCGGCGGCGATGGCCTTGGTGATATCCCCCGAATGGCGGATGCCCCCGTCGGCGATGACCGGCACCTTTTCTTTTTCCGCATAGGACACGGCGCTCATAATGGCCGATACCTGCGGAACGCCGACGCCCGAAATGACCCGGGTCGTACAGATCGCCCCCGGCCCGATGCCCACCTTCACGGCATCGGCGCCGGCCCGGATCAAATCCTCCGCGGCCTGGGCCGTCGCGATATTGCCGGCGATGACATCGATGTCATGCTTTTTCTTGATCCACTGAACCATGTCAATGACGTTTTTCGAGTGCCCGTGGGCGGTATCGACAACCACCACATCCACCTCGGCCTCAATCAGGGCCTCGACCCGCTCGCGGTCGCGAACGCCTACCGCCGCCCCCACGCGGAGACGGCCTCTTTCATCCCGAACCGCCAGCGGAAACTGCTGGACCCGGTCGATATCCCGCATGGTAATCAGCCCGGCCAGTTCGCCTTTGTCATTGACCAGCAGCAGTTTTTCAACTTTATGCTTCTGGAGAATCTGTTTGGCCTGCTCCAGCGTTGTCGAGGCCGGTCCGGTGACCAGGTTCTCGCGGGTCATGACCTCGCGAATCGGCACCGAATCATCCATCAAAAACTTGAGATCACGGCGGGTCAGGATGCCCGCCAGCTTGCCGTTCTCGACAATGGGAATGCCCGATACATTCTGCTCCTGCATCACTTCCCGCGCCAGCAGAACAGACATCTCCGGGCTCAGCGTGACGGGGTCAAGAATAATCCCGTTTTCGGAACGCTTGACCTTGACCACCTCCCGCTGCTGGGCCTCCAGAGTCAGATTTTTATGAATGACGCCGATGCCCCCCTCCTGGGCCAGCGCGATGGCCAGGGCCGACTCCGTGACCGTATCCATCGCGGCCGAAACAATCGGAATATTGATCGCGATTCGACGGCTCAGCCGGGTCGCCGTCTCGGCCTGGCCGGGGGTAAAATCGCTTCGGTCCGGAATCAACAGCACATCGTCAAAGGTAATCCCATCGGCTGCTATTTTGTCCGTATTATTCATAAATCTTCTCCCTTATCGCATAACAAACGGTGTAATCGACAGAGTATATCTGCATAGAATACGGCCGTCAAAAGATTTTCATCGGGGTGAATTCGAATTGCATTATATTTCTGAACCATGCAATACTATAAAAATCCGCCCGCCGACTGTCAATCCTTTTTTCCATGAAAAACGCTCTTTTTCGTACTCCTTTAACCGCTTGCCTTTCCCTAAGGAGACCGGCGGCGGCGGAAGCTGTTTTAGGCCGGAGGCCGGGTCCAGCCCGGCATGACAACGGCTTTTATCCGTTGGCTAAACGACTTTTTTGAGAGAAAAAAGGGTCGGACCGGCGGCTTATCGGGCCGCTTCGAGGGCCTGGGGCAGGGTAATGCTTCCTTCATACAGGGCCCGGCCGATGATCGCCCCGGACACCCCGGCCGTCTTGAGACGGCCGATATCCTCAGCGGTCGTCACGCCGCCGGCGGCAATAATCGGCACCGCGACCGCCCGCACGAGCTCGGCCGTGCGTTCCAGATTGGGGCCGGAGAGCATGCCGTCCCTGCTGATGTCGGTATAAATAATCGCGGCAATCGGCAGCCGGGCCGCCTGCCGTGCAAAATCGAGGAGATTGCCGCCGGTCTGTTCGAGCCAGCCGGCCGCGGCGAGGGCCGACCCCCGCGCATCGAGGCCCAGCACCAGCTTGCCGGGGAACTGATCGGCCATCTGACAAAACCAGTCAAACTGTTTGACCGCGCTGGTGCCGAGGATCACCCGCGTCAGCCCCAGATCGAGCATTTGCCGAATGGCCTGTTCATCGCGGATTCCCCCGCCCAGCTCGATCTTCATGGAAACGTCCCTGGCGATCCGGCCGACGGCATCGGCGTTCATCGGCCTGCCTTCTTTGGCCCCGTCCAGATCGACCACATGGAGCCACTGTGCCCCGTCGGCAAGAAATTCGGCGGCCTGCGCAACGGGGTCATCTTTGTAGGTGATTTGTTTATCGTATCGGCCCTGAATGAGCCGGACACACTTTCCACTTCGCAGATCAATCGCAGGAAGAATCTCCATCAGCGGCCCTTATAATTCATACAATTCTTTGTCGGTCAGCACACGAAACCCATGTTCGGCAATCGCCCGGCCCAAATCGACCCCGTTGGGATTGTCGGCCTCAAGAAAACAGATTCCCTGTTTGTCTGTGGGGGAAACAAATCCATAGGCATCCTTGATATTTACATCGCTGCTTAGCAGCGCCGAGGTCAGCTTATCGAGGTTGCCGGGCTGGTCGGCGGCGGTGACGGCGAAAACCTCCTTTAAGGCACAGGCGACCCCGCGGTCGGCCAGGGCAATCCGCGCCTCGTCCGGCTTATCCACGATGATCTTCATCAGGCCGAACTCCCCCCGATCCTGAATGGTAAAGGCCCAGATATTCAGATTCTTTTCGAGCAGGATATCACAAATGGATTTCATCCGGCCGGGCCGGTTTTCGAGAAAAATTGTTAACTGCTTTGCCATCTTCGGCTCCCTTCGTCATTGCTTTACCAAGAGCATGAAGAACCCAAAAATATCCTTTTTATTCTTTAGCCGTATTCAAGCAGCGGGCAAAGAGATCCCTCTGCGGCTGCTTTTTTTACGACCCCTTTTCAATCGTTTATAATTTATCGCGTTCGTCCACGACGCGTTTGGCCTTGCCTTCGAAGGCGGGCAAAAAGCCCGGCTCATGGAGTTCGATCCGCGAATTGATCGTGATCGATGCCCGCAGTTTGTCGTTGATGCGGGCCTTGAGCTGATCGAGGGCCGACAGATCTCCGGTAAAGAGCTTGGAGTAGATTTCGACCTTGATCGTCAGGCGGTCCAGGCCGTCCCGTCGGGCCAGGTGAATCTGGTAATTGGTGCCGACCTCCGGGATGCTCATGAGCACTTCCTCGATCTGGGAGGGGAAGACATTGACGCCGTTGACAATCAGCATATCGTCGGTGCGGCCGGTAATCCGCGACAGCCGCCGATGCGTCCGTCCGCACGGGCACGGTTCGGGATGAATAAACGCCAGGTCCCGCGTGCGGTAGCGCAGCAGCGGCAGGGCATGGCGGATCAGGTTGGTAAAGACAACCTCGCCCTCCTGCCCGTCCGGGAGCACCTGGCCGGTGGCCGGGTCGATAATCTCGGCGATATACCCATCTTCCCAGATATGCAGGTCGTTCTTATAGACGCACTCGAAGGCCACGCCGGGGCCGTTCATCTCGCTGAGGCCGTAGGAATTGTAAATGTCGATGCCGTAGAGGTCCTGGAGTTTCAGGCGGGTGTTTTCCGAATGCGGCTCGGCCCCCATCCAGGCCAGTTTCAGATTCAGATCGGCCGGGGAAATGTTGAACTCCGGCATCCGCTGATGAATATGCAGCAGGTAGCTGGGCGTAATGTGCAGCGCCGTGGTCTTAAAATCCTTCATAATCTGAAGCTGCCGCTGGGTATTGCCGCCGCCGACGGGAATGACGGTCATCCCCACCCGCTCGGCCCCGTAATGAAGCCCCAGCCCCCCTGTAAACAGGCCGTAGCTCATCATGTTCTGAAAGACATCCGCCGGCCCGGCCCCGGTGGCCACAATGCTGCGGGCCAGCAGATCGGTCCACCGGTCCAGGTCCTGCCGCGTGTAGTAAATGACCGTCGGAACCCCCGTCGTGCCGCTGGAGGAATGAATCCGCACCACCTCCTGCATATCGACCGCCAGCAGTCCCTTGGGGAAGGCCTGGCGAAGATCGTCTTTGATAGCGAAGGGAATTCGCTGCAGATCCTCGAGCGATCGAATCTTGTCGGCTGACGCAATGCCGGCCTTGCTGAGCCGCTTTTGATAAAAGGGAGTTTTCAGCGCCGAACCGACCACCTCGCGCAACCGGGTAAGCTGGAGCTGTTCGAGGTCGGGCCTCGAAAGCGTTTCAAGCGGCTGATTCCAGTATGTCACCTGCATAAATTGCCTTTCCG
>JAHDQI010000289.1 GCA_018433925.1 Phycisphaerae bacterium | reverse complement strand
TCTTTTGTCCGCCGGCGAGCCGCAGGGTCGGCCGGCCGCGGAGATGACCGGGCCTGTGATTGACTGGACTAAGAAGGTGGCCGATTGGCAGCTTACCCAGAGCAGTTGGAACAGCTCGGTCAGTTGGGAGCGCGGCGCCCTGTTTGCGGGAATGATGGCGGCCTACGAGGCCACCAAAGACGAGACGTACCTGAACAAGAGCCGTCAGTGGGCCCAGCAGTACAACTGGCGGATGGCTTCCGACTCCCTGCATGCCGACAACCACGCCTGTGCGCAAACCTACCTCGAATTGTATCTGCTGGATCAGCCCGATCCGCTTCGCTATGATCATTTCAAATATGTTGTGGATATCATGGACGCCGATCCGCGCCATTTCAATTGCGATGTCGCCGGCGGCAGCAGTGTCTGGTGGTGGTGCGATGCGCTGTTTATGGCTCCGCCCGGATTCGTCCGGCTCAGCCGGATTACCGGTGATACCAAATACAACGACCTGATGCATTGGATGTGGGACGAAACACAGGATTGCCTGTATGATACCGAAGAGCATTTGTTCTTCCGCGATATTACCTACTTTGATGACCGCTACGAAGGCAACAAGGTCTTCTGGTCGCGCGGCAACGGCTGGGTGCTGGCGGGCATTGCCCGGGTGCTTCAGTATCTGCCGCTCAATGATCCCAAACGAGCCGATTATAGTACGCTGCTCCAGGAAATGTCGGCCAAGCTGATCACGATCCAGCAGCCGGATGGGTATTGGCATTCCGACCTGCTCAGTCCGCAGCATTATGATAACCCCGAGACCAGCGGCACGGGCTTTTTCACCTACGGCATGGCCTGGGGGATCAACAACGGATTTCTGGATGCCCAGACGTATTGGCCGTCTGTGGAAGCCGGCTGGGAGGCCCTCAAGGCGGCCGTGCAGCCCGATGGGCTGCTGGGCTGGGTCCAGCCGGTGGATGCCGGCCCCGCCACGACCTCGGCGACCACGACCGATGTCTTCGGGGTAGGGGCTTATCTGCTGGCCGCCGGCGAGGTTCAAAAATACATTCGCCAAAATGACCCCGCTTCGATCGAGTATTTCGAGTCGTATCAGACAACGGCCGAACTGCAGCAGCGCTGGACGGGTGCGCAGATTGCGCTGGGCGACTACGCCGACAATTGGATGACGCTGACCTATCAAAACGACCAGTCGCCGTACCGCTCTGAAACGGAGTATACATTTCTGTCGCCGAAGGATTTCACCGTCCAAAATTCCGATTACCTGTCTGTTTTGGTTCGTGGCGATACCTCCAATGCGGCCGATCCGATTTATGTGCGACTGGAAGAGGCGGGGGGACAGAACGCAACGCAGGTGATTCTGGATGTAGAGGTGGTCCGGGCCCCGGTCTGGACGGAACTGGCGTTTCCGCTGTCCGGCTTTACGGGGATTGATCCCAACCAGATCAGCCGGCTCTGCATAGGCATCGGCTGGCCGCAGGCCGTTTCTCCGGCCGGCCAGGGGACAATTCGGATAGACAATATCCGGCTGCTCCCCGAGCAGTGTGTAAGGATCGCTGAAGACTTCAACGGAAACTGTGAAGTGGATTTTGTGGATTTTGCCATCCTTGCTTCGCAGTGGCTGGATGAGTACGCCGAGATTCTCACACCCGCCGATCCGGGCACCGCCAATCTGATCGCTTACTGGCCCCTGGATGTCAATTATGAGGACGCCGCCGGCAGCTATGACGCCGTGGCGGGCGGCAGCCCTTCCTTTGTGTCGGGTCATCTCGGACAATCTGTTTATTTGGACGGCGCTGCTTATTTGGATTGCCAGAACAGCGCGGCAGTGACGCTCAGCGGCGGGGGAACGCTCTCGGCCTGGATCAAAAGCGGCGGCCTCGATTTTCCCTGGGCCTCAGTGGCCACCAAGGGACTCCAATCCTGGCGATTGATCCGAAATAATCAAAGCAGCGCAATCTCGTTTCATTTCAACAACGATTTTTCAGAATATCAGGCCAACGGAAATACCCCGGTCCTGGATGACCAGTGGCATCACCTGGCCGCGGTGTATGACGGCAGTGAAATCCGTCTGTATGTGGATGGGCGGCTGGATGCCTCCGCCGCGGCTCCCTGGCCGGTCCGGACGACAACCGATCCGGTCTATATCGGCAGCCGGTCGGATCGGCCGTGGGAAAGAAACTGGACCGGGCGGATCGATGAAGTTCGCATTTACGATACACCCCTGAGCGAGGCCCAGGTCCTGTACCTGGCCGAGGCCGAGCCGGTCGTGCAGATTCCCGATCCAAGACCGACCGACCTGGTGGTTGACGGCGTTATTGATATACACGATTTGAGCGTTTTTGTCATTTCCTGGTTTGAACATAATTTTTGGCCGTAAATCTTGGCTTGATAAGGATAACCATGATTCATACAGCATGCAGACCGTACTGGAAGAGGACCGTACTTATCTGGATTGGTTTTTTCGCCGCACTCTCAACCGCCGCTCCGCCGCCCGGTTCCGGCTATAGCTGGAAGCTGATCTTTCATGACGAGTTTAACGGCTCTTCCCTCGATACGAGCAAGTGGATCAGCCAGCATCCCTGGACTCGGACCTTCAAGGGAGATGCCTACAATCGAGATCAGAATGTCACCGTCGGCAACGGGCTCTTGACCATTACGGCCAAGGCCGAAAACTATAACGGATATTCCTTTACTTCCGGGGCGATTTCTACCGGGTACAGCAAGTTTCGCTTCAAATACGGCTATGCCGAAGTCCGGGCAAAAATGCCCAGTGCCCGCGGCTCATGGACCAATTTCTGGATGCTTACCGACGGATGGCCCCCGGAGATCGACGTCTTCGAGTTCCCTCTCGACAGTGTCAGCGGAGAGAACAATCAGTTGTATCGGTTTATCTCAAACATACATTACGGCGACAGCCAGTCGAGCATGCAGACCCACTGGAGAAGTAATTTGTCTTCGGGATTTCATACCTATGCCCTCGACTGGCGCCCGTGGTATGTGGCCTGGTATTTTGATGACAACTATGTACGCAGCTTGAATGATTTTGAGCCGTCCAATAATTTCAGCAATATGTACCTGATCCTGGATTACTACGTGGGCGGAGACTGGGGCGGACAGGTCTGGCAGCATCCCGACCCGGCGACCTGGCCGTCGCCGACCAGCAGTGCCGCCCAGTTTCAGATTGACTGGATCCGAGTTTGGCAGCGGATTCAGGATACAACCAAAGAAATGATCGGCCGCTGGTCGCTGGATGAAAGCGAGGGAACGACTGCCGCCGACGCCGGCGGAAAAGGAATGCACGGAACCCTGATGGGAGGGCTTTCCTTCGAAACCGATCGCGTCAACGGCAATCTCGGAACGGCCCTGCTGTTTGACGGTGTCGATGATTATATCGAACTGCCCGCCGGATTCGATGAATTCGATAACGGCTGTACCGTGGCCCTGTGGGCCAAACCGACGGCCGTAAAAAATCACGCCCGTTTCATTGACCTCGGCAACGGATCCTATGCGAACAATATCATCCTGGCCCGCTCCGGTACCAGCAACGGCCTGCTGTTTAAAGTCTTCGGCAAAGACACGTCCGCCGGCGGAGTCGTCGCGGACGATGCCATTGAACTGAACCGGTGGCAGTTTTTTGCCGCCACGATTAACACCTCCGGAACGGTCACGATTTATAAAAACGGCCAGAGCATTCAAACCGGCACCTCCACCTGGCCCTGGGGCCTGATCCGGACACAAAATTATATCGGCCGAAGCAACTGGTCCTCCGATGCCTATTACGAAGGAGCGATGGATGAGATCCGCGTCTATGATTATGCCCTGTCGGCCGCGGAGATACAGGCTCTCTTTCTGGCCACGGCGCACTGCATGGAGCCCTATCCCGAATACCTCGATCTCAACTGGGACTGTGTTGTAGACCTGGCGGATGTGGCCCAACTGATCGATTACTGGATGGCAAACGGATTGGTTGCCCAATGAAGAACAGGATAAATTGAGAAAGAAAAACAGCAAAGGGGATATCCCGTGAACAGAAAATGGACAAGTTTGCATAAATCCGCATTAGGGATGTTTTTTTTCTCAGTCAGTCTCTGCGGCCTGGCCCAGCGGCAGGAGATTCCCGTTCTTCAGCAGTGGCGTTTTTACCGGGCCGATGTCTCCGGCGCTCACAATCCCCTTTTTAACGATTCGGCCTGGGACCTTGTCAATTTGCCCCATACCTACAACGCCCTCGACACCCAGGACGGCGGCGGCTACTATCGAGGCCCGGCCTGGTACCGGAAAAACATCCATCTCTCTTCCGAACACAGCGGCAAACGAGTCTACCTGTTTTTTGAGGCCGTCGGCAAAGCCGCCGATGTGTACTGCAACGGCGCCTTGGTCGGCCGCCATGAAGGGGCCTATGCGGCATTCTGTTATGACATCACCGCGCAGGTCACCTTCGGTTCAGACAACCTGATTGCTGTCAGATCGGATAATTCCGGCACCGGTACCCTGAACATCATTCCGCGGTCCGGCGATTTCAATCAATACGGGGGCCTCTGTCGGCCGGTCCGCCTGATCATCACCGAACCGGTCCACATGACCCCGCTGGACTACGCCTCATCCGGTGTGTATTTGACCCAGACGAATGTCAGCGAATCCTCCGCCGATCTCGAGGTAAAAGTCCTGGTCCGAAATACCCTTCCGGCGGCCCAGGCCGTAACCGTTCGCGCCAAAATCTTCGATGCCGGAAACACGCCGGTGGAAACCCTCGAAATCACCCAAACCATACCCGCAGAAGCCGCCCAGGCCGTTATCGGGAATACCACGATCAGCAATCCGCACCTGTGGAACGGCCGCCGGGACCCGTACCTCTATCAAGTGGTCACGGACGTGGAGGTCGGCGGTGTGATTGTCGATTCGATCGCTCAGCCGCTCGGTTTTCGCTATTATTCCGTAGATCCGGACCTGGGCTTTTTCCTGAATGGCCGGTACCTGGACCTCCGCGGCGTGGCCATTCATGAGGATCGGATCGACAAAGGCCGGGCGATCAGCGATGCCGACAGGCAGCAGGACATCGAACTCCTGCTCGAGATGGGCTGCAACTGGATTCGCCTGAGTCACTATCAGCATGCCGAAAAGATATACGAACTGGCCGACGAACACGGCATCGTCCTGTCCACCGAGATCCCCATCGTTGACAGCATCACCTTCGACACCGCCTTTATCGACAACTGCAAGGACCAGCTCCGCGAACTGATTCGGCAGAATTACAATCATCCGTCGATCTGTTTCTGGCTGCTCTATAACGAACTGACCACCGGCGGCTCTGAAACCGTAATACAGCAGTTGCAGGACCTGGCCAAAGCCGAAGATCCCACGCGCCTGACCACCGTGGCTCACAACAACACCTCCGATACGGCCGCCTGGTCCTACATCGCCGACACGCTCGGATACAACCGGTACATGGGCTGGTACGGCAGCAATCCGGAGAGCTTTGCTCCCTGGGCCGACAGCATTCACGCCCTTCGCCCCGATGACGCCATCGGCATCATGGAATACGGCGCCGGCGCCAATCCCTTCCAGCATCAGGTCCCGCCGGTATACCCGGGGCCTTCGGCTCCCTTCCATCCCGAAGAGTATCAGTCTTATTATCATGAAGTCTACTGGAAGGCCATGAAGGAACGCCCGTTTATATGGTGCAAAACCATCTGGAACGGCTTTGATTTTGCCGTCGATTGGCGCGATGAAGGAAGCCAGATCGCCCTCAATGATAAGGGAATGGTCACCCGCGACCGCGCCTTGAAAAAAGATTGCTTTTACTGGTACAAAGCCAACTGGACCGATGAACCGATGGTCCATATTACCAGTCGGCGGTTTACGCCTCAGCAAACCTGCCCTCCATACGTCAAAGTCTATTCCAACTGTCAGACCGTCGAACTGTTTATCAATGACATTTCCTGCGGCATCCGGTCTGTCACGGACTGTATCGCGCAGTGGAACGGAGGCATCACACTGCGGGCGGGCCAAAATGAGATCCGGGCCGTGGGAACCTCCGGCCAACAGCAATACGAGGACCTCTCCATCTGGCAGCTCGAGGTCTCCGGTGATCCCGGCGACTGCGCCTATATGAGGTCCATTGGCTGCGGCGGTATCGCGGATTTCACCGGCCCCGACGGGCAGCCCGATTGTACCGTCAATCATTACGACTTGGCCCAAATCGCCGCCCAGTGGCAGGAAGACTATATCGAAACCGTTACCCCGACCGATCCGGGTCCGGGCAACCTCGTCGCGTACTGGCCCCTGGACGGCAATTACAATGACGCGGCCGGAAATCACCATGCCTCGCCAATCGGAACCCTGTCCTTTGCAGACCCCGGCCACAAGGGGCAATCCGTTGATTTTAACGGCTCCAGCGCGTTGAATTGTGCCGATAGCTCCGGCATCCATTTAATCGCGGGCGGTACCCTCTCGGCATGGATCAAAAGCGACAATGAAACGGATGCCTGGGCCTGTGTCATAGCCAAGGGCCTGTATGCATGGAGAGTAATACGCAACGAGACCGGCAATACCATCTGTTTTCATTTCAATCCCGCCGGCGGCGGCACGGAATTCCAGGCCAACGGCGTCACCCCGGTACTCGATGGCCAATGGCACCACCTCGCGGCCGTCTATGACGGCAGCAGCATCCGTCTCTATGTGGACGGCAAACTGGACGCCTCCACCGCGACCGGCGGGGCGGCTCTTCGAACCTCAACCGATCCGGTCTATATCGGCAGTCGAGTTGACCGGCTCAGCGACAGAAGCTGGAATGGACAGATTGATGAGGTCCGAATTTATGACAGGGCGCTTACCGACGACGAAATGCTCTGGCTGTCTGAGGGTGAGCCCTACACACAGATTCCCGATCCGCCCCGGCCGACCGACCTGATCCCCGATGGAGTCATTGATATGGAGGATCTCCGGGTCTTTGTCGGGTGGTGGATGCAAAGGTTATAAGGGCGCCCCCGGCATAATCAATCCAGACAGTATTCGCTGTTTTCTCCCGGCAGGAAGTCCGCGCAGTGCGGACAAGGGGAACCTCTGCCTCAACGGATCCGCCTCAATTACGGACTTTTACCATAGACAAGCAGGGGAGTTTTCTGTATCTATGGCCTGTCGGCTGTTCCGGATATTTCCGGAGTAGGATTGTGGGACAAAAAACAGGTATTTTCAGAAAGGTATTGTCATGAAGCAGCGAATCGGTTTTCTTATGGGTGCGGCCGCGGTTATTTTCCTCAATGGCTGCCAAAGGGAGCAGGCAATGATTCTTCAAAGCCCCGATGGAAATGTCAGTGTGCAGTTTATTCTTGAAGACGGCAAGCCCTTTTATGCGGTTCGGCTCGAAGGCGAAACCCTGCTTGAGCCGTCCCCCCTCGGGCTGGTCCGTGCCGACGGCGATTTTACCGGGTCCCTCAAACCGATTTCGATTTCTCGTCTTGAGCGGATCACGGATGAATACACAATGCCGCACGGCAAACAGAGCCGAATCCGCTATCAGGCCAACCGCCGCGTGATCACGCTCGAAAATCCGCAAAAGCAGAGAATGGAGATTGTCTTTCAGGTCTCCAATGACGGCGCGGCCTTTCGATATCAATTCCCCGAAAGCGGAGAGCAGACCTCCATGGAGCGGGAAGCGACGGGATTTGCCTTTCCCCGCGAGACCGTCAGTTGGCTGCATCCGATGCACGATTCCAAAACCGGCTGGGAAAAAACCTATCCCTCGTATGAGTCTCATTATGAGATTGAAAAGCCGGTCGGCCGGCCGTCTCCCTTCGCGGCCGGATGGGCATTTCCGGCCCTCTTTCGCGTGGGCCGAACCGGCTGGGTGCTGCTGAGCGAATCAGGCGTCTATGAGACCTATTGCGGATGTCGCCTGGGCCGGGATTCGGAAGGGGGCCTCTATCGCATCGCTTTTCCGCAGGCCGACGAGCACCGGGGCCCGCAGGATCCCGTGGCTCCGGCCGTCCGGCTGCCGTTTGCCTCCCCGTGGCGGCTGGTGATTGTCGGCCGGGGGCTGGAGACGATTGTCCAGTCCAACCTGGCGACGGACGTGGCCGAAGAATCGAAAGTCAAGGACACCTCGTTCATTAAGCCCGGCCGGGCCGCTTGGAGCTGGCTGCGCTATGATACGGCCGGCACGGAACTGCCTGTCCTGCGAAAATTTCTGGATTTGGCGGCGGATATGGGCTGGGAATACATGCTGGTCGATGCCGACTGGGACCGCATTCTCGGCTATGATCGGGTCGCCGAATTGTCCAAAGAGGCCCAAAACAGGGGCGTGGAGCTGATCTTGTGGTACAACTCCAACGGCGACTGGAACAACGCGCCGCCGACGCCGAAAAACCGGATGCATTTGCCCGATGTCCGCCGCGAGGAATTCAAACGAATCAGCGAAATGGGCATCCGGGGGATCAAGGTGGATTTCTTCGGAGGCGACAAACAGGCGACCATGCAGCTTTATAGGGAGATTCTCAAAGACGCCGCCGAGTATAACCTCGTGGTCAATTTTCACGGGGCCACACTGCCGCGGGGCTGGCAGCGGACCTGGCCCAATATGGTCACCACGGAGGCCGTAATGGGCATGGAATACTGCACGTTTGACCAGCGAAACGCGGATCGCCAGCCGGAGCACGCCTGTGTGCTGCCCTTCACGCGAAATGTCGTCGCGCCCATGGATTTTACACCGGTCGTTATGAGCCGGCGCATTCGCGGCGTCCGGCGGGTAACCACCCCGGCCTTTGAACTGGCCCTGCCTGTAATTTTTGAATCCGGTGTGCAGCATTTCGGCCTGGCCCCCTTTGAGGCCGAGCAGTTGCCCGACTTTGCCCTCGAGTACCTCAAGAACGTGCCCGCCGCCTGGGACCGGACGCGTTTTGTCGCCGGCTATCCGGGCAAAGAAGTAGTGCTGGCCCGGCAAAAGGGCGCCCACTGGTATGTGGCGGCCGTCAACGGCGAGAACAAAACCAAAACCCTTTCGCCCGATCTTTCATTTCTTCCAAAGGGCTGTTCCGGGCTGTTGATTAAGGATGGCCCGGACGATACGCTCCTGTCACAAACAATCCACGAACGGCCTGACTCCGCCCAGACCTTTCAAGTGCCGCCCTATGGCGGGTTTGTCCTGCACGTTTCGGCAAACTGATACGAATCATAAAAAGAGCAGGGGAGCGCCTCCTGTGGGCGCTCCCCTGTTTCATCAATCCAGTCAATCTGTTTCTGCAGCGTGCCCGTTCGATTACGGACATTCCAGGCTGGTGCAGTCAAGCCATTGTCCGGCCATGATCGCCACATCGTTCAGGTCCACGAAGCAGTCCGTATTCAGGTCGGCAATATTCGACTCATAATCGGGCTGATTCTGGGACGCATCGCACGGATCAAATCCCACATAGATCTGAACGGTATCGGTTCCGACCAGGTCCGTGTCGTCGGCCGCCAGTTGGAATTCATAAAAACCAACGGTGCTGAGAGTCACGGTCGTCTCCAACTGATCGTCCGGATCAATCACGGTCAGCTCGGCTTCCTCCGGTCGGCTGACTTCCGTCCACTCTACGGTTACCGTATCCGCCGGCAGACCGTCATCCGTATAACTGCCGCTGAGCGTCACATTTGCCGAAGGCGTACCATAGTTCAGTTGCAGCCGCGGACCGGCATGGCCCAAGGTGTTTTCTTTGGTTGCCAGTCCGTATCCATTGCCGGCGGTGCCGGGGAAGGAAACAATAAACGTTACGATCCCGTTATCGTTGATGCGATCTTGCAGGAATGCTTCCAGATCCGGGCCTGTGACTGTCACCGTTCCACCCAATTCGTTGCCGTTTACAATGGTCTCAGTGACGTTAGCGCCGTTTTCCGCATCCAGTTCAACGACCCTTGCTGTGTCATAATCGCCGCTTCCTGGATGCTCCAGGCCAACATTGGCTGTGCTTAGGGTCGCCTCAACCCAATCCTGAGGCGTATTCCCCTCAACGGTTTTCAATCCCTTTAGCCCGAAACGCCCTGAAACGATCGTGTCATTGCGAGTTGGACTGGATGTTTTGGTAAACGTCAAGGATGCGTTTTGTACGGAAGCCGGCCCAAGAGTCGAAAGAGCTGAAAGATCGAATCGCACATATCCTGCCCGACCGGCTGAGCCATGTATATCCATATGCCCTTCGCCCCCGCGAGGCGTGGTGTCACGCATGTACGTGTCAGCATCACTGCCGGTATCAACCGCCGCGCCTCCCGTCAGCCAGACATACTGGTCTGCGCCGGCGTCCACATCCGCAGCGCTGTTGTTGGTATTGAACGACCAGGCCTTGCCCTGAACATATTCCGGGTCGCG
>JAHDQI010000429.1 GCA_018433925.1 Phycisphaerae bacterium | reverse complement strand
TGTATGTGATGCACAGGTGCTGCCACTGGGTGTCGGCGGTGAGGGCCTCGGGGGCGGTCAGGGAATCGGCCTCGGGATATGCTGCGGTTTCGAGATTCTGCCGGGCGGGGGAGGTTTGCTGCCAGTTGGCCCAGACGCTGAGGGTCATGCTGCCGCTGCCGGCGGTTGGATCAAAGGCCTCCGTTTGGGCCCATCCGGCTTCGTCGGTGATGCGGACGGCTCCGTTGGCGGTTCCGTCGGCGGCTTCTACAAAGAGGGGCTCGGCCGTGGGCAGGGCGTCATGTCCGCCGACGGAATCGAGCAAGAGGCCGCCGCTGTAGTGGGCCTGATCGAAGGTCCAGCGGGTCGTCAGGCCGAGGACAGTCAAACGGGCAGACGCCGTGTTTCGGGCGGCGCCGGATTCGTTGGTGATGCGGGCGTAATAGAGACCGGCGTCCGACATGGCGGTCTGGGCCAGGGTCAGTGCGGCGGTGTATTGATCGGCCTGGGCATCATAGGAAAGCTGCATGTCGAGGTTCGGCTGGGCGGGGTTCAGGAGCCGATCGGCGGGCGAGGCGACCTGGTACCATTCGACCGAAGGGACGGACGGGCTGGTGAAGGCGGTTTGAAAAAGGGCATCCTGTGCCTGCGGGACGGCCGCGTCGTCGGGGTCTGTCAGGATGACGGGGGGCAGGGTGGTATCCGACGGAATGGACAAAGAAAAGCCGCTGATAATATAGAGATCATCGACTCGCACGGGAGCATCGGACCGGCCGTAGATCTTGAAGGTTGCCAGCGGGTCGGCGGTGCTTTTGCGGAAGACAAATCCATTCGCGAGCCGGTCGCCGGTTGTCGCGTCGGCCTGGCCGGTGGTCAGATAGACGTCATAGGTGTTGGCGCTGTTGTTGAGAACCAGCCAGATATTATACCAGAGGGCCTCGGTCAGGGGGCTTAGAATGGTATCGTTGCCGCCGCCGTTGCGGGCGCGAAGCTCGTTATTGTAGAGGACGACATAGGCCTCGAAGTCGTTCCAGTCGCCCTGGGGGTCGGCCAGGTTGCTCAGCCCGACTGAGCAGTCGGGGCTGGTGGCCGGCCGTTTGTAAATCCGGAAGAAGACTGTTGTTTCGGTGTCGCCGGCGGCGACGGCGTTTTCGCCAAGGGGCAGGTAGGAGCCGTAGCTTTCGGTGTACTGATTGCCGCCGGTTTCCTGACCGAAGGCGGGCGATCCATCCGTGACGACCCAGGGGGCTGTGATCGGGCCGGGGGAATAACTCTCAAAGTTGTCAATCAGTTCCGCCTGTGCCGTCCACGCACAAAGCACGAAAATAAGAAGGGATGCCGTTTTTTTCATGATCGGATTATTTCTCATGGTTGACTTCAGCGATTTCTCCGGGTTCATTTTTTATTCAGTTGGGGGTGAAGTATTCGGTTTTCCAGCCGCCGGAACATTCGGCGAATTCTTCAAAGTTCGAGGCCGTCAGCCATTGGTCGGCCAGGTCGGCCAGGTCGTAGAGATCGACCACGCAGTCGGGCTGTCCTTCCGGTCCGGTCCGGTCGCAGGGGCCGGTGAATTCGGGCAGGCAGACGCCGCGTCCGGTCATTTCGTAATAGATCTCGGCGACCTCGGTATTGGTCAGGGCGTAGTTGTAGATGCGCAGATCGTCGAGGTCTCCGGTGAAGGGCTGCTGCGGGCCTCCGGCTGCGCCGAGGGTCAGGATGGCGCGGGTGTTTTCCGGGAGGGTCCAGGGGCCTTCGGCGGCCCGGAGTCCGTCGATGTAGATGACGGCCTCGGGGCTGTATGTGATGCACAGGTGCTGCCACTGGGTGTCGGCGGTGAGGGCCTCGGGGGCGGTCAGGGAATCGGCCTCGGGATACGCTGCGGTTTCGAGATTCTGCCGGGCGGGGGAGGTCTGCTGCCAGTTGGCCCAGACGCTGAGGGTCATGCTGCCGCTGCCGGCGGCTGGATCAAAGGCCTCCGTTTGGGCCCATCCGGTTTCGTCGGTGATGCGGACGGCTCCGTTAGCGATTCCGCCTGCGGCTTCTACAAAGAGGGGCTCGGCGGCGGGCAGGGCATGGTGATCGCCGACGGAGTCGAGCAGGAGGCCGCCGCTGTAGTGGGCCTGATCGAAGGTCCAGCGGGCCGTCAAGCCGAGAACGAGCAGTGCGGCCGGGTCGGTGTTTTTGTGCAGGCCGCTTTCATTGCCCAGGCGGCAGTAGTACTCGCCGCAATCGGCCGCGGCGGTATGGGCCATCTGCAATGCGGCCGTGTATTGATCGCCGCCGAGGGGGGTTATCTGCAGGGCGATGTCCGGATCGGCCGGGCTGAGTTCGATGTCACCGGCCGGGCCGGTTTTGAACCACGCGGCCGTCGGCGCGGTGGGGCTTTCGAATGTCGTTTCAAAGACGGCCGTCTCGGTCTGCTGAACCGTGACCGGCGCCGGATGGGTGAGGATGATCGGCCCTCCGATGCCGGGGACAATGAGCATCTCATCGGCGGCCCGGGCGACGGAGCTGATGCGGACCTCGTCGAGGAGGCCCTCAAAATTTTCTCCGGAGGCGTTTCGTCCTTCATTGCCGACGGCAAAATCGATCTGCAGAAAGGCCCACAGGTCCTCGGTCATCGTAAAGGATGCCAGCACGGCCGCCTCTTCGGCGTCTGAATCCAGCCGGGTCCAGTAGAAGGTCAGATTTCCGGCGGTATTTTCCTGCCCGTTGTAGGTGACGGCCGCGTGAAACCACTGTCCGGCCTGCCAGGCATGGTCGCCGGCGGCGGGGAGATCGGCCGCAAAGTTTTCCTGCGTTCCGGTCAGTTTGATAAATTCCATCTGTCCGGCGGTGTTGATGCGGAACTGCCAGCCGCGATAGGTGCCGTCGTCTTCGCCGGAGATGATCTGCATGTGGTTGGGGATGGCGCTGATGGCTGTGTCGGGCCGGACGATGGCTTCAAAGGTAAAGCCGCCGTCGGCGCCGGTAAACCGGCTGATGGAGATTTCATCGGCATAGGCAATCGGCTGGTCGGAGGCGGTATCGGAGGACCCTTCCCATGTATTGAGGGCGGCGCCGAAACCGGCATACGAGGAGTCGGTGACGGCAGCGCCGTGGGCCAGGGTCAAATCGAGCGGATCGGTTGTGACGGCGTCGTCGGCGTTTCCGTCAAAATGATACAAGTGCAGCGTGTCGGCATCGATGGTGTACGGCCCGGAGACGGCCGCATAGGCGCCCATCGCCAGGACGGCCGTGATGCATCCAATGATTGTGAGTGTCTTGTTCACCCTGTTTCCCCCGATTGGCGGTTGTCTATTGCGCGTTTATCTGGAAATCGATGACCCGCAGCGGCGTGGATTGTCCGACCGAAGAGGGCGAGTCCTGCATCATCATTGACAGGACGCCGTCGGCGAACCGAATGGGATCGGCCAGGGGCTCGCCCAAAAAGTCTCCCGGTTCGACGTGGATGACCTGCCAGTCGGTCCAGCCGGCCGCGGCGGTGGCGGCCTGAATGGTCAGGTCGCCGTTGAGGAAATAGATTCCCGTATCGTACAGGTTGACGCTCTGCCGGGACTGGTAGATCGCGAAGGCGTCGCCGTTGTCGCGGAGGAGCAGTTTGGGCCGGCTTCCCACGGCGTCGGGCAGTTCGTTTCGGTACCAGTTGCCCTGGGCATCGCGCCAGTAGTGGAAGTATCGTCGGGCTCCCTGCGGCCCCCATGTGCTGTAGGAATAGCCGGAATAGGATTCCGGGGTGCAGTGGAACATGAGGGCATGGACACGGCCCTGGGCATCGACGGCCTGGGCCTGCTGATTCATCATCCCGAAATAGCGGTCAAGGGGGACGACGGTGACATCCTGTGAGGCGACGGTAATCAACTGCTGGGTGGAGGCGTTTCCGGTGGCCTGCCCGATGACCTGCAGTCCGGTCGCGGTCCAGGTCAGATCGAGGAGGGTCTGGAGGGGATTGGGGCCGGTGTTGATGCGCAGTCCGCCGGGCAGGTTGTTGTTGTACCAGGTAAATCCGCCGTCGTCGCTATAGGTGTACATGATGTCGTGGTTGGCCCCGCCGGCGCTTTCCCGCCAGGTCCAGGTCAGGTGCAGCCGTCCGTCCGGCCCGTAGGCGGGGGGGTTCATATAGGCGTTGCGCGTGGTGCTGCTGCCCAGTGAATCGGAATAGTCGCCGCTGCGGTTGATGATCTGGCGATGACTGCTCCAGAGTCCTGTGGCGGCGGAGTAATCGACGATGTACCAGTCGCCGTTGCCGGAGCTGCCGGCACGGTAGCCGAACTGGAGGTCGCCGCCGGGGGTCTGCCAGAATCGCGGGTAGGTGACGACGGAGAGGGACTGTCCGGAGATCAGGTAATTTTGTACGGGGTTAAAGAGGGAGGCGTTCCAGGGGACGGCGCCGGGATCGGTCGCCGCGCCGGTCTGCGAAACGCGATAATGCAGGGTGCTGCCGTGGTGGTCGAAGGCCAGGTGGATCGTGCCGTCATTGGGGCAGATGCCCATGGAGACGGTGTGGTGCGCGTTCCAGGTGGTGCTGACGGTGTAATCGGTCAGGACCAGTCCCTGCCAGGGTCCGGCGGGCAGCGGCCTGCGGGCAACGCAGACGCGCCGGTCGCCGTTGTAATAGGCGATATACTGCCAGCCGTTGTGGGTTATGAGGACCTCCTGCTGGAACGACAGGCCGTTGATGGCATAGCCGTAGGTATCGCCGCTGAGGGTCATGGCCTGCGGATCCACAGTGGTGTCGCCGCTTTTTGTGACGCTCGGAAATCCGGCGCAGAGGGCGTGCAGAGCCAGGCCCAGCAGCAGGGACAGGGTAGAGAATTTCATCGCTCGTTCGTTTTGACGGTGCATGGTTTTGCATCCCCCATTCAATGGCATCGATTCGTTAACAAGCTATTGATTCGGAATCCGGGGCGGCGGGTTCGGGACCCGGTAGTCGCGGCTCCAGCGGATTTCCCAGAGATTTTCAAGTTTTACGGTGTCGGCGTGCAGATCGCGAAAGATCATGTTGATCTGCCGGTTGTGCCGGTCGATACAGAACCGCCGCATGTGATCCTGGTGGTCGGGCATTTGCGCCGTCGGCGAGCTCTGGAGAGTCAGCGGCGGATTGTCCGTTCCGCGCGGCCAGCCGATGGGCCAGACGCCGTCGGCGAACAGCGGGACATTGGGCGGCATATCCATCCAGCTTTTGAACAAATACGGCCTGTAAGAGGCGTTGTCTTCGTAATAAGAATCCATTCCGATCCAGCCGTTGATGGTGATGCTTCCGATGGTGGAAACGCCGGAGGATCGGGCCCAGGACCAGGGTTCGTGGGCCGAGGCGCCGAACTGGCCGGAAGGGTTGGTATAGGTATTGGTGGGATCGGGCTCAAATTTATTGAACGGTGCGGAGGGGCACAGCAGCAGCTCAATTTTTTTGCCTTCCATGAGCTGCTCGGTGTAGAATTCGTTGTCGGTGTAGGGGGCCAGTTTGCCCATCCAGTAATCGTCCGTTTGCGAGGCGTCCTGCCGAATCGCAAACCGCTTGTAATCGTTCTGCATGGCATACAGCTCCACGGCTTTGCCCAGTTGGCTGAGCTGGGATTTGCAGACGATTTTTCGGGCCTGTTCCTTGGCCATGTGCAGGGCCGGCATAATCACCGACAGCAGCAGCGCGATGATGGCGATGACCACGAGCAATTCGATCAGCGTAAATCCGTTTTTCGCTTTTGTGTCTCTGCCTGTCACTTTGTTCTCCGCGATTGTTCCGGTTGTTTCTGTAAAAAAGAGGATGCGGACCGGACCGGTCCGGCCCGCATCGATTCCTACGTTTTTGCAGCCGGTTGGTTCGGCTGTTAGCGGCGCTTGCGCACGGACAGCAGACCGCCGAGTGCGAGCAGCGCCAGGGTGGCCGGCTCGGGAACGATCCGCAGGTTGTCCACATCGCCGAGGACGCCGGCGGCGCGAACATCGGCATAGAAGCCGACCACGGTGGCGGCATTGGCATAGGTGGGCGTACGGGTCGCCAGGATATTGCGGACCCCCGCATCGTACCAGCCGGTCTCAAAGGTGTTTACGCCGGTGCGCGCGATAAACAGGGTGTCATAGGAGACCGGGCCCCAGTTTCCCGCCAGGCCGTATTCACCGCCGCCGTCGAAGCCGCGGGAGAAAAGCTGGTTTCCGCGTCCGTACATGGCGACATAGTCATAGCGAGTTCCGGTGACCGGCGCGGTTCCGCCGACATAGAGGCCGATGTCCTGAGAGGCGCCGTTGTGGGCGATATCGACCCGCAGTTCCTCGCCGACTCCCAGCGCCGCTCCGCTGAGGATAAAGGCATACTGCTCAATGCCGTCGTACGCGGTGGTATTGAGCTGGAGCGCTCCGCCGGAGATCTGCCAGGCGGCGGTGTTGGATCCGCCCCCGTTGGCATCGAGGATCACGGTGCTCGTGTAGGCGCTCAGATCGCCGCTGAAGTCATCGAGCAGGACGGCCTGGGCGGCCACGGTCATCATTCCTGCCAACACTAAAACACATACTTTTTTCATCTTGCACATCCTCCAATTAATGGGGTTCCTAAAACATTTACGTTTCCGTTTTCCGTTCTCATCTATCCCAAACACTTCACACACTGTATCACACTTCACACACGCAAGAGTTGACATGTTCTTTACTGTCCGGTGGTCAGGCCGGTGGTCAGCCACTGCTGAATCAACACGACAAAGTCAGCCAGGTCGATTCGGCAATAGGACGAGCCGGTATTGTCCAGGTTAAAGGCGCTGCCGTCAAAGTCGGGATCGATGCAGGGCCGGATCCCGGTTGCGGCAAAGTACTCTTCGGCAATTGTGTTGACCTCCAGCTCGTAGTTGTAGATTTTCAGATCATCGATTCGTCCGTCAAATTCAGGATCGGCCTCGAACTGGCTTTTGCCGATGTAATTGAGCGTCGGGCTGAAATCGACCGGATTGATGGTCATGGCGGTGTTTTCCCCCCGGGGCTGGCCGTTGACATAGAGCCGCCCGGTATTGCCGCCGAGGGTGACGGCCACATGGACCCACTGGCCGACGGGAAGCGGAGAGGCGGCGACAAGCTGCTCACCGCCGCCGCTGTTGAGCACAAAGCGGCACTCGGCTCCGTTGCCGGGGGTCAGGAACATATACTGGGTCGTATCGTTTCCGAAATCGAAGAGGCGCTGCCAGTTGGCCCCGCCGTTCCAGTAGACCCAGGCGGTGATGGTCAGGTCGGTGTAATCGACGGCTCCGGCGCCGATCTGGGCGTACCGGCCGTTGGGATCGGCGGCATGATCGCCGTTGTCAAACAGCAGACTGAAGTCGCCGACCGAGGGATCGACCGAGCCGGCTGTCAAGGTCGGCAGGCCGGCGGTCCCTTCCTGCATCAGGGTCATATCAAAATCTCCGGCCGCGTCGTTTGTATCGGTTTCGAGGGGCCAGTACGAGACGAGCCGGTTGATCTGCAGGAGGGCCGAGTCCGAATCGGTTGTGCCGGCGTCGTTTGTCGCCCGGCAGAAATAGACGCCTTCGTCATCGACCCGGGCGCCGGAGATTGTCAACTCGGAGGTCTCGGCGCCGGAAATGACCGAGCCGTATCCGGTGGGTCCGTCGTCGAGGGCGACGGTGTCTTTATACCATCGGTAGGAGACGCCGCTGTCGTTATAGAGAGCAACGGAGAAAACGGCCGTCTCGTTGCTGAAGAGAAACCGGTCGGCCGGCTGGGTTGTAAAGCTCGGCTCCAGCGGGAATGTTTGAAAACTCCAGATCGGGCCGGTGACCGTATTGGGGTCGGCCGGGCCGGAGTCGTCAATGCCGGCGTCGGCGCGCCAGAAATAGATGCGCTGGCCGTCGAGGGTCAGGGGCACATCGGCGAGGATCGGGTCGTCCAGGTCCAGGATCTCCACGGGCGGGACGTCGATGAAATTCGGTTCCCCTTCTCGCATATACAGGTAGTATTTTGTGACATTGGCGGCCTGTGCCGGGCTCCATTGGAGCGAGTCGGTGGCCTCGGAATCCACTTCGAGGGCGCCCGTTGCCGGGACCGGGTTTCGGGTCCACGGAAAGGCGCTGCGGAGCATCATTTCGTCCGGCTGGCGGGCGACGGAGCTGATGCGGACTTCGTCGATCAGGCCGTCGAAGTTTTCATCGGCCAGGGAAAAGGATCGCAGCTCGTTGCCGACACAGAGCTTGGTCTGGTCTTCGGGGTCCAGGTTGGCGGTCATGGTAAAGGGGCCTCCGACTTCCGCGGCCGCGGCGGCGCCATCCAGGGGCGTCCAGTAGATTTTCAGGTTGCCGGCGGTGTTGGGTACGCCGTTGTAGGTGACGGCCGCGTGATACCACTGCCCGGCCGTGTAGGTAATGGGCGCATCGAAGGCGACGGTGGACCCGGAGAGGGTCTGGAAGCGAAGGGTGACGCCGTCGTTTTGGATTCGGAACTGGAAGCCGCGGTCGGTGGCTCCGTTGTCGGTTTCGCCGCTGAGGATTTCCATGTGGTTGGCCAGCGATCCGGCCGCGATATCCGGCCGCACGATGGCTTCCAAGGTAAAGGCCCCGTCCGGCCCGGTCAGTTCCGAGATCGCGATGGTCTGGTTATAGTCCTCGGCCAGGGCCGCGAAGGGTCCGTTGTTTCCGGCTGCGCCGTCGAAGAGATTTGCGGCGTTGCCGCATCCGGCCGCCGAGGCGGTCAGCTCGGCCCCGTTGTAAAAGGCCAGGTCCAGGGCATTGGCCCGGACCATGTCCGGGATCAGCCCGTCGGCCTGCACATCCAAGTGCCACAAATGCAGGGTATCTGAATCGACCGGGTTGGGTCCGACTACAACCGCCGCGGCATTGATTGCCATCAACCAGGCCAGCCATAACACCGTTATTTTTTTCATCGTCGCTTCTCCTATAAAAAAGCAATTCTGTCTTTTCTGTCTGGGTTTCGTCATTGTTCGGCGTTTTAATAGAGGCCGTCGCTGAGCCAGGCCCGGGCAAAGGCCGCCAGGTCCGCCAGGTCGATTCGGCAATAGGACGAGCCGGAATTGTCAAAGTTGACTTCACTGCCGGCAAAGGACGGGTCTGTGCAGGCCATCCTGCCCGACGCGGCGTAATATTCGCTCGCGATTTCCTCGGGCGTAAGCATGTAGTTGTAGACCCGCAGGGTGTCGGCCAGGCCGCCGTAGAAGTTCTGCAGGACGGTCCGATCCGTCGCGTTGCGGGTGGCGCCGAAGAGCACGCCGCGCTGCCAGTCGGCAAACTCGTCGGGCGAACCGGCCGCGACGGAGGCCACGGGCCCGCCGTCCACGTAAACGGTCATCTCTTCGCCCCATTTCCAGACGGCGGCGACCATGTGCCACTGTCCGTCGCCGAGCATGTCCCAGTCGGTTCGGCCGGGCCGGCCCTGGACGGTGGCGATGTCGCCGGATTCGCCGCGGGCGTTCATGCGGGTCTCCGCCTGTCCGTTGTTGTCGGCCAGGGAGAGGGCAAAGCCGGTGGTGGTGCCGTCGTTGTAGTTGCTCAGCAGGCCGCCGAACTGGACGGGTTTGACCCAGCAGGTGAGGGTGCCTTCCTCCAGTCCGCCGCCGACGCCGTAGGGAAAGTCCCCGGCTTTGGGATAGGCGCCGGTGCCGAAATCCACATAGTTATTGATGCCGTTGAAGACGGCATAGGAACCGTCGATGCCGTCGATATTGTCGAACGTCGGCTTATTGGGATCGGCTTCATTGCCGTGGTTGCCTTCGAGGGTGTTGTCTTCGAGATTGTTTTCAAAGAGGTATTCGGCGACCAGGCGTCTGTCCACGCCGACGGCGGTTTTGAATGTCCAGACCGGCCCGAAGATATTGTTGGGTTCGACCGCCTCGAGGGTGCTCACCCCGGCCGTGAGGACCTGCTGATCGTAGCCGGTGATGGCCTCGGCGACGGACCAGCGGTAATTGGTCACTTCCGTCAGTCCGGTCAGGGGAAACGACAGGGACAGGTCGCCCGTCTGGGGCAGGGCGGCCTGGTAATACAAATTCGGATCATCCGGATCATTCGAGACAAACACATAGTGTTTGGTGACGATCGGGTTGACCTGGTTTTCGTCTTCCGGGTCCAGGCCTGCCGACCAGCCGAGAGTCAGATCGACCGTGCCGTCTCCAAGGGCTGTTCCCGCGGCCGGGCTGTTGACGGCCGGGCTCGGATTGTGGGGTCCCCAGAGGGGACTTGTGATTTTCAAATTGTCCAAACGGCCGACCACGCCGGTTCCCCGGACATCCGCATAAAAACCAACGACATCGGCGTCGTTCGGGGTCGTGGGTGTGCGGGTGGCCAGAACGTTTCGGGTTCCCTCGAAGTACCAGCCCGCTTCGTAAGTGTTGACCGCCGTGCGGGCGATAAACAGCATGTCGATGGGAATATTTTCCGTCCAGTCTCCGATCAGATCGTATTCGGTTGATCCGTTGAAACCGCGGGAGAAAAGCTGGCCGGTATTCCGCCGGTACATGGCGATGTAGTCCTGGCGGACGCCGGTCTGCGGGGCGGTTCCGCCCACGTACAGTCCGATGTCCTGTGAGCCGGCGGTATCGGTCAGGATATCGACCTGGAGTTCCTGGCCCACCTCGAGAGCAAGGCCGCTGTAAATCATCGCGTATTGTTCAATGCCGTCATACGAGGTGGTGTTCAGTTGCAGCGTTCCGTCGACGATCTGCCAGGCGGCGGTGTTGGATGCGCCTCCGTTGGCGTCGAGAATCACGGTGCTGGTGTATTCGACAATGTTGCCGTCTTCGAAGTCATCGATCAGCAGAGACGGAACCATCGCCAGGGCTGCCGGGCCCATCGCACAAAGCAGGATGAATGCGATACTCTTTTTCATCACGCGACCTCCATAAAAAATGTTCAACCTATAGATTTCGATTTCTTAATACGGGATTTCTTTTTATTCCTGAATTTCCAGGACCGGCCGGGCAAAGAGCGTCCAGTCCCCGTTATTGGTCTTGTCGCTGCCCTCGGTGGTGGCGAGGGTCAGATACCTATCGCCGGCAGCGAGGTCCACGGCAATCCGCATGGCCGGGTCGGTCGAGGCCATGTCCCGCTGGGCAAACCGTACCTGCCCGTCGATCAGGACATAAAACGAGGCGTTGGGCACCTCCCTGAAATAGGGATAATCCTTCATGATTTCCCAGTACTGGCGGTAGGATTCGGAGAGGCCGCAGAGGGCCGTAAACCGGGTCAGCTCCATTTTGGTATGGCTGCGCACGGCATCCAGATCGAAGGTGATGCCCTGGTTGGAGCTCAGGTAGATGGCCGGGTTGTTCGGGGTTCCGTATTCTTTTCCGTCCAGCCGCAACTGGTGCCGCGGCACCTTGACGGTCCGCTCGATCTGATGCCAGGCCCCGTTGAGCACCCCCAGCCAGTACCGGCCGTTGGTGGCTTCAAAGCCGTCATAAACGATCCCGCCGGAACTGACCTGTGAGGGTCCGTTGGGGATAAAGACCCCGTCGATAAACGGATTGTCCGGCACCGGGATATAGTCGGTCGGGCCCTGCTCGGAGGTGAAGGTCTCAAGCATTTCGGTTTGCCCGCTGTAATTGATTCCCATGTTAATCTGGCCGGTGCCCAGTCCGTTTCCGCCGCCGACGATGTCGGCCAGGTCGATTGCCTTCTGGCCCTTCCAGACCAGCGCGGTCTGGGAATCAATGCGCCGGACAAAGGCCTCGTTTCGCAGGGAGATGTCCTCCACGGTTCCGGCGGTTGTGACGGCCCGGGCCTGTCCCTGCTGCAATTCGTGCTGGGTTTTGGAATGCTTTCCCGCCCCGGAGATCAGCATGGTCCGTCCCCGCATGACGTGCACTTCGGTTTGTCCGTCCACGCCGGCCTTGACCCCGAATTCCGTGCCCAGGTCGATGATCTTGGAGTTGGCGGTGCTGACGATAAAGCCGATGGCCTGGGTCGGAACGGCGGCGTAAAGGCGTCCGTAATTCAGATGAATCTGATCGCCGGTGAGAATCTCGAACTGGGCCGGTCCCTCAAGCACAACGCGGCTTCCGTTGTCGAACGAGAGCGTGACGAGTCCTTCGCGCAGCCAGAGGGGGTCGGATTTTGTCGCCAGCCGGGTTCCTTCACGGAGCGTCCGTTCGGCCTGGCCCCAGCGTGCGTTCAGCGCATCGGACACCGTGGCAACCTCCATGCCGCGGACTGACGGGGCGAACCGGGCATAGACGATCAGAAACAGCATGGCCGCTGAAGACAGCAGCAGGGTATACAGCGAAAACCGGCTGACCTGCGTGCGGGTCTGTCGAGGCCGGGCGGGCGGGTCCGTCGCCGGCCGGCTTTCGGCCGGGGGACGCTCGACTTCGACGGCTTCGGCCTTCTTCTCAAATTCCGATAAGGCCAGCCACAGCGAGGTTTCCAGCACCGGCGAGGTCTTCTCCTCCGGCAGATCCGCAATGGAAATATCGCCCGGCTGCGTGAGCCCGGCGTACTGCATCATGTATTCGACATAATACTCCACGGCCTCCGGATCCTCCTGCAGCCATTTCCGGAGTCGGTCGGCCTGTTCCGGCCGAATGTCCCCGCTGATTTTCAGCAGGATCAGCTCGCTGAGTTTAAATTCGGTTGCCCAATCCCTTTTCATTGCACTCCCCATTGTCGAATCGTGATATTGACACACCGATGCAGTACGGCGTGAATGCGGGCCATGGCTTTATAGATCCCCTGGACCGGCCGATCGATTTTTTCGGCCAGGTCCGTGATCTTCATATTCTGTTCGTAGCGGATCTCGACCAGTTTTTTATCGCGGGGATTGAGTTTTTTGAGGCATTCCTGCAGGGCGCTGACGCGGACTTTCATCTCGTCCATTTTGCGGTGATAGCAGTCTGAAATCTCGTTGAGGAGGGCCTCGTCAAACACCTCTTCCCTTTTTTTCGACCGGTAATATTTAAGGACCTTGAAGCGGGCGATTTTGATGCCCCAGCCGCCGAAGTTGGTTCCCGGCCGGAATTCATCGAACCGCTCCCACATGAGCGTCATTGTTTCCTGCATGATGTCGTCGGCGTCGGGGCAGTTGTGCACCATGGAAAGGATATAGGCGTAGATGATCTTCTGGCTGTTCATCAGCAGCCGGAAAAATTCATCGCTCCGCGACCGAATGGGTTGATTTTGGTCCATAAAACCCTGAATCTAATCTGAATTAAACCCTTGATCCGTAAATTATTCCCCCGTTTTAAAAAATTAGTGTGTAAAAAAGATAAAAAGATAAATAATGGCAATTCAGCGTCTCATTTGCCCGATTTTACTTCCAAGGATGTCCCCAAATATGTTAAGATAGAAAACCCATGGGGTTTTGATTCACTTTTAAACTATGCTTCTTGAATAGGAAAGTGAGTTTTTATGCAAAAAAGAGCTGTTATACAGGGACTGATTGTACCATTTTTATTGGGGGTTTGTCAAGGAGATTTTAGGTCTTATAATGATTGTATTCGCGGTACCGGCGACATCACTTCGCCCAACGCGACGGACTGGACCCTATATAATGGTTTGACCTGGCACCATACCGGTTTCTTGAAGGATTACCAGACGGGTCTTGAAACCTCGGTGACGGCTTCGTTTACGTGGAATGCCTCGGCCGGGCTGAATACGAGTGAAACCAGCGCTTCGTCAAGCGGGGAAAGCCAACCCCGCCCCGGCACGCCGGCCTATGAAGTCTTTGGCGGCATTGTGGATTTTTCAAATCGGCTGATCTATTACGGCAACAGCGGCTGGTGGGCGGCCGTAGAGTTTACGGGCCTCGATCCGGATAAATCGTATACGTTTGTGACCACGACCATTCGGGCGGCCGATTATACGGATCGGCTGACGCTGTTTACGCTGTCGGGGCATCTGAGTGCCGAGAACAACAGCTCGGACGGCATCTATCTGAAAAACGGCAATCAAACGGTGCTTCAGGCCGGGGGCAATCATCGAACGACGACCGGGTATGTGGTGCGCTGGGATAACATCCGGGTGGCTGACAGGGGCGACGGGACAGGGAGTTTTTCGGTGCGGGCCGAGGCCTATGGGTCAAATTATCGGGCCTATCCGTTCGGCGGATTTATGCTCGAAGAGAATGATAACGCCGCTCCGGTGGTGGATGCCGGGGGGGACCCGATGCTCTCACTGCCGCGGCAGTATCTGCGCCTCGAAGGGTCGGTTACGGATGACGGCGAAGGCAGTCCGGACGGCTTTTTGGAAAGCACCTGGTCGCAGATTGACGGCCCGGCGTCGGTTGCGTTTCTGTCGGATATTCATCAGCCGGAGGTGACGGTGTATTTTCCGCAGGCGGGCAGTTATCACTTGCGGCTCAGTGCCACCGACGGCGAAAAAGAGTCGTTTGACGAGGTGCAGATTACCGTGGCCGAGCCGGTCTGTCCGCTGGGCGATATGGACGGGGATTGCCGGGTGGGGCTGTCGGATCTGGCGGGTCTGGCCGGGGCCTGGCTGGATGAGACGGGTCTCTCTCTGTTTGACCTGGACGGCGATACGGCCGTGGATGCCGGGGAACTGCGTCTGCTTTCGCAAAGCTGGCTGGAGGACTGGAGCGGATCGCTTCAGGTGACGATTGTCCCGCCGGAAGCGGCCGCGGCCGGGGCGCAGTGGTCTGTGAACGGGGGCCCCTGGCAGCCGTCCGGAGCGGTGGTTTCGGTGACCGAGGGAACGCATACGGTTTCCTTTTCGAAAGTCTCCGGCTGGTATGAGGCCCAGCCGCAGGAAGTGGCCGTCATGCAAGGGCAGCTTACGGCCTTGCCGGGGCAGTATATCGTCCCGCCGCAGGTGCTGGTGATCCATGAATTTCTGGCCGTCAATTCCAACGTCAGTGATCTGCTGCCGACGCCGGCGGTCAATTCGTTTACCGAAGTCAACGGGCAGCCGGCCTATGAAGACTGGATCGAGATTCACAACCGCAGCGAGGAGCGGGTCTGGCTGGACGGCTGGTACCTGACCGATGATGCCGAGGACCTGACCCGGTGGCGGTTTCCCGACGGGTATTCAATTTCCGCCGGCGGCTACCTGATAGTGTATGCCTCCGGCAAGACGGAAGACAAATACGGCTGGCCGTTTGTCGATGACCTGGGCAATCTGCATACGAATTTCGCGCTGGCTTCCGGGGGCGAGTACCTGGCCCTGGTCCGGCCCAACGGCACCTGGGTCGAGCATGCCTATGATGAGTATCCGGCGCAGCGCGGGCTGGTTTCTTACGGCCTCGGCTCCGACGGCCGGACGGGATACCTGACCGGTGTCACGCGGCGGGCGGCCAATACGGGGATTTATGAGGGGCTTGTCGGCGATACGAAATTCAGCGTCAACCGCGGCTTTTATGATGAGCCGATTACCGTGCTGATTACCTGCTCGACGCCGGAGGCCGTGATTCGCTATACGACGGACACCTCGGAACCGACGGCGAGCAGCGGGGCGATCTATAACCCGGCCAGTCCGATTGTGATTGACTCGACGACGTGCCTGCGCGCGGCGGCGTTCAAGCCGGGCTATCTGCCGTCGAATATGGATACGCAAACGTATATTTTTCCGGACGATGTGCTGACGCAGGCGACGAATCCGAATACCGGCGCGCAGGTGATTCCGGACGGCTATCCGAGCACCTGGCCCGGCGGGTCGCACAGCGGGGCCGTTACCGGCGATTACCAGATGGACCCGGAGATTGTCCACTCCGCCGCCTACGGCCCGTCGATTCGGGATGACCTGAAGGCAATTCCGTCTTTTTCGATTGTCGCTCCGGTCAGCCGCCTGTTCGGTTCCACGGGCATTTACATCAATGAATCCCAGGACGGCACGGAGCGATTCGGATCGGCCGAGCTGATCGATCCCAACGGCACCGAGGTCTTCCAGATCAACTGCGGCATTCGGATGCAGGGCGGGGCCGGCGAATTTTCCGGCGGTACGACGCTCAATCGCTGGAAAAGCTATAAACTTTCGTTCCGGCTGAATTTCCGCGGCGCCTATGACGGCAAACTGGAGCATCCGCTGTTCGGTCCCGATGCGGCGCAGACGTACGACACCATCGTGCTGGACTGCCGTCCGCAGAACAGTTGGGTTCATCCGGACAGCACCCAGCGGCTGCATGGCGAGTATCTCCGCGATCAGGTTTCCTCGGACCTGCAGCTTGCGATGGGCGGCTACGGCTGTTACGGGCGGCCGCTGCACCTGTATCTCAACGGGATGTACTGGGGCCTGTACTGGATGCACGAGCGGCCGGACGACGCCTTCGCGGCCTCTTATATGGGCGGCGAAGAAGACGATTACGATGTGATCAAACACGATGTCAGCAATGTCATCCGCGGCGACAATGCGGACTATATCGCGATGTTTGCGCTCTCGGCGACCAGTCCCGATGAGATCACGGCCTTTGAAAACCTGTCGCAGAAACTGGATGTGGCGGACTTTATCGATTACCTGCTGGCCAATTTCTATCTCGGCAACGGCGACTGGGATCATAAAAACTGGTACGCCACGCGCAATCGATTCGATCCGGACGGCCGCTGGCGCTGGCACATGTGGGACGGCGAACACGTGATGGACGACGGGACGTATACGCCTGAAGACGTAACGACCAAAAACAATTCCATGGCGCCGACGGGCCTGCACCACAAATGGATCGGCAATCCTGAGTATCGGATGCTGTTTGCCGACCGGGTACACAAGCACTTTTTCCATGACGGGGCGATGATGCCCGACCGGTTTGCCGCGCTGTTTACCCGGCTGACCGACTGGATTGACCGGGCGATTGTGGGCGAGTCGGCTCGCTGGGGCGACAACCGCCGCAGTACGCCCTACACGCGCGACGCGGAATGGATCACTGAGTGTGATCGCCTGCTGACGTCGTTTATCCCGACCCGCCGCGATGTGGTCATGGCGCAGTTTACCGGCAAAAGCCCGGCCTGGTATCCGGTCGTGGCGGCGCCGGAATTTTTGATCAACGGACAGACGCAGTACGGCGGTCCCGCGGAAATCGGGGCGGCGCTGAGCATGAGCAGCAGCTATTCCGTCTGGTACACGCTGGACGGGTCCGATCCGCGGCTGCCGGGCGGGGGGATCAATACCGCTTCAGCCAGCGCTTATTCGGGGCCGATTACGCTGACCGGTTCGGTGAACGTCCGCGCCCGCACCCGGACCTCCGGCGGCGTCTGGAGCGCCCTGGCGGAGGCGGTCTTCGCGGTCGGGCCGGCGGTCGAGACCCTCCGCATCACGGAACTGATGTATCACCCGGTTGAATCGGATCTTGAATTTATCGAGCTGAAAAACATCGGCGCCGAACCGCTGCATTTAAATCTCGTGCAGTTTACGAAGGGCATTCGGCATACTTTTGGCGATGTATCTATTGCGGCCGGCGGCTATGTGCTGCTGGTCCAGGACAAGCCGCTGTTTGAGGCCGCCTATCCCGATCTTCCCGCCGGGGTGCCGGTGGTGCCGTGGACGGACGGCAAGCTGGATAACGCCGGCGAGACGCTGACGTTTGTCGACGCCCTCGGCCGTGAGATTCAATCGTTTGCTTACAAAGATACGTGGTATCCGCTGACCGACGGCGAGGGCTTTTCGCTGACGCTGGCCGATCCGCTCAATCCGGACCCGGCAAGCTGGGGTCAAAAGGCCGCCTGGCGGGCCAGTATGACGGCCGGCGGCTCCCCGGGCGCCGAGGAAACCGGACCGGCTCCCGGCAGCATCGTCATCAACGAGCTGCTGGCTCATTCGCATGACATCCTGCCGGACTGGATCGAGCTGCACAATACCACCGCCCAGTCCATTTCCATCGGCGGCTGGTTCCTCAGCGACAACGACAATAACCTGATGAAATATGAAATTCCCGAATCGACCGAAATTCCCGCCTACGGGTATGTGGTCTTTACGGAAGACCAGCATTTCGGTGCGGCGTTTGCTTTCAGCGCCGACGGCGAGACGGCCTATTTGACCTCCGGGTCGGGCGGCCAATTGACCGGCTATCAGGCCGTCCAGCAGTTTGGCGCCTCCGCCCGCGCGGTGTCGCTGGGCCGTCATATCCGAAGCGACGGGGACATGGATTTTGTGGCCCTCAGCGCCCCGACGCCGGGAGCGGCCAATGCCTATCCGCAGGTCGGACCGGTCGTTATTTCGGAACTCCAGTATCATCCCGAGGCCGCCAATACGGGCGATGAATACCTTGAGCTGTGCAATATTTCCGGCGAAGCGGTCGTGCTGCAGGACTGGGTCGAAACGGAGATCTCTTCCGGCGTTTTTGTAGAGGAGACGGTGTCCTGGGCCTTTACGGAGGGCATTGATTTTACCTTCCCGGCCGATACGGAGATCCCGGCCGGCGGGTTTTTGATTCTGGCCAAAAATCCTTCCGCCTTTAGTGCCTGTTACGCCGGGCCGCTTCCGCCGGGAACGCCGGTTTTGGGGCCGTTTGAAAACGGCACAGCCCTGAGCAACAGCGGCGAAAAGGTGCGGCTGTGCAGGCCGGGCGATCAGGCGTACGGCAAGTCGCGTCCTTGGATTCGCGTCGATCAGGTCAATTACGATGACCAGCCGCCCTGGCCGACGGAACCGGACGGCGACGGCAAAACCCTCCAGCGGATCGGGCTTTCCGGTTACGGCAACGATCCGGCCAACTGGACGGCGGGCGACCCGCAGCCGGGCTGGTAATCACTCCTGCCAGCTTTCGAGCGAAAGGGGATCGCAGAGCCGCGCCGATTCGGCCGCGACCCGGCCGCAGCTTTTGCAGACATAGCGGGGATCCTTCACCAGCCCGCTGTAGGCCTTCGGGTCCTGCCGGTGCATGCCCTCCGAGGTCAGTTTGCATAGATGATTGGAATGCTCGTTCTGTGATTTACAGGAATCCATATCCGCTCTCCTGAAAGAGTTCTTGTGGGCCTGGGTCAGGACTTTTTTCCGTTGCCGCCGCTGTTGGTTTTTTCCGCGGCCGGCGGCAGCGGCTGGACGGTGACCTTGTCAATCCGGAATCCGCCGAGCACGTTAACGAGGTTGAGAAAATCAGCCGGATTTCCGTTGCCGCGTGAAAGGGTAATATGCCCCGGACCGTATCCCTGCGGCGAGCGGGTGGCGTCCAGTCCGATCCAGACGCCGCCGACCCAGGCCTCGGCCCAGGCGTGTCCGCCGAAGACATTTTTTTGTCCGGCCAGGTTTTCGGCATAGATCAGCCCGCTGACGACGCGGGCGGGAATGCCGACCGCCCGGCACATCGCCGCCGTCAGCACCGCGTGTTCGCTGCAGTCGCCCTGGCGGCTCTCGGCCACCTCGAGGGCGGAGGCGTAGCCGACGGAGAAGTCTCTTGTTTTGATATATCCTTTCACAAACGCCTCAATCTGCCGGGCCGCCTTGCCGGCATCCGTCGCGGCCCCGACGGCCGTTTTGGCCATGTTGATAATCCGGGGGGCGTCGCTCTGGAGGTACTCCGTTGGTTTCAGGGCGTCGAGAAGGTTCGGGTCGGCGCCCTTGTAGGGAAACGTCGCCGTATTGGCGGAGACGGGCCGGACCGTCACGAGAAGACGGTTCTCAGCGGTCTTGCGAACGGTCTGGTTGTCATCGGACGGAATACTTATCCCTTCCGGCGCCAGCAGCGCCAGTTCATACGTGATGGCCGCTACCCCGTCCAGCGGAGGCAGCGCAGTGGGGCAGGCGACCGTCATCATGGACAGAAAATCAAAAATATCCGCCGGCCGCAGGGCCAGTTCCTTTTCGCAGGCGATCAATTCGAGGGTCTTGTCTCCGAACGGAACGAGAATCTTCAGCGGTTCGAGATCGGCGTCGCAGTAATTGGTGGTGGTGATCTCCTGGACCTGATCCTGAAACGGGATGGGAATCCGCATGGTGGTTGTGGTTTCAAGGGCTTCGACTTTCCGGCCCAGCAGGTCGATCTCCCTGCGGGGTCCGCCTTTGATCTGAATGGTGATGGTCCCGCCGGTGGTCTCGAGCATGTCCGGGCGAAACGCGAGGGCCTCAAATTCGACGCCGGTATCCAGCCCTTTGGCTTTCTGCAGCCGGCGCAGGCCTTCGGCCATCAGCGCCCCGGCCGGATACTGAAGCTGGATCGTCTGCTGTGTGCCGCCCATGATCAGGGTCACTTCCATTGTGCCGTCCGGGCCGATCACACCGCTTCGTTTCTGCTCGGTGCCGCCGGTATTCTGGATGATCTCAAAGCCCAGCGGTTTGCCGTCGACGGTTTCAATGTTTGTTTCTTTGGCGTCCATGCTGGTCGCCTGCGCGCCCCGGTATACGGTAAAGGTCATTTCCTCCGTGGTGATTACCCGGTCCCGGAGGACGCTGCGGCTGCGGATGGAATGGCCGACTTTTTTGCCGTCCAGAAAAATCGCCATATACCTCGGTTCCTCTGCGGCCGCGGCCGCCGGCCCCGAAAGAAGCAGGACGCATAAGATGAACAGGCCCCCGGTGCTCCGCTTTTTCATTGCGTATCCTTTCTCTTGTCCCGGCTTTTCCATTCGTTTACCGATCTAACTGCATACTCTTGTAAATGGGTTTCTGGGGGGTTCCGAGGTCATAATAAAACATGACCGACCGAAACCAGATCTGCCCGGTGCGGGTGTCCAGGAGATAGACGCCTCCTTCTCCGGGTTCGATTTCATAGGTGCCGGCCGAAGAAACCGGCGGCATGTGATCGGCGCCGAAAGCGGCCATCAGAATCACCGCTGTCACAACGCCGAATACAAAGAAGGCCCAGCGAGAAGAGGTGAATTTTCGGTTTCCGAATTTCATGGGTAGCTCCTATCCTGAATACGAATAAGCTCATTGCATCCGCCGGCATTGTACCCGGACGGGCAGGCGAATGCAACCGGCTTAAAAAAAGCCCTGTCTTGCTTTTTGGAATCGGATGATTATAATGCCGACAAAGCAGAAAAACAATGGCAGAAATGACCTTTACACAATTGTTGGCCCAGGTTGGTCAGCCGCAGGGACCGTCGCGGGTGTGCAGTGATTCGCGCCAGGTGCAGCCGGGGGATGTGTTTGTTGCCGTTTGCGGCACCAAGGCGGATGGCCATGACTTTATCGAGCAGGCCCTCGATCGCGGGGCCGGTTATATTCTGGCTCAGCGGCCTGTGGATGTCGAAGGCCGGGCCGTGCTGATTGGGGTTCGGGATACGGCCGAGGCCCTCGGGCTGCTTGCCCAGGCCGCCTATGGCCAGCCCAATGCGCAGCTTACAAACCTGGCGGTCACCGGAACCAACGGGAAAACGACCGTTGCCTATCTGGTTCGGTCCGTCTTGAATCAGGCCGGCCACCGCTGCGGACTGATCGGCACGATCCAGTATGATATGGGCGATGAGGTCATCGAGGCCCCGCTGACCACGCCCGATCCGCTGACGGTTGCCGCCGCGGCCCGGCGCATGGCCGACCGCGGGCTTACCTTTATGATGATCGAAGCCAGCAGTCATGCCCTCGACCAAAAACGCCTGGCGGGCATCTCCTTTACGGCGGCGGCGTTTACTAACCTGACCGGCGACCATCTTGATTATCACAAGACCGAGCAGGACTACCTGGCGGCCAAAACAAAGCTTTTTACCGGTCTGCCCGTTCACGGAATGGCGGTGCTGAATGCCGACAGCCCGGCCGCCCGACGCATTGCCGGGAAGATTCGGCACCGCACCCTGTGGTATTCGGTTCAGCAGGAGGCCGACATTATGGCGGAGGTGGAATCCATGGACGCGATGATCGACGTGGCCGGCA
>JAHDQI010000112.1 GCA_018433925.1 Phycisphaerae bacterium | reverse complement strand
GATTCGCTTTCACAGGCCGGGGCCATCGTCGCCGGCACCCCGCGAACCTGCCCCCTCGTCCGCTCCCTCATCGACCCCGAATCCCTCAAAACGCTCGGAGACGAGGGCTTCCTCATTCGGTCCGTCACCGAAAACCAAAAATCCGTCACATTGATCGCTGCCAACCGCCCGCGCGGCGTCCTTTACGGCAGCTTTCATCTGCTGGCCCTCATCCAAAATGGACGGCCCATCGACACCCTTGATCTGCACCAAAAACCGCGCATCCAAAAACGCCTGCTCAACCACTGGGACAACCTCAACGGAAGCGTCGAACGCGGATATGCGGGCCGCTCTATTTGGGATTGGGACCGGCTGCCGGAGACAATCGACCCCCGCTATCAAATATACGCCCGGGCCAACGCCTCCATCGGCATCAACGGCGCCGTCCTGAACAACGTAAACGCACAGGCCGAAATCCTCACCCGCCGATATCTCGAAAAAGCCGCCGCCGTCGCCGCCGTCCTGCGGCCCTATGGAGTGCAGGTCTATTTCAGCGTCAAATTCACCGCCCCGATGGAGCTCGACGGCCTTTCGACCGCCGACCCCCTCGACCCCGCCGTCCGGCATTGGTGGACCCGAAAAGCCGCTGAAATCTACCAGATCATCCCCGATTTCGGCGGCTTTCTCGTCAAGGCTTATTCCGAAGGCCAGCCCGGCCCCCAGGACTACGGCCGAACCCACGCCGACGGAGCCAACATGCTCGCCGAGGCCCTCGCCGCCCACGGCGGCATCGTCATGTGGCGATCCTTTGTCTACGACCTGTCCATCGACCCGGACCGAACCAAATGCGCCTACCTCGAGTTCGTCCCCCTCGACGGAAAATTCGCCCCCAACGTCCTCATCCAGACCAAAAACGGCCCCATCGATTTCCAGCCACGCGAACCCTTCAGCCCCCTGTTCGGAGCCATGCCCGCCACCCCCCTCCTGATGGAGCTCCAGATCACCCAGGAATACACCGGCCAGGCCAAACACCTGGTCTACCTGGCCCCGCAGTGGAAAGAAGTCCTCGACAGCGATACCTATGCCAAAGGCCCCGGCACACTCGTCGCCCACATCATCGACGGCTCAGCCGAAGGCCACACCCTCACGGGAATCGCGGGCGTCTCCGGCATCGGCACCGATACGAACTGGACCGGTCACCATTTCTCCCAGGCCAACTGGTACGCCTTCGGACGCCTGGCCTGGGACGATACGCTCTCGGCCGATCAAATCGCTGAGGAATGGATTCGCAGGACCTGGACCGCCGACCCCCAAACAGTCAACACAATCAAACGCATCATGGCCGGCTCCTGGGAGGCCTGCGTGGACTACATGACCCCCCTCGGCCTCCATCACCTCATGGCCGAAGGCCACCATTACGGACCCCAGCCCGATTACGTCCATCCCGGCCGGCACGACTGGAGCTCAACCTACTACCACCGGGCCGATCCCAACGGAATCGGATTTGACCGCACCTCCGCCGGAACCGGCGCCGTCCGGCAATATCATCCCCCTCTCTGCCGCCTCTGGAACAGCCCCGACACCTGCCCCGAAAAATACCTGCTCTGGTTCCATCATCTCCCGTGGAATTATAAATTGACCTCCGGCCTGACAGTCTGGCAGACCCTCCAAAAACACTATCAAAGAGGCACAGACTATGTCAAATTCATGCAGCAGGAATGGGCATCACTCGAAGGCAAAATCGACAAACAGCGATTTGAACACGTCCGTCGGAGACTGGACATGCAGTTTGAAAACGCCGTTCAGTGGCGGGATACCTGCCTCGATTATTTTGGCTCTTTCGTAAACCCGGTTGAAAAAAACAAAAACCCCGACTACACTGAAAAACAAAACTTCAAACAAGCAGGCGATTGAATCCAGGCAAGGAGACTTCTATGGCAAACGAATACCCCAAATTGTCCGTCCGGGAAAAAATCGGCTACGGACTCGGCGATACGGCCTCCAATCTGTTTTTTCAAACCTTCATCCTGTTTTTGCTGAACTTCTATACCGATGTCTTCGGAATCACCGCCGCCGCCGCCGGGACCATGTTCATGGCCACCCGGTTTTGGGATGCCGTCAATGATCCCATCATGGGAGCCATCGCCGACCGGACCAATTCACGCTGGGGTAAATTCCGCCCCTGGCTGCTCTGGGCAGCGATTCCCTTTGGTATCCTGGGGGTTCTCATGTTCACCACGCCCGACCTGAGCCCCACTGGAAAGCTCATCTGGGCCTACGTCACCTATACCCTGATGACCATGATCTATACGGCAATCAATGTCCCCTACTCCGCCCTCATGGGAGTCATCACACCCAATTCAATGGACCGAACGGTGGTCTCTTCGTTTCGATTCATATTGGCCTTTATCGGCATGTTCATCGTGCAGTTCTTTGTCCTGAAAATGGTCAGATTGTTCGGCGGAGAAAACGAAGCCGCCGGCTGGCAAAGGGCCATGGCGGTCATGTCCGCTCTCGCGGTCGTGCTCTTTCTGATCACCTTTGCCTCGACCAAAGAACGCGTCCACCCGCCGAAGGGCCAGAAAAACCCCCTCTCCAGGGACCTGGCCGATCTGTTCACCAATCTCCCCTGGCTCCTGATCGGCACCGCAACCATCTTTCAGCTTGCCTACGTGGTCATGCGGGGAAGCAATATCATGTATTACTTTAAATACTTTGTCCAGGAGCAGGAAATCTCCCTGTTCGGACAACTGCGAACGATCTCTTATGAAGGGCTTGCCACTGCGTTCATGCTTTCCGGAACCATCCTGACAATCCTCGGAGCCGTCCTGACCAAATGGATCAGCCGCCTCCTCGGCAAGTCCAATACCTATGTCGTGTTCCTCGCCTTCAGCGCCGTCACGGCCGGGCTGGTATATTTCCTCGGCCCCCGGCACCTCATCCTCCTGTTTATCCTCCAGTTGGCGTGCTCCTTTGCCCTCGGACCGGTCTCCGTCCTCCAATGGGCCATCTACACCGACACGGCCGACTATTCCGAATGGAAAAACAACCGAAGGGCCACCGCCCTGATCCTGGCCGCTTCGCTCTTTGCCCTCAAACTCGGCGTCGCGATCGGCGGAGCCGCCCTGGCCTGGATCCTCTCCGGCTACGGCTACCAGCCCAATGTCCCCCAGACCCAGGAAGCCCTTCAGGGCATCCGGCTGGGCATCAGTATTTACCCGGCCCTCTTCGCCTTCATCGGCGCGGCCCTGATGATCTTTTATCCCTTGAATAAAAACCGAATGGAACAGATTGAAAACGACCTCGCCGAACGCCGCAGACAGGATCAAACCGATACCCCGGATCAGAAAGGATAAGCCATGACATCGTACAAACTGATTGGCTGGATGGGGTGGGTGGCCGCCCTCGCTGTCACACCGCTTTGCGCCGACCCCGAACCGGCCCTCAAAAAGGTCTTTGCCGACGATTTCCACATCGGCGCCGCGTTGAATGAAAATCAAATCTTCAGCCGAAACCCCCACGAAGCCGCCCTGATCGAAAAACACTTCAATTCCGTTACCCCCGAAAATATCCTCAAATGGGAAGCCGTCCATCCCGCGCCCGATCGGTACCGTTTCGGCCCGGCCGACCGCTTCGTCGAACTCGGCACAAAAAACAATATGTTCATCGTCGGCCACACACTCGTCTGGCACAACCAAACCCCTCGATGGGTCTTTGAAAATGCCGACGGAAGCCCGGTCGATCGAGATACCCTACTGGCCCGCATGAAGGACCACATCCGGACCGTCGTAGGCCGCTACAAAGGCCGCATCCACGGCTGGGACGTGGTCAACGAAGCCGTTGACGGAGACGGCACGCTGCGAAAATCACCCTGGCTCGAAATCATCGGCCCCGACTTCATCGACAAGGCCTTCGAATACGCCCATCAGGCCGACCCCGACGCCCAACTCTATTACAACGACTACGACATGTGGAAAAAAGACCATCGAGACGGAGTCATCCGCCTGGTCAAAGACCTTCAGGACAAAGGCCTCCGCGTGGACGGCATCGGCATGCAGGGACACTGGGGACTCGATTATCCCCCGCTCGACGAAGCTGAAGAAAGCATCCTCGCTTTCGCCGAACTGGGCACCGTCATGATTACCGAACTGGACCTGACTGTCCTGCCCAGCGCCTGGGGCCATCGCGGCGCCGACATCACCCAAAACTACCAGTTGCGAAAGGAACTCAACCCCTGGCCCGACGCCCTTCCCGATGAGAAGCAGCAAAAACTGGCCGACCGATACGCCGAATTCTTCGCCCTCTACAAAAAGCACGCCGACAAAATCTCGCGCGTCACCTTCTGGGGCGTCCAGGACGGCAATTCCTGGCGCAACAACTGGCCCGTTCGAGGACGCACCGACTACCCCCTTCTCTTTGACCGGCAATGCAAACCCAAACCGGCCTTTTACGCCGTCATGAAAACAGCCAATACCGAAAAATAAAGGAAAAACGCCGCGGGAGAAAACCATGAAATCACCCCAACCGGGGCAGAAGGCGGCATGGATTGGGCCGCGAATCCTAACAGCCGGCGATCTCGGAAACGGCTTGACAAAACACCCTGACTCTGAAAGAATCAGAGGTTTTACCGGTTTTTGCAACAGAACGGTTGCAACCGAAAAGCGAAAAATCAGCAAAAGTCCTGCGGATTTTAACTATTTTAATTTTTTTTCTTTAGAAAAGTGAAATTAGGAGAGTTTTTGTATTGAAATCTGTAGAAAAGACATTACCGGATTACAAAAATCCAAATCTACCCGTCCGGCAGCGAGTCAGAGACCTGCTTTCCAAAATGACCCTCGAAGAAAAAATCGACCAGATGCTCTGCGTCTGGAACGAGAAAAAGAATACGCTGATTGACGAAAAAGGCCGTTTTGATCTCGAAAAAGCCAAAAAAAGCTACAAGCCCGGCCGTACTCTCGGACAGGTCGGCCGTCCCAGCGACGCTGGCGGCGGAACCAGCGCCCGTCAAAACGCCGAACTGACCAACGCCATACAGAAATTCTTTATCCAAAACAGCCGGCTCGGCATCCCTGTCGTCTTTCATGAGGAATGCCTCCACGGCCAGGCTGCCAACGACGCCGTCAGTTTTCCACAGCCCATCGGACTCGGCGCCACGTTTGATCCCGATCTCGTCGAACGGCTCTATGCCATGACCGCCCTCGAAGCCCGTCTTCGAGGCACTCATCAGGCCCTCACTCCCGTCCTCGATGTCGCCCGCGACCCCCGGTGGGGACGCGTCGAGGAAACCTTTGGCGAAGACCCCTGCCTCGTTTCACAACTGGGCGTCGCCGCCGTGCGCGGATTCCAGGGAGACAGGACCTTCAAAGACAAAAAAAACCTGATCGCCACCCTCAAACACTTCGCCGCTCACGGCCAGCCCGAATCCGGCAATAACTGCGCACCGGTCAACGTCTCCCTCCGAATCCTGCGGGAAGTGTTCCTTGCTCCCTTCAAAAAAGCCGTACAGGAAGCCGGCGCCATCAGCGTCATGGCCTCCTACAATGAAATCGACTCGGTCCCCTCCCACGCCAACAAGTGGCTCCTCCGCGACGTCCTCCGAAAGGAATGGGGCTTTACAGGATACATCGTTTCCGATTATTACGCCGTTCGCGAGCTGAATGAACGGCCGGGCTTCTTCGGCCAGTTCCTCGCGCAAGACGGCAAAGAGGCCGCGGCCCTGGCGGTCGCCGCCGGCGTCAGCATCGAGCTGCCCGAACCCGACTGCTATCCCAACCTGCTCGATCTGGTCAAAGAAGGAACCCTCAGCGAATCGCTCATCGACGAACGGATCGCCCCCATGCTCGAATGGAAATTCAACCTCGGCCTCTTCGAGGACCCCTTCGTAGACCCCGACACCGCCGAACAAGTCGTCGGCTGCGACCGGCACCGCGACCTGGCCCTTGAGGCGGCCCGCAAAACCATCACCCTGCTCAAAAACGAAAACGAGGCGGCCCCCCTGGACCCCTCAACGATCAAAACCATCGCCGTCATCGGACCCAACGCCGACCGCGTCCTCCTCGGCGGATACAGCGCGGTCCCCAAACAATTCATCACCGTCCTGCAGGGCATCCGCCAGGCCGCCGGCGACTCCGTCAACGTCCTCTATCACGAGGGCTGCAAAATCACCGTCGGCGGTTCATGGGCCCAGGACGAAGTCGTCCTCAGCGACCCCGAAGAAGACCGCAAATTCATTGCCCGGGCCGTCGAGATCGCCCGCCAAGCCGACGTAATCGTCCTGGCCCTCGGCGGCAACGAGCAAACCTCACGCGAGGCCTACGACGTAAACCACATGGGCGACCGAACCAACCTGCAAATGGTCGGCCTCCAGGACGAGCTGGTCGATGCACTCGCCGCCCTCAAAAAGCCCCTCATCGCCTTCCTCTTCAACGGCCGGCCCCTGGCCGTCTGCAACCTGGCCCAAAAAGCCGATGCCCTCTTCGAATGCTGGTACCTCGGCCAGGAAACCGGACGAGCCGTTGCCGATGTCCTCTTCGGCCGACTCAGCCCCGGCGGAAAACTGCCCATTACCATTCCCCGCTCCGTCGGCCATATCCCGGCCTATTACAACCACAAACCCTCCGCGAGACGCGGCTATCTCTTCGACGAGGCCGGCCCCCTGTTCGCCTTCGGATACGGACTGAGCTACACCCGATTCAAAAGCTCCCCGCCGGTCCTCGACAAAGCCAAAATCAGCCCCGACGAAACCACCCGCGTGCACGTCCGGCTCACCAATACCGGACAAACAACCGGCGACGAAGTCCTTCAGCTCTACATCCGTGACTGCTACAGTTCCGTCACCCGCCCGGTCAAGGAGCTCAAGGCCTTCCGGCGAATCACCCTCAAACCGGGACAGACCGAAACCGTCTCCTTCGAGATCGCCCCCGAGCACCTGGCCTTTTACAATATCGACATGGACTATGTCGTCGAACCGGGCGACTTTGAAATCATGATCGGCAGTTCTTCACGCGACTGCGACCTGCAAAAAGTCATGCTGACCGTGGAATAAAACCGCCCCCTCTTACATCGGCGCCCGCCCGCACCGCAGGCACAGATCAACCAACTCATCGATCACCGCCGTCCCCGCGCACATCACCGTATCAGCCGCCCCCCAGTACAGCTTCACCGTCCCGTCCTCCTCCGGCACCGCCGCGCACGAAAACACCACGTTATGCACATACCCCACCAGCTCCCACGGGTCCTCCGGCGACAAAATCCACCGGTCCGACACCCCCAAAATCACCGCCGGATCATCCAATTGATGAAGACACACCCCCAGCCGATACACGCTGCCGTCCATCGTCGGATACACCCCGTGATAAATAGTCAGCCACCCCTTTTTCGTTTTTATCGGCGGCGCCCCCGGCCCGATCTTCATCTGATCCCAGTGATACGTCACCGGCTTAAGAATCACCCTCGAATCCCCCCAGTGCCGCAGGTCCGGCGAATACGCGATCCACATCGACCACGGGCTGATCTCCGAATGCGGCCGATCCAGCTTCACATACCGCCCCCCGATCTTCTCCGGAAAAAGAACCGTATTCCGATAGTCCGCCTGCGTGATAAACGCCACCCGCTCAAGCGTCTCAAAATCCGTCGTTTTCGCCAGCCCGATCCGAACCCCGTGCTCCGAATACGCGCTGTACGTGATATAATACGCCCCCTCCAGCGGATGAATCCGCGGGTCCTCCACGCCGAACGCCTCATACTCGGCAAACACGCCCTCTTTCGCCGGCACCATAAACGGCTCCGCCTCCACCGTAAAACGGAACCCGTCCTCACTGACCGCCTTGCCGAGTATCGACCGCCCCGTATCCAGGTGTGAACGAAACAGCATCACATATCGCCCTTCATGCCTGACCACCCCCGCGTTATGCACCGTCTCCACCTTGTACGGCACATCCGCTTTCGTCAAAATCGGATTCCCCTCATATCGCTTCACATATTCTTTTTTCATAATGCGCTCTCTTTATCAAAAATCATGCGATACACTTCTTCATATTGCTCCACCATACAATCAATCGAAAATTTCTCCTCCACGCGCCGCCGACAAGCCGCCCGGTCAATCTCTCCAATCCGCCCCATCGCCTCCACCGCACTCGGCACATCGCAAACCAAAAATCCCGTCACCCCGTCGTCCACCACCTCCCGGCGCGACCCCCGATCATAAGCGATCACCGGCACACCCGCCCCCATCGCCTCGGCCATCACCAG
>JAHDQI010000059.1 GCA_018433925.1 Phycisphaerae bacterium | reverse complement strand
TGGTGCAAAAAGAAGCTTCAACAGATCGGCAGCCGGGTGGTGCGCCAGTCTTCCGGGACAGATATTCCGGATACAACCAGCGGGTTTCGCGCGTACTCGGCTGAGGCGGCGATGAAACTGCACGTCTTTAATCGCTATACGTACACACTGGAGACAATCATCCAGGCCGGGCACATGGACCTGCGGATCGGCCATGTGCCTATCCGGGTCAACGCGAAAACGCGTGAATCGCGTCTGATTTCATCGATTCCTCGCTATGTTCGTCGGTCGGCATCCATCATCCTGCGTTCTTATATTACCTATAAGCCGCTGCGGACTTTTTTGTATTGTTCCGTTCTGCCGGGTCTGTTGGGGCTGGCTTTGTGTATCCGCTATCTGTTCTTTTTCTTCAGCGGCCGGGGCGGCGGGCATCTTCAATCTCTGCTGCTGGCGGCGATTCTGCTGATCATGATGTTCCTGCTCTGGGTGCTGGGAATTTTGGCTGACCTGATCAGCGCCAACCGCAAACTGATTCAGGAACAGTTGTATCTGTCGCGTCGAGATCAAATTCTCCGAAGAGCTGGAGGGGGAACTCGAGGCAGTACCGATCAGATGCCGGATCGGAAAGCATAACAGATGGTTTCCCGACGACGAAAAAAAACGGCGACTCCGCAAACAAGTTCCCGTCCGAATCGTTTCCTGCTGATTTCCTTCGGGGGGCGGCTTTCCTGGGAGATGGTCGGCCCGGCTATTGTGTTTCTGTTTGGGGCGTATCTGGCGATTCTGTATTTCGGACATCAGGCCGTTCCCAATTCCGATTTTCCGGCCTTTGTGGATACGGCCAGAAGCATTCTTCGGTTTCAGTTGCCGGGCAGTTTCAAGCGCCTGCCGGGGCTGGGGATTCTTCAGATTGCGTTGAGCACGGTGGTTCCGGGGCCGCATCCGGTGCTGACGGCGGGGCTGCTGCTCAATGCCCTGATGTATCCGTTCTGCGGTCTGTTGCTGTATGGCATTGCCCGGCGGTTTCTGGGCAAGGCAAGCTTCTGGATCACACTGGCGGCGCTGGTCAACCCGTGGGTGCTGCGGTGGATGGTGCATCCGATTGTCGAACTGCCGCTGATTTTCTTTATTCTGCTGACTTTTTATCTTCTTTTTGAGAAGGGGCGCTGGGCGTATGCGGCCGCCTTCGCCGCAAGCATGATCCGGTATGAAGGGGCCGTTTTAATCCTGATCGTTTTCGTCTGGGACCTGCTTCGGCATCGTTCGTGGCGGCAGTGGCTGGCTGCAGCGGGGCTGACGTTTTTGGCCGGCCTGCCGGTTGCCTTGTGGGTGCTCGGCCAGGTGCTCAGTCACGGAGCGCCCGGCTCCGGTGATTATCTTGGCTCTTATAAGGCGGCGGCCGAGGGAAAACCGATGGTTGTTGGCAAGTTTTCAACCTATCTCTGGCAGGAAAGCTTTTCGACCTACCACAAGGTCCCCTCGGAATGGAGGATGGAGGATGAAGAAGAGGAAGGCGAGGTGCAGAAACGTGTGCCGCCGGGGTGGGGCTTATTGAGAATCAGCCAGGTATTATTTGTCCTCGCCCTTCTGATGGCCGTTGGCTGGGGGATTTGCAGGAAACAATGGGATGTGCTTTCGCTTGCCCTGTTTGCGGGGCTCTATTTTCTTCTTCATGCGACGCGAACCTTTACTCTGCCCCGGTATGCCGTGCCGGTTATCTGGATTGTTTTTTTGATTGTTTTGTATGGAATCCGGGGTATCGGGGCGATGATTCGGCAGAAGGTGCGAATCCCGCGGCGTGTAATGATCGGACTTCAACTGGGTCTTTTCGGTCTCTCTGTTGCGCTGGCGGTATCGCTGATCGCAGATCTTTCCGAATTTCGCCGATACAGCCCGCAATCGGCACACGTTCCCCTTGTTGGACTTGGGGCGGCGATTTTGTACGGCCTTCTTGAGCTGGTGCGTTCCAAGGGTACCCACGCGGGATGGATACTGGCGGCCTGCGGCCTGACGGCTTTTGCCCTGACCTCCAGCCAGATCAATCTTCTCCAGCGCATCGGCAGCGGAGCGATGGATAAGGAGTTTAAGGACTTGGCTGTCTGGTATATCAAAACCGCATCTCCCGGAGAAAAGATGGCTACGACGATGCCGCATATCCTGTCCCTGTTTGCACCGGGAAAACAGAGTTCTTTTGTACACACACGTCGGATTGAAGGGGAAGGCCCGGAGGAATTCATTGAGAACTGTTACAAAAGAAATATTACCTATATTGCCTGGGATTCACGGCTGGGGCTGGCCACACAAAATACATACTATAGAAGATATAAGTTAGGTAGAATTGCGTTTCTGGGGCCTCGGGCCGGCCAGAACAACCAGATGGTTTTGCCTCCCAGGCAGATCGGCCCTTTTGAACGGATTGAAATTATACGAAATGAATTATATCCGCTTCGGTTTATTTTTATTTATAAGCTCCACTTGCCCCCAACGGCCGGGCCGAAGCCGCCGAATCCATAGGGAATCAGTCAACGGCCACCACTTCCTTGATTTCGGGGATGCGCTGTTTGAGAAGGCGTTCAACGCCCATTTTGAGCGTCATACGAGCTCCCGGACATCCCCGGCAAGCTCCTTGCAGGCGTACCCGAACGGTGTGGTCCGGATCCAGGCCGACCAATTCTATATCTCCACCGTCGTTTTGAAGCATCGGACGGATTGAGTCTATCACTTCAGCTACTTTGGCATCCAAACTTTTTTCGCCGCATCCGCATGTATCACACATTTGCATTCTCCTCGAATAAACATTGTTGGCGGTCATTGTATCAGGTTGGGAAGAGTTCGACAAAAACAAAATTTATGTTTCGTAAAATCTTTATTCAACAGTCTTTAAGTTTTACGAGGGTACATAGCGACAGGTTCCTGGAAAGTACTCTCTTTTTTGAAAATTAAAAGACAAGCGGGCTCTGGATTTTAACGGGTGATTATTTGAAGTACTTTTTAAAACAACCTCCCCCCGTTCTCCGTTTTCCTGCATTTCATTGGGTTATCCGGCGGCGGTTTAAAAGACGGGATTAAACTGCCTTGCGATGGTACTGACCCGCATCATCAATTCCTGCCACGAAATGCAATCATCGGAAACCAAGTGTACTTCCGAATCGCTGCCGACCAGAAAAACCTTAAACTGGCCCGGGTGAACATTGAATTTTTCCCGGAAACGATTGCAGCGATCGGTTGGCAGATCTGATCTGCCCATTCGGCCGTCCCCCTTTTCAAAGATTTCGGCAATCATCAAATGACAATCTTCGACGGCAAGCTGGATACTGTCGAGCTGTTCCATCTGCATTTGATAGTGTCGATCATCGGGATTGGGGGAAAAAATGAAAAGGAGGGGGTTTTTGCAGGTGAAATCGTCCGGCCTGGTTTTGGGAACTACCATTATTGACTCCCTTCATATAGAAACCCGGCACCACCCTCGTTACATTGTCGATTATACGTTTGAAAACGCAAGAAAGTCCAATAAAAAATTGGATTTTGCATAAGATAATCAAAGAAAGATAAAAAACGTTGATTTCTGAATAAAAGGGACACTTAAAAAAGCCGCCTTCCCTGGCTTGGGACGGCGGCTTTTTTTCCTGACAGAGACAACCTTACTTTATTTGGCCTCAAACTCAGCATCAATGACATCGTCATTGCCTTTACGATGGACCTCGCCCTCTGGTGGCGGTGTCTGCTGCGGCTGAGGGCCTTCGGCCGAGGCGCCGCCGGCGGCCGCCTGTTTTTTGGCCGCCTCTTCGTAGAGGATTTTTCCGAGCTGCTGGACTTCGCTGTTAAAGTTTTCAAGGGCCCGCTTGATTGCCTCGCCGTCGTCCCCTTTGGCGGCTTCTTTGAGGTTATTCATGGCGTTTTCGATCTTACTGCGGACATCCGCGGGGACCTTGTCGCCGTATTCCTTGAGTTGTTTTTCAGTCTGATAGACCATCTGATCGGCCTGATTCTTCAGGTCGACCACTTCGCGACGCTTCTTGTCTTCTTCTGCGTGCGATTCGGCCTCTTGGGTCATCTTTTCGATTTCCTCTTCGCTGAGACCCGAACTGGACTGGATTTTGATGGATTGTTCCTTCCCGGTGCCGAGGTCTTTGGCCGAAACGTTGAGGATTCCGTTGGCATCGATGTCGAAGGTTACCTCAATCTGGGGCATGCCTCGCGGGGCCGGGGGGATTCCGGTAAGCTGAAACCGGCCTAAGGTGCGATTGTCGCGAGCGAATTCGCGCTCGCCCTGCAAGACATGGATGTCCACGCTGGGCTGACTGTCCGCGGCGGTGGAGAAGACTTCTTTTTTGCTGGTCGGAATGGTGGTGTTTCGCTCGATCAGTTTGGTCATGACACCGCCGAGGGTTTCGACGCCCAGCGAGAGGGGGGTCACATCCAGCAAAAGAATATCTTTAACGCCCGCATCCCCTGCCAGAACGGCTCCCTGGATGGCTGCTCCGATGGCTACTACTTCATCCGGATTCAAACTTCTGTTGGGTTCCTTCTGGAAGATTTCCTTGACAGTTTGCTGGACCTTGGGAATCCGGGTGGATCCGCCGACCAGCAGGACTTCGTTGATTTCTCCGGCGGAGAGTTTGGCATCTGTGATGGCCTTGCGGCAGGGGTCCTTGAGCCGGTTGAAAACCGGTTCGCAAAGGGCCTCGAACTTGCTGCGTGTCAGGGTGATATTCAGATGTTTGGGACCGTTCTGGTCGGCCGTGATAAACGGCAGATTCACGGCTGTCTCAACCTGTGTGCTCAATTCGCACTTGGCCTTTTCGGCCGCTTCTTTGAGCCGCTGGTGGGCCATGGGATCGGTTCGCAGGTCGATGCCTTCGGTCTTTTTGAATTCATCGGCCAGGTAGTTAATGAGTACCTCATCGAGGTCATCGCCGCCGAGATGGGTATCGCCGTTGGTACTGAGAACCTCAAATACATTGTCTCCTATGTCGAGAATGGAGATGTCAAATGTTCCGCCGCCAAAATCGAATACGGCGACTTTTTCGTTTTTCTTTTTTTCCAGGCCATAAGCAAGGGCCGCGGCAGTCGGTTCGTTAATGATTCGTTCGACCTGCAACCCCGCGATTCGGCCGGCATCCTTAGTGGCCTGACGCTGTGCATCGTTAAAATAGGCAGGTACGGTAATTACCGCCTGCTCGACTTTCTCACCCAGATAGTCCTCGGCCGTCTTTTTGAGATCCTGAAGGATCATTGCGGATATTTCAGGTGGAGTATACTCTTTTCCTCGGACAGAGACTTTTACCAGTTCCTCTGGCCCGCCGGTAATTGTATAAGGAACCATCTTTTCCTCGGAGCTGACCTCTTTGTGGCGGCGCCCCATAAAGCGTTTGATTGAAAAGACAGTATTTTGCGGATTGGTGACCTGTTGATGCCTGGCGGTCTGGCCAACCAGGCGGTCGCCTTTTTCCGTAAAGCCGACCACAGAAGGCGTTAATCGATTCCCGCTGGCGTTAATGAGCACCTTTGGGCTGCTGCCTTCCATGACCGCTACTACTGAGTTGGTCGTCCCCAGGTCAATGCCGATAATTTTAGCCATAATCCTGTCTCCTGTTCTGGTCTTCTTTGTTGACAAAATACCTTGTCTATAATTGATTGCAAACGACGTGCCAGATTCACCAGTAAAGATATAAACGCTTTATTTATATATATTTATGATATGCTTAAATGGGTTTTGTCCTTGTCATTTTGGCAGATATTTTCTCCGGAATGCTGTTTTGTCAGTCAGGAGAGTGCTTTTTGTATACCATTTTCCAAGTCAAAGGGTATGATTAGATTCAAGCAGGGAAAGGCAGGACTTTCACGGAGCAGAGGTATGGATTTGAACAGAAAGGCATCTGGGCTGCCATGCAGGCGGATTCGAGGAGGAACGGGGATATTGCTCTTTCTGTATGCAGGTTTTTTTTCGTTTTCGGCATTTTCGGATTCTGATTTATCTCTTTTAGTCTCCCTGGAAGAACACAAGCTCTCTGAATCGGCCGCCGAGGGAGTTTTGTCTGCTTCTGTGATGGATCAGTTTTTTCGTTATTCGGCAAGCCGCGCGAAACATGAGATTGACGCTCCGGTTGGATTCTGGGATTGGATCGAGGGGGATGAGGATTTGTATCGGGATTTGTTAGTGGGCCTGCATCCGGATTATAGCCCCCAGGTGGTACCCTGTTTGTGGGAGTTGAAAAAAACCTACGGCCGACAATTTGATCAATTCCGTCAACTCGGACTGGCGTTTGCCTTTGTGTATGGTCAGGCGAAAGGGGAAACGATTCGAGCTGACTGGATGGATTGGGTGGCTGCGGGGCGTCCGGTTCCGTCATGCCGCGAATCCTTTGGCTATTATCTTCAGCATCAGGGGGAGATGCTTTACCCGCTGGATACCCTGCCGTGGCCGCTGCTTCTGCATATTGCGGATAATGACATTCCCATCGCCGAGAGGGAATGGGCGCTTCGGCATTACCGGGATCGATCCCTGGAAAGTCTTGGTCGGATTCACTCGGATCCGAAATATATAACCGGTGATCGTGCTCGGAATTATACCGAGGTTCCGGGGGCCATGGCGCTTCCTGCCATTCTCCAGCGGGGCGGGGTTTGTTCGCAGCAGGCGTACTATGCCAGCGGTGTATTTAAATGTCTTGGTGTTCCGTCGGTCCGTTTGCTGGAACGATGGCATGCGTATGAGGGGTGGCTGGCGGGGGAGCGGCCGTACCCTGTTCGGTATGGCGGCACGGAAGGGCGCAAAAACGGCTACTTTCTGTGTCCCTTGACGCGAAAACGAAAAATTCAGTACGAATTTGCTATGCTGGCCGGCGCGATGAATCTCTCTTATGAACGATATCGAAATGCCTTGGCGGCCTGTCATATTTTTATGCTTCAGGCGGAGAAGGCACACTATTTGTCGCTTCTGAATCAGGCCCTTGAAGAAAATCCTTATTGCACGGAGGCCTGGAAGCTATTGGCGGATGCGTGCCGGGAAGGATGGATCCGCCCTGAAGAGGGCTGGGAGGTGTACGATCGGATCCGAAAGCAGCTTCCGGAGTACCCGGGGCTGGCTTGTTATGCGATTCATCAAATCGTGGCTCCCGTGCTTTCGAGGTCGTTTGCCTGTTCCGAAGATTTTCAGCAGACAACACACCGATATCTGCGCGGGGCAGTCAAGTGGCTCAGGGTTGGCGACCGGCCCTTCCTGGCGGATGATATTCTTGAATTGGCAAGAACCTACGAAGCCGCAGTAAGGGGTACTTTAGGAGTGCTTGAAGAACAGGTTGACATCCGTGTCACTCAGGCACAGGCCTGTTATGTTTGGCAAGTCCTTCCCGACCAGGCCCTTGCGGTTCCGTGCCGCCTGCGGGTTCAACTCAAGCATGTTCTTGCCGGAGCCGAGGGGGCCTTTCACGCGGTGGCCTGGGCCGATACGGATCGGGATGGGATTCCGGATGAGCTGATCGGCGTCTCGCCTTTGCTGCAAGCCGCCCAAAAAGGTCTCTGGAGTTCGTGGGAGTTCTCCACAGAACACCCTTCTGTTTTTGTCGGTCTGGGAACCCGTGAAAAAGCTTCATTTTATTACCGGCAGGGCGGGATACTTGAGGGATATTCCGGGTTAAGCGATCGTGTCTTTTATACGCGGCAATTCGGGAATCCTCCCGATAAATCAGTTTGTCCCCGCTATACAAACATTCGTGTTGATATTATTAAAGAAAGTGAGTATTCAATGGAATCGAAACCTGTCTCTTTGGAGACGGATAAACAAAGGGAAGGATAAAAACAGGGAGCGAACCATGAAGCTGAATGTAAAGGCATTTGGGTTGACCTGCGGGCTGGTGTGGGGGCTGGGTCTTTTTTTCCTGACGTGGTGGATCATCGTCTTTGAGGGCAATGCGGTCCAGTCGGAATTTCTCAGCGCGGTATACCGGGGGTATACAATCTCGCCGACCGGCAGCGTGGTCGGGCTGATCTGGGCCTTTGTGGACGGCTGGATCGGCGGGATGATCTTTGCGTGGCTGTATAACTGTCTTTGCGGCGGACCGGCGGCCGAGAAAAAGACTGTTTCCAATTGACGGCCGTTTTTAAGGGCGGTTTTTTCGTGTGTCAACGGAGGAGAGTGCGTAAGTCCAGCGGCGGGCAATCAAGGATTTGGGTAACCATGTAGCCGATGATGGGACCGGGCTATGCAAAACAAAACGGATGAACACGGAGGCGTCGAGGTGGTTCGGCCGCAGTGGCGGCATGAAGAGATTGCCTTTCGCGGTCGCAGACTGCCGGCGGGAGAGCGGAAGAAAATTCGCAAAGCCCTTCGAACGCTGCATTCGCTTGAGACCATGGCGGTGACAATCTACCGGCTTCAGATCGGCCGGGCCGAGACGGAACTGAACCGCGAGCTGATTGCCGCGATGTGTAACGAAATGACGCATCAGCAGGATTTCCAGACACGGCTGTATGAATACGGGCTGACGCCCGGCCCGCTGCGGTTGTTCTGGTGGGCGGTGGGGATGATTTTCGGGATCGGCAGCCGGCTTTGCGGCCGACGGGCGATTCTGCGGATGGGGATTTGGGTTGAGTCCAAGGCCGTTGATCATTACAGCGAACTTCTGGCTGCGGCCGACTGGGATGACGCGACGCGAGCCGTAATCGCCAAGGATCAGGCCGACGAGCAGGGGCATATCCAGACCTGGCGGCGCCTGTTGGATTTGGACGGACCCAAGAAACGATAACGCTTGCAGCGGATTGGAGAACAAGGCATGGCGGGAAATCAGTCGGATGGTTGTATGTTTGAGAAGATTCCTCCGTATCGGCCGCGGGAGTTTGTTCCCGCGGATTTTGATGCACTGAACGTTGAGCAGGTCAAGAAGATCTATGCGGTGCTGTGTGAGCGGGCCATTGCTTCGGCAGAGGACCTGGAGCGGTTTGTCCTGGATCGTTCGGAACTGGAGACCGTGCTGGCTCAGCAAAAGTCGATTTTATATATCGAGATGACCTGTCAGACAGATGATGCGGTTCGGGCCGGGCGGTATAAGGGCTATGTGGAAACCATTCTGCCGGCCGTCAAACCGCTGGCCGACCAACTGGATCGAAAGTACCTGGCCGAGCGCGAGCGGTTTGGGCCGGATGTGCGGAAATACGAGGTGTATGACCGGGATACGAAAGCGGATGTTGAATTGTTTCGCGAGGCAAACGTGCCCCTGCAAACCAAGGAAGATTTGCTGGCCCAGGACTACCAGACCGTCTGCGGGGCGATGATGGTTTCGTTTCAGGGGCAGGAATATACTCAGTCCCAGATGCGGAAATTTCTGGAAGAGCCCAATCGAAGCACCCGCCAGTCCGCCTGGCAGGCGGCTGCGGACCGCCGTTTGCAGGAACAGGATCGCATCGATGAAATTTTCGACCGGATGCTCGATCTGCGAGGCCAAATTGCGGCCGGGGCGGGCTTTGACAGTTATCTTGATTACAAGTTTCGTGAATACCACCGGTTTGATTATTCGCCGCAGACATGCAGGCAGTTTCATGAGGCGATTGAAAAACACGCGGTCCCGGCACTGGCGGATCTGCATAAACAGCGGAGGTTGCAGATGGGTCCGGCGTCTCTTCGGCCGTGGGACCTGGAGGCCGATCCGCTGGGCAGGCCGCCGCTGAAGCCGTTTGAGACGATCGAGGAATATGTATCCAGAACGAAGGAGATTTTCAGTCGGCTCGATGAACAGCTCGGCCGGCAGTTTCAGGAGATGATCGACCTGGGGCTGCTGGATCTGGCCAGCCGCAAGGGCAAGGCGCCGGGGGGGTATCAGGAGAATCTATGGGAAGCCCGCAAGCCGTTTATTTTCAGTAACGCGGTCGGGAGCAATGACGACCTGCGCGTGCTGCTACATGAGGGGGGGCACGCGTTTCATTCGTATGCCTGCGCCGATCAGCCGCTGCTGAGTTACCGTCATGCGCCGATCGAATTCTGCGAGGTCGCCTCGATGGCCATGGAATTGTTTTCGTCTTTCCACCTGGATCTTTTTTACAGCGACTGCGATGCCGCACGTTCCCGCCGCCAGCACTTTGAAATGATCCTTCGCCTGCTGCCGTGGATTGCGACGATTGACGCTTTTCAGCATTGGCTGTACGGGCATCCGGGCCATTCCCGCCGGCAGCGGCGTCAGGTGTGGCTGGAGTTTCACGAACGATTCGGCGGGGGCGTGGTGGATTGGTCCGGGCTGGACGCTGAACAGGCGACTCTTTGGCAGCGGCAACTGCATCTGTTTATTGCCCCGCTGTATTATATTGAATACGGTATCGCGCAACTGGGTGCGCTGGGCCTGTGGCTTCAGGCCCGAAAGGATCCGTCGGCTGCCCTGGCCCGGTACCGCAAGGCGTTGGCGCTGGGGGGCAGTCGTCCGCTGCCGGAGCTGTTTGCGGAGGCGGGGCTGGAGTTTGATTTCTCCGAAAAGACCGTTGCACCGCTGGTCGAGTCGCTAAGGCGGGAGTTGGCCCGGCCGGAGTGAGGGACGTCCGGCGCAGAAAAAAGGACCGCCGGAGGGATTTCTCGACGGTCCCGAACCTGTTTGTTGGGGCTGGTTTTATTTTTGCATCTGTTCCACCGTTACCCGTGTGTTTGGCTCCCGGGGTGAAACAAAAACGGTATTGGCCAGGTGCCGCTGTTCTTCCTCAGTCAGTACCGGGTCGGTGACCAGGTGAGGCGTGATAAAGATTACCAGTTCGCTGTTGATGGTGGTTTCGCCTTCGGATTTAAAGAGGAAGCCGAGCAGGGGCAGATCGCCGAGGAGGGGGATTTTGTTGATCTGCTGGGACACGTCCTGTTTTTTCAGTCCGCCGATGACAACGGTCTGGCCGTCTTTGATCAGGGCGGTGGTTGTGGTTTCCCGGCTGGCAACGATGGGCTGTGGGCTGGCGTTGTTGGCGCCGGCGACGACCACATCACCGGTTCGGATACTGAATTTCGGATTCAGGAGCAGCCGGATAAGGCCGTCCCGGGTTAAGTGCGGGGTGACCCGCAGCTCGACGCCGACATCGCGGAATTCGGTGGTTCCGATGCTGCCTCCGGCGCTGCTCTCGGTTAGTTCCTGATAGGGAATTTCTTCGACGATCTTGATTTCGGCCTGCATATTGTCGAGGACCATGATGCGCGGATTGGCCAGGAGTTTGGCGCGGACGTCTTCCTGCTGTGCCCGGATGGCGGCCTCGAGCCGAACCGCGTCATTGACGATGCCGAATCGGAACAGCCCGTCGGTGCCGGAGGTTTTGCCGACCATGCCGGAGAAGACACTGGTAATAGCCGGGTTGGTATTGGTTCCCTGCATCGCATTGCCGATATAGCCGGTGACCGCATCTCCGTTGTAATAACCGGTATCGTCAATGCCGTACGCGGTGTTGGTTCCCATTTGCCACTGGACGCCGAGATCGAGACTGTCCTTGGAGGAAATGTCATAGATTTTGGCCTCGACGAGAATCTGCGGGGTGATGCGGTCGATTTCATCGACGAAGGTGTCAATGGCTTTGATTTTGCTTTCCACGTCAGTGACGATGATATTGCTGGTACCGGGATTGGAGGAGATGGATCCCTGTTCAGAGATAAATTTTCGAAGCGCCATTTCCACTTCTTTGACGTCGGCGTAGGTGATCCGATAAACCCGGCTGACGGTTTTTTCGCGAACGTCAACGATCTCTTCGGTCGGGATGACCCGGATCATGTTATTGGAGGCCAGGTAGCTGTAGCCGTGTATTTCGAGGATGTTGCTGAGTACTTCGATGAGGGGCACCTCGGTCAGAGTGGCCGTGACGGTTCCTTCGACCTTGGGGCTTTTGATGATGTTGACGCCCGCTTTGACCGCAAGAATCCGCAGCACATCCTCAATCGGAGTGTCTCGAAAGTCCACGCTGACCGTTTGCTGCATTCGCTGCTGTACGGGGGTCAGCAGTTCGGCCCGCACCGCGGCGGAAACGGTTGTAGAAGCCGGGTCGGGGGACTGAGATTCCTGTCCGGTCACCCCCGCGGCCGCTGTCAAAAAGAGCAGCAGCAGTCCGATTTGTTTTCCCTTTGTCTTTTCCATCCTATCATTCCTTTCTCTTGTCTGTCTAAAAAAGCGGGTCGATTGCCGGACTTATCGCTGAACGGGCTGTGTCCATCGTTTGCCGTCTTTTTCGAATTCCACGGCGTCTTTTTCAATCGCAACGATGGTGATCCCGTTGATGGTATCTCCCACAGAGACAATCCGGTCTCCAACGATCGCCGAAGGGTTTGTCTGGCTGTAGACGATGCCTTTGACGAGCCGGTCGTAGGCGCTTCCGTCGGCGGCACGTCCCTGGGGCCCGGGGGTCATGGGATCGCGTGTTTCGTCGGGCCAGGGTTCCGGACGAGTCCAGTTTGTTGCGGCCGGGGCGGGGACCTCCGGTTCCGGAGAGGGGGTGACGGCGGCGGCCGCGGCGTTGGCGGCGCCGGCCTTTTTAGGAGCCGGCGTTGGGCTGTTGAGTACGAAAAAGAGGATGCCTACAAACACGACGGCCAGGACGGCGACGAGGACGAGCATTTTGGCCTGCTTTGGATCGGTTTTTTGTTTTTTGCGTGCCTGCTTCGATTTTTGTCGTGCCGCGGGCTGTGTTTTTTTGGCCGTGGGCCTGGCGGTCGCCGGTTTTGCCGGAGCGGCAATCGGCTGCGGCCCATAGGTGGTTGTCGGCGGGCGCACGGAAGGGGTCTGCGGCGTCTTGTCGGAGACCGGCGCTTCAGAGGCGTTCGGCGTTGAACCGGACGGCGTTCCGTCAAATATGAAGGCAACTTTCTTGTGCAGTCCTGATTTGGATGTCATGGCTTAACTCATCTGCTAAAGATTGATATTCGATTGCCCCGGTGCAGTCGGGAGCGTAGGTGATTACGGGTTGACCGGCGCTGGGAGCCTCGGCCAGACGGATACTCCGATGGATGACGGTTTGAAGAACCCGGTCGCCGAAGTATTCGCGCATCTGCTCTTCGACCTGCCGGCTGAGGAGCGTGCGTCGCTCGGCGAGTGTCAGGAGGATGCCGCGCATACGCAGCTCCGGATGAAAACGTTCCCGGATGACATCAATCGTTTCCATGACCTGGCGAAGTCCTTCGATGGCGTAATAATGCGTCTGGACGGGAATAATCAGTTCGTCGGCGGCGACCATGGCGTTGAGGGTCAGCAGACTGAGCGAGGGAGAGCAGTCAATGATGCAGCAGTCGAACCGGTCGGCGACTTCCGCGAGGCATTGGCGCAGGATATACTCGCGGTCGACCATACGCATGAGCTGCGATTCGGCGCCGCTGAGGAGCACATTGCTGGGTGCGATCTGCAGAGTTGCGATCTGCGTCGGCAGCAGGATTCGCGTCAGCAGGGCCTGGGGGTTTACAATGACATCGTAAATGGTTTGTTCGAGGGTGTCGGGCTGGAGTCCGAAGCCGAGCGTGGCATGTCCCTGGGGATCCAAATCCACCAGCAGGGTGCGAAGGTCGCGGGTGGCCAGCGCCGCGGCCAGGTTGACAGCGGTTGTGGTTTTTCCACAGCCGCCCTTTTGGTTGATGACGGCTATTGTTTTCATGAAAGAGACTCCCGCGTTGTTGTTTTGTCCGGCTCGGCCGCGGCGGCGGATTTTGTCTCGGGCCGCGTAAAGAAGGCAATCAGGAGCTTGGCCCGGTGCCGGCCGGGTTGTTCCCGGACGGATTCAATGCCTGCGCTTTCGACAAATACTGCCGGCAGGTTTCGTTCCATCGAGTTCAGGAATTCGGCGAACTGCCGGAATGTGGACTTGAAGTTAATGGTCATCCACAAGCGGTGGATTTTGATCTGTTCTTCCTCTTCGATGTTCCAGAGGTCCTGCTGATTTTTTCCGGCATAGTCGGCCAGTTCGAGTGTGCTGGCCAGGCGGCTGATTTCAAAGAGGATTCGATCTTTTTGATCGGCCGGGACGATGAATTCGCTGATGGTTCCGCGCAGGTTCTCCAGAAGCGTTTGCTGCCGATTGCGGGTGTCCTCAAAAGAGGCCAGTCGGGCCACGCTGACCCGATCATTGCTGACAATGAAGGCCTCGTGGACGTTTTTGTACCGCCGGGCCTGGGGTTCCATGGCCAGCAGATAGCCGAGGACGACCAGGGCCAGACAGGGAGCCCAGAAGGCCCCGACAGTAATCCAGTATTTTTTGCTTTGAAAGATCATGGGTTCATCTTCTGTATTTGTTCAATGAGCGGACATTTGATTTCATAGACCAGGAGAATTTTTTTATCGATTTCGGTTTCCTGCCGAGAGGTAATTTGAATTTTCTCCGCAACTTGCGAGAGCGCCGGGCTGCTGCGCAGCGTCTGGATGTAGGCATCGACCGCCTGGTCGGTTTCGATCTGGTTGGGACCGGCCAGAATCATGCGCAGGGTCCGTCGAATCACCCGCTGGTAGACGGTCATGTTATTGGCGGGGTTGACGGCCTTTCGGCGAAGCGGCTGATATTCGAAATCCAGCCGGGTGACAAAAATCTCGTCGGGAAGGGTTTCTACCAGCTCCAGCAGGAGGGGGGACAATGAGACTTCGAACTCCAGGGCCTCCTGGATATTTTTGATTTCATGGCGCGCCCCGAGTATCTGTTCCTGCGTGGATTCATAAAGCTCCAGCTCTTCTTTATGCTTTTGGATGTATTGCTGATTCTGTTCGAGAATGGCCTGTTCGGTTGCGATCAAGCTTTGCTTGTAATACCACTGTCCGGCCATCAGTCCGGTCGCCAGAAGGGGGACCAGGAACGGGATGGCAGCCAGTGCGATTGTGCCCGGCCGGCTTTTCTGGGGAAGTCCTTTTCCCTGGAGCAGGTCAATGGTAAATTTCATCGGATTGTCCTCATGGCCAGACCGGCAGCGACCACAAGGGCCGGGCCGGATTGTTTCATCAGTGACTCCTGGGCAGGCGGCGCCTCGATGGGGAGAGTCTGAAACGGATTGAAGACCTCCACCTGAATCGGCAGCGCCCCGGCCAGCAGTTCAACAAAGCTCCGGCTCATGGCCCAGCCGCCTGTTATGTAGAGTTGTTTGAGTTGGCCTGACGGATTCTGGGTCAGGTAATAGCGAAGCGTTTCGTTGATGTCGGAGATATTTCGCGTGGCGGCGTTTTTCAGGGCCGTCCGAAGTGCATCCGAATCGGGCACAAGGCCGTCGGTATGAAACAGGGCCTTTCGGATTTCCGGATCGGACAGGCCGGTCTGCTGGCGGATCGCGGCCCGGATATTTTTCCCGGCATAGGTCAGATCCCGAATGAAGGGAATGCCGTTTTCGCCGAGAATCGAGACGGTGGTAAAGCGGTTTCCGATATGGATGAGGCCGACCGTTTTGTTGCGGGTTTGCGGCAGGCACGTCAGCAGGCAATTCAGGGCGGCCAGTCCTTCGACATCCATCAGCAGCACTTTTCCGCCTGCGGCGCGGACCCAGTCGATTTTTTGTTCGATGGCTTCTCGCATGGCCACGACGAGGAATCCCTCCCGTCCGGACTCAGCGGCCGTCTCGGAGGCCGGTACGGCCTGATACGAGATGATACTCTGATCGGGATCAAAGGGGCTCATCTGCTGGGCTTCAAGCTGAGTGGCCTGGGCCAGGGCCTCATCGGGCAGGGGGGGGAACCGAAAATGCCGGGTGACTACTTCCGGCCCGCTGTGAGCACAGATAGCGCATTGTGTTTTCAGGCCGGTTTTTTGCAGGCAGAGACGGATGGCCTGTGTGAGGTCATCCTGTTTCCGGGTATCCTGCGGATCCCGATCCTCCAATTCGACCAGGCAGGCGCCGGTGGCTGTAAACCGGTGATCGTTCCAGCTTCCCCGGATGGTTTTTACCGAACCGGAGCCGATGTCCAGTCCTGCCCATTCGAGCGTGTTTGTTTCCAGTCTGCGAAGCAGGTTTTGATATTTTGTTTTTAGTGACATCGGTCCGTCTTCATTCTTGATTCTGCACAATCTGTCTTTCATTCCAGCCGCCGGGCACCGGCACGAATTTTCCTTTCAGCCAGATATTGCCCGGTAAAATCCCTGTTTGCAGCCGCGGGTCCCAGTGATATTCCTTTAAATACCCGTCCTGGTTGGTAATCCCGACCACGCCCCGGATCGACTCGGTAATATTGCCTCGCAGGATCAGCGTATCCTGGACGCCGCCGTTTTCTTTTCTTCCGCCATAATAGCTTCGTTTCACGTTTTCAGCGCCCCAGCCGCCGCCTCCGATGGTCAGCGAGGCCTCAACAATGATCGGATCGGGCAGATTTCTGTTTTTGCTGTTCGGCCAGAAGGGATTATCCGGCAGTCCGATCGGAACATATTCGTATCCGGGAGGTTCTATCGGCGAGCCATCCACGTAACTGTAAGCGCTCATGCCCGGATCGACAACTTTGATGACTCCTTTGGCGACAAGTCCGAGAATATTGGGGTTCAAATCGCTGGGCAGGCCGTCGGCCTTGCGCGGATAGTGATTGCCCAGATCGTCATAGTCCGATACAGTAATGGAATTGCCGACCCAGATATTGCCGGTGGCCGCCACGGTGATCTGGCCCTGGACCATGTCGGCCAGGGGGCCCATATCCGGCCAGCGACAACCGAGGATCACATTGCCGTCGACGAAAATCTGCCCTCCGGCGATGGAGACCAATCCTCCGAAATCCTGAGAGACATAGGTTTCCTCAAGAGGAACGATAAACCGATCCCCATTGTCATCGGCATTGCTGCTGCGGACATGATAGGCGTAAATCAGGTATCGCTCAAATTGGTCCCCGCCGGAGCCGGGTTTGATTTTGAAATCATAGGTCCGATTGTCATAGGCCTGTTTGAATCCGCGGATGGTGCAGTGGTTTGTGATTCGCACCTTGCCCCGGCCGTTTTGGACGAAAAATTCGAGATGTACCGCGGGCAGCCGATTGGGCAGCGGAGCAGCGGCAACCGGGGTAAACGAGAATCGAGTATTGGTGTTATTTTTAAAACGGTTGATTTTCGCATTGATGACCTCTTCTTCGACCACCCGGATCTGGGGTTGATCGAAAAAGATGCCTGCCTTGAAGGTGGACATGACATCCCTGTATTTATCCACCCCTACACTCGAGCGGCGCGACTCGCTGACATTGACGGGCTGAAGGAATGAAGGATTGCCGGTGATTTTGATATCGCGCAGGTCGGGGCTGTCGTTCAGCTTGTTGATTTCGATGGGCATGTTGATTTTTTCGCCGTTGACAAAATTGACATCCGTCAGCGAGGTGGCCCCGGTGGGGATCTGGCAGCGTCCCATGGCCCAGCCGTTAACGGCCTGGATGACGTACGTTTGGATGGTCTGATCGAAGGTGCCGGACTGTCCGACGGCGGTGATTCGATAGACGGGTTTGGCCTGCATGAATGCGGCCAGGTTGACGGTATAGGAAGACTGACTGTCCGGAAAGTTCAGGGCAGCCGAAAGAGGTCCTGCGGCCAGGGTGGAGAGCAGGTCCGGCTCTTGACTCATCGCAAAGACGGCCTTTTCGTAGGCGGCCTGAGCCGCGGCGCGGGCGGCGGACTCGCGTTTATGCCGCACGGCCTGTACATGGGCCCCTTCGGCGCTTTTGAGAACCCCCAGCGAAAAGATCGAGAGCATCAGCAGGAGCATCACGGCCAGAATCAGCGCCGAGCCGTTCTGCCTGGCTGACTGGGTTTCTTGTGTATGAATTTTCATGGTTATATGCCTCGCCCGATTACGTTATTCGGTTGTCAGATTGCGGCTTTCGATCCAGCCGCCCGGAACAGGAATATACTTTCCCTTGAACCAGAGGTTGCCCGGCACGATGCCGCGTGTGAGGCGTTCATCGAGATAATACTGTTTGACATAGCCGTCGGTGCCGATGACGCCGACTACGCCGCGAATGGCTTCGACCAGCAGACCCCGAAACAGCAGGTCATCGGTTTTTCCGCTTTGCTCCTTGCGTCCGCCGTAGGAGCCCCGCAGGACATTCTCGGCGCCCCATCCCCCCCCGCAGACGGTCACGGCCGCCTCGACGATCAGCGGGTCAGGCAGGTGCCGGTGGTGCGAATGAGCCGGCCGGCCGAGATCTAGGATTCCGACCGGCTGATAGACGGTATTGGGCACATAAGGCGGCTGGCCGAGCTTTTCGACCAGGCCGGGATCGATAATTTTCACGACGCCGCGTGCCACCAGACCAAGAGAGTTGGGGTTTTCATGGGCCGGGCGGCCGTCGGCCAGACGCGGGTAGCTGCCGCCGGCATCGTCCCTGTCGGAAACCTGAATGGAATTGGTCAGCCAGATGTTGCCGGTAGCGACAACGGTGATGCGTCCCTGGACCAGATTCATTACGCGGCCCGGGACGGAAGCGGCCTCTTCACTGCTGCTTCCGATGACGACATGGCCATCCACGAAGAGTTCTCCGCCGGGGGTTCCCTGGATTGTGCCGTACGTGGGTGTGACATAGGTGCTTTGCACGGTCCGGGTTGTTTGCTGGCCGGTGGCGGAGGCGTTTTCGGGTATATAGTGGTATCCGTAGATCGGGTATTTTTCAAATCGTTTGCCGTCTGTTCCGGGGGTAATTTTATAATCCCAGGTATCGGTTTGTGAAATGTTTCGCTGATAGCCGCGCACTGTGCAGTGGTTGGTGATGCGAAGATAACCGATGCCGTCGGTTCCCACGAAGAATTCAAGGTGGACTGTCGGCAGGCCTCCGGAAATATGCGGGCTGGCCGCAGGGTTCAGGATCAGATCGGGTTTTTGCTCTTCGAGGATTTTTCGGAACCAGTCGAGTTTGATCCGGATGGTTTCTTCATCGCTGATGCGGCTCTGGGGCTGATTAAAGTAGATTCCGTTGTCAAATGTGTCGATCAGTGCGCTGTACTTGTCTTTGCCGGAGGCCGAATGCCGCGATTCGCTCATCGAGACGGGCTGGCGAAAATCCGGATTGCCCTGGACGTGGATGTCGATATTCTCATCATCCGGCGATTGAAAGGAATTGATATGGATCGGCATGTCGATGATTTCGCGATCGGCAAAGAAGACTTCCGTGGTGGCGGTATATCCGGAGGGGACGCGGCAGGAGCCCATCTCCCATCCGGTGATGGCCTGTACGAGAAAGACCCGGATATTTTTTTCGAAGAGGCCGGATTGTCCATGGGCCAGCACTTCGAAGACGGGCCGGTAATCAGCAAACGCGGCAAACCGGATGGAATACCAGCCGGCGCTGTCGGGAAAGGTTACGGTGCCGGTCGGCTCGGCCTGGTCGATGGCCAGGAACAGATCGGGCTGGCGGCACATCCAGAAAACGGCCTGTTCATAGGCGGCCTCGGCGGCCGCGGCCGCCGCCGCTTCCCGTTTTACGCGGATGGACTGCTGCTGGACCCCGACGGCCGCCGTGAGCATACTGAGGCCCATGATCGATAAGATCAGCAGCAGGATCATCGCCAGGACGAGAACGCCGCCGGCCTGCTGCTTTCTTAATTGTCGGGTACATTTTCTCATGGGCTGTGCCTGGGTTTATCGGGGCCAGTTCATGCGAAGCTGAACGGAGGTTTTGATTTCGACGCTTTCGTCTTCCCCGTCTGTCAGGGTCATTTTCAGCCGTACGCATCCTGCCCCGGATCCGCCGATGACATCATGTGTGAACAGGTCGGTTCCTTCGGTCAAATCGACCTGTTGGGTCAGTACCTGCGTGGTATCCAGATTGGCTGTGGTCCGGGAGCCGTTCAGGATGGCGGCCGTATTGCCGCTGACAGTTCCGAAGTCGGCCTTGAGGGCCTCGCCGTCGAGATAAAAGAGGACATAATGCGTTCCGGTGTTGGATACTTCGAGTGTCTCGGCGCCGGGATTGGCGGGGTCGAAAGGATCGTCCCAGTAGCGAAATTCAACGGCCTGTCCGTATGTGGTCTCCTGGTTGGGCAGGGGCTGGGCCTCGGTATAGACGCCGTTTGAAATGCGGTACACTTTATAATTGCTTCGGTTGGATTTGCGGCCGATTGTGCCAAAGGTGGTCAAAATGGCCAGGGCATCTTCTTTGATGGGTTTATGAATGCTGTCGTAGGTTTGCTGAAAACTTTTGGATCCGCCGGCGGCGAGGATGCCGACTGCCAGGATCGGGATGGCGATCGTGGCTACCACCACCATCAACTCAATCAAACTGAACCCTTGTTTATGCGATGTTTTCCCGGTCTGCATGGGCTGGCCTCAATTATCCGCCGGACTGATCACGGCGGACATAGGTGGTTGTTGTAAACGTTGGATCTGAGGCGGCGGGTGTGATGTTTTCATAGTCTCGCCGCCAGGAGATCGTAATCCGGATTTCGCGGAGCGTGACGCCGGCGGCGTCATCGACTTCGAGGTCTTCGTGTTGCAATTCGACCCACATGGGGAAATCGTTCAGGGTGATTTTGTATTGCCCCACGTTGCCTGTTTTCTCAAAGCCCAGTTCGAGATCAGCCGGGTCGTAGAAGGTGTCTCCGCCGCGGCTTTTCCAGTCTTCGATCAGGAGCTGGGCCAGTTGGGAAGCGGAGATTTCTGCCCGCGCGATTCTGGCGCGTTTGACGGCATGGTACTGATAACTGAGGGCTCCAACGGCGGCCACGGCAAGAATCAGGGAAGCGACAATCAATTCCACGAGGGTTACGCCTGGGGCTGCGTTGAAAGCAGATGGCTTTCGGGGTTGCCGGGCGGCCGGGCGGTGTTTCCTGCTGTTGGCCTTCCTGTTCATCCGGAACTCCTTTGTGTGATGTTCGTTTGTCTGATCGGGATGCAGGAAGCGGAGGAAGCACAAGGCCTCCTCCGCTGTTGATTTATCCTGCCTGCCCGCTTACTGCCAGACTCCGTCTGTCGTCAGGGTCTTGGTTCCGGTGGGGGCATTATCCTGGCTGCCCTGAACCCGGATTTCTGCCTGCCCGTTGCTGTTGACGCTGACGATCGTGTAATCGCTGGGGAGAAAGTAGGTCCCCGTCAAGTCCGCTTCGTCAAAGCCCAGTGCCGTGCGGGTAGCGGCGACTCCCAGGCCGCCTGTCGGGGCGGAGCCGTGTTCGGCGTAGTAAACGCGTACCGCCGAACGGATCGTGCCGGCTGTGGCGTTGGCTTCGGCCCACTTGGCCGAATCAATGCGGCCTCGCATCAGGGGGATCGAAGCGGCCGCGAGGATACCGACGATCAGAATCACGACCATCAGTTCAATCAATGTAAATCCTTTTCTGCCTGTCATGTGTCTGTCTCCTAAAAAAAAATGTACATTTTTTGTTGACAAGTTCCATCTCAACCTCCGTGTTGAGCTTCCGTTTTTACTGCTTCTCAGAAGATTCAGACTTGGCCGTTTCTTCTTTTTATTCCATATTGCGTTTATACCGACATCGAGAAAATCGGCAGGTACATCGCCAGCAGCACAGTCAGCACGATGGACCCGACCGTGACGATCAGGATCGGTTCGAGCAGACTCAGCATGGCGGAGACGAGCTCATCGACTTTTCGAGCATAAAATTCGCCGGTTTTTTCGAGTACCGGCACGAGCGAGCCGGAGTGCTCACCGATCTGGGTCATCTTGACGGCCACCCCGGGGAACAGACCGCACTCGGCCAGACTGTCGGCCAGGGAAGTTCCTTCGGTCATGCGCTGCCGGGCCCGGAGGACGCCGTTTCGCAGCAGGTCATTGGAATTCATTTCGGCCAGGATGACAAAGGCGTCCAGTACCGTTACCCCGGCAGAGACCAGGGTGGCCAGCGTTCGGCAGAACATGCAGACGAAGGCCATTCGCTTGATGCGTCCGATCAGCGGGAAGTTGAGTCCGAGGCGGCACATAAAAGCGCGTCCCGGCGCGGTTTTGGAAAAACCGACTGCGGCGGCGATCAGTACCATCAGGCCGGGGATCAGGTAAATCAGGTTGCCGACCAGCCCATGATACACGGCCATGAATGCGCGGGTAAACGCGGGCAGTTCACCCTTGAAGGTGTCAAACATGACTTGAAATCGGGGTACAATCAGTGTCATCAGGACAACGATAATTACGACAATAAAGGTGACGACGAAAGCCGGGTAAGCCATGGCTCCGCGGACTTTGCGGACCAGCTTGTCACGCTCCTGATAATATTCAGCCAGCCGCCGAAGTGAGGTGACCATGGATCCTCCGGTTTCCCCGGCCATAATCATGGAGCAGGCCAGGTGGTTGAAAATTTTCGGATAGGCCTTGACGCTGTCGGAAAAGGTCTCGCCTTTTTCGAGATTGGAGGAGATATCCTTCAGGGTGGCCTCGAAATAGGGATTGGTGATGTCATCTGCGATGGTCTGGATAGCAATAGTGATGGACAGGCCGCCTTCGAGCATGGTGGCCAACTGCCAGCAAAAGGTTGACAGTTGCTCGGAGCGGACACGGCGATAGCGGACGCGGGCGGTTTTTTCTTTTTCTTCCGCGGCGGCCGTCTGCACTTCGGTGACCGAGACGGGCGTGAGGTTTTCCTGGCGCAGCACGGCCAGCAGCTCCTGCCGCGAAGAGGCCTGTCGTACGCCTTCGTGGCACTGTCCGCTTGTGTCCCATGCTGTATATTCAAACGCCTGCATATCGCACTCCTCATAAGTCCGTACATTTTCACTTTCAGTTCGACATTTTTGGTCTGCCGGTTTCGGACAAAATAAGCAGCCGCCTGTACAACGGTGCAGAAAAAGGAAGTTCCGATAAAATCTTTTATTGCGGAGTGCCGGCTTTGATCGGACTTTACCGGCCCCTGTTATGAGTCGCTGTTTTCGCTCCGGCGGGCCGGCGGTTCGTAACGCAGGTCCGATAAGCCGTTCTTGTTACAGGACGGAAAGAGAGGGATTGTTCTTGCATTGAATGCCTCAAATGGGTATAATAAGTAGGTCAGAGATTGCTTGTAAAGGCAGGTCTGTACAATCTCAATGGGGGATGTTTATGGAACATACAATAAAAGATCAAAAGACCGAGGCCGCCCGCCTTCTCAGGGAGCAAGCCGCGGAGACAATGGATGGGGCGTTGTTGTGGGGAGTGCCTGTACGGCATTTCAGACAACCGGTAGAAAAGGTTCCCGCCAAGAGCCGGTTTTCTGTCCTGAACTGGTTTCGGGTTCCTCTTCTTTCGCTTGGGATCATTGGGGCGCTGGGACTTTTGGCTCATTACAATCCCCGTTTTGCGGAGGCCTCTCGGTTGATTGCCTGGCCCGGATGGGTGATCTCGGTGATTTTTCTCGGGCTGGCCGGGTGTGTTTTCGTGGCGCTGCTGATCGAAAGCATCGGGGTCCGCGCAAGCCGATACCTGCGTTCTCTCCGCCGCCGGGGGCATCTCGGCCAGATTGCCTGGCGCGACCGCTAAAAAAGCAAAACCCGGCGTTTATTCCTCTGTAGTCTCTTCCGAGAAGGTCACCCGAAGTACTTCCTCGGGTGTGGTTTTTCCCTCGAGCATCCGCAGGATGCCGCAATCCATAAGATCGCCGTATCCGCGGTTTCGGGTCAGGGAGCGAATTTCCATTTCCCTTGCCCCGGTTGCGATGAGCTGCCGCATTTCGTTGTCGATGACGAGAAATTCGAAAATCGGCAATCGCCCTCGATAACCGGTTCCGTTGCAGTGATTGCAGCCGTCCCCTTCTCGCAGGGAGGCATTTTTTAACTGCTCCGGGGTGATTTTCAGCCGCTGGATGAGTTCATCGCTGAGCGCGGCCGGACGGCTGCATTTCTCACAGACACGCCGGACCAGCCGTTGGGCCAGAATCAGATTCAGCGAAGAGGCCAGCAGATACGGCTCCAGCCCCATATAAACCAGGCGGCTGATTGCACTGGGAGCATCATTGGTATGGAAAGTGCTGAGTACAAGGTGTCCGGTTAGCGAGGCCTTGATCGCGATTTCCATAGTTTCCTTGTCGCGAATCTCGCCGATGAGGATGATGTCGGGGTCCTGTCGAAGGATCGCCCGCAGGCACAGGGCAAAGTCCAGGTTGATTTCCGGTTTGACCTGCGTCTGGTTGATGCCTGCCTGTCGATATTCCACGGGGTCTTCTACCGTTGTGATGTTTTTGCGCGGGTCTTTCAGCTCATTCAGGGCGGAATAAAGAGTTGTGCTTTTTCCGCTTCCGGTTGGGCCGGTGACGATGATGATGCCATGAGGTTGATGAAGAATGTCTTTGAACTGCCGCAGCAGTTTCGGTTCGATCCCGATGGTGTTCAGATCGTGATTGACCGCAGTCTTGTCGAGGATACGAAGCACAATTTTCTCGCCGTAGATCGTCGGCAGGGCGTTGACACGCACATCGATATCCGGTCGGCCTTTCCCGGCGCGGATTTTAAAGCGTCCGTCCTGCGGCAGCCGGCGTTCAGCGATATCCATTTCGGAGAGAATCTTGAGGCGAGCAATCACCGCCGCCTGCATCTTTCGCGGCGGGGGGACCATCTCCGCGAGGATGCCGTCCACCCGCATTCGGATCAGCATGGACCGCTCCTGCGGTTCCACATGAATATCACTGGCCCGGCTCTTGATGGCATGACTGAGCATTAGGTCGACAAACCGAACGACCGGGGCGTCATCCGCATCTACAATGCCGCTGCTGTCTCCGGCCAGGGCTTCTTCGTCCAGCGCGGCTTCCGTTGCATCGTCCGTGCTGATTTCCAGTTCAACAAGATCCCGCATCCGCTGCTGATCGAGGTCGCTGCCATGATAGACCTGTTCGATGACCTGGAGAATCTGGCGCTCCGTGGCAATGCAGGGCCGAACGGTTTTTTTCAGTTTGAAGGTGACCGTGTCCATGGCGATGACATTCAAAGGATCGGCCATCGCCAATTCGACCCCTTCGGGGCCTTCGCGCAGCGCGACGACACAGAAACGCTTGGCAAGATTTTCGGGGATGCTCCTGGCGATCTCCATCTGGATCGTGGATAAATCCTCGATGGAGACAAATTCAACCTGCAAAAAGTCTCCCAGCGCCCGGGCGGCCTGCGTATCGGACAGTTTTCCGGACGCGGTCAGGATTTGTCCCAGCCGTTTTTCGGTTTTTTTCTGTTCCTGGAGGGCTTCCTGCAGGTCCGCCGGACGAATCAACTGCCGTTGAATCAGCCAGTCGCCGAATAGCGCGGTCTGGTTTTGCGACGGGTTGGGCATCGGTTCATCTGTTTGCAGTTTTTGTTTCATAATCGGCTGATTGTGTTTATTCAGTTTCGATTCAATTTTGCGTTTGGTACTGACGGGCGCCGGAGGATTTCTCAATGACGGGCAGGAATGGTTCCAGCACATCGGCAAGCTGTCTAGCGTCCACGGGTTTGGCCGCAAATGCGTTAAAGAGTTTGCGGATTTGGCAGTCATCGGAATCCGATAAGACACCGGCCGAGAGGGCAATGACTGGGGTCTCGATTCCCTGCCGGCGCAGTTGCTGCGTGACTTCATAACCGCTCAGATCCGGAAGCTGAATATCCATCAGGATCGCATCAAAGTTTTGTTGTCGGGTGATTTCAATTGCTTCCCGCCCGTTCGTTACGGTGGTCACTTTAAGACCGAGATTTTCCAGCAGCAGTGAGAGAACGGTGCGGTTAGATTCCTCGTCTTCGACCAGGAGAATATGGCCGCGGCGGCCGGGCATTTCCGGGGGCTGCTCGCAGGCGTCTTCGCAGGGCGGCCAGACAAGAAGCGGTTGGGACGACATATCGAGACCCACCGGAAGAAGGACGGAAAATGTTGATCCGACGGCCGGTTCAGAGGTTACTTCAATCCGACCGCCAAGCAGTTCGACAAGGCGGCGGGTCATCGTCAGGACTCCGCAACCGTGTACGCCCAGATGGATGCTGGCGAGCATACCCGTGTTGATTTTTTCGGTTTGTCGCACGGGATCGAAAATCGTTCTAAGCTGTTCCGCGTTTATCCCGACTCCGGTGTCCACTATATCGAACCGAATTGACGATCCTTTGGACCCGCTTTCCACGCCGATCAGGAGATTGACGTATCCCTGACGGGTATGCTGGATCGCATTGCCGATGAGGTTCAAAAGGCAGCGTTTGAGCCGAGCCGAATCCGTGTAAATCCGCCCCGGCACATCGCCGGCCGGATGAATATTGAAATCCAGACCTTTACGGCCGGCGGCCCGGGCAATGGCGGTTTCAATGTCTTCGAGCAGCCCGGCCAAGTCACATTCCGAATAATCGGGTTTCAGGTTCCCGCCTTCAATCCGTGCCAGATCCAGAACATCGTTTACAATGCCTGAAAGGCCGCGGCCGGCATGGTGAATTTCCGTGACATATTCCCGTTGTGTATCGCTGAGGTCTTCGGTGGTCAGGAGATTGCAAAACCCAATAATTGCGTTTGAAAGGGTCCGAATCTGGTAAGCCATGTTGTCGATCAACTGATTTTTGACCTGGAGAACGGCTTCCTGCCGTCCTGCGGCGTTTCCGGTCGAATCCGCCGCGCTGTCCCCGGTTGCTGCATGTGAGTTGTTCTCGTTTGCCATCAGATCTACCTTCTCTGTATCTTGGCGTTCTTACATTTTTGCCCTGTCCCTGCGCAGTTTCTACGGTGCGGAACAGACACTCTTCCCCTGTTTCGGCATTCAAGGAAGCCCAAATAACAAGAAACCCCTTTTTCTGGTTTGTATGTTTTTGAAAGCTACAAAAAAAGATAAATTAGACCTATTATTCAATTTAATTTATCAGAAAAAAAGCGGGATAATCAAAAAAATCTGTCAGTTTTGCGTTTTCAATTCGAATAAGTTATGGCCTGTATATTGTAAGGATTTGTTGACTCTCGAAGGGCTTTTTGTGTTAAAATAGAAAGGACGAGAAACTAAATACAAGACAATATGGATAATATAGAACCAAAAAGTGTTCAGTTTTTTCGCCTTTACAATGGTGCCCAAAAACGGATCTATGCCTACCTGTTAATGCTGGTTCATAATTATAACGATGCCGAAGACCTTCTCCAGGAGACAGCCAGCATTTTATGGGAGCGTTACGATCAGTTCGACAAGCGGGGAAGTTTTGCGGCCTGGGCGATCGGGATTGCCCGCAATAAGGCGCTGGATTTTTTGAAACAAAAGCGAACCTCCCGGCCAATGTTCAGCGATTCGTTTTATGAAGACCTGTGCAAGCTGGCAGAGTCCGAATCCGAGAATACTGACCGTCGATTATCGGCCCTTCGGAACTGCCTGAAAAAACTGTCTGCTGAAAACCGAAAACTGATTCATCTGCGATTTGAGCAGGGCATCACAGTCAAAAAGATATCCCAGATCTCCGCTTTTTCCGCGGATGCTGTGTATAAGAAGATTTCCCGTATTTATAGTTCCCTGTATCATTGCATCAACCGGACCCTGGTCCAGTGGGAGCGGCTGTGAACATCCAGGAACAGAACAAAATCAATGAGCTGCTGTTTCGTCTGCTGGATAATGAAATCAGCGATTCGGACCTGGTCTGGCTGAATGACCGGCTTATCAGTGATCCGCGTGCCCGTGTGTATTATTGTCATTTCATGGAGGATACCGGCGCGCTTTCCTTGCGTGGTTCGACCTCGGCAGAAGAGGTTCGTTCAGGTGTCGAGAATGACATTCTGGGAGATCATTTCTGGCAGCAGATGGGGGAAGAGGAAAAGAACGCTCCGGCCCTTGAAGTGATTCCGGACACGGTTCCGGAAGCGGAGATGGCGGCTCCGGTGATCCCGCGAAAGCCGGAGGTTCGACCGATCAACAAGTTCTCTCTGGCGGCAGCCGTTTTTTCAGCCGCGGCGCTGATTTTTATAATTGCGATGGTTCACCTGGCCCCATCCCTGCCGTATGAAGCAGCCACGGTGCTGGACAGCGTAAATGCCCAGTGGTCCGGCGGCCAGTCGCTTGAACCGGGCATGCGGATTACCACCCATTCGAGGCCCCTTCGATTGCTGGGGGGAGTGGTTAAACTTGTCACCGATGAACACGTTGAATTGGTGCTTGAGGGGCCGACGGAGTTTCATTTCGTTTCTTATTCAGAAATTGCCCTGAATTACGGCAAGTTATTTGCCCGCGTATCTCCGCAGGGGGTGGGTTTTTCGGTGGCCACAGCCAATTCGAGAATTGTCGATCTCGGCACAGAGTTTGCGGTTGTCTGCCAGATCAACGGGGATACCGAAGTGCATGTGTACAAAGGCCGGGCGAATTTATTTGCCGGCCAGAAAAGTGAACATAAAATTTCGGAGACGCTGACGGCCGGGACGGCCCGAAAAGTGCGGTATGAAAATTCCGGCGTTCAAGAAATTGCCCTCGAGGAAAAGGCGGTCGTGCGGGAAATTGACTCAAAAGCCGAAATGGTCTGGAGAGGACAGTCCCTGTCCCTGGCCGATGTCGTCGGGGGCGGCAGCGGATTCGGGGGGGCAGCGCTTCATGCGGGTATCGATACCGTCACGGGACGGGGGATCGACCGGCTGGAGAGCATTGAAACACGCTTCGCCGAAGGGGGTTATAAACCCGTTGCCTCCACTCCCTTTGTAGACGGTGTGTTTGTGCCGGGGGCAGAACCGGGGCAGACACAAATCACCTCCGGCGGAATGACGACCCAGGCGTTTGCCAAAACTTCCGGCGCCCTGTGGGGATATATATTTAACGGAGCGTTTCATGAGGGAACGACCACGCCCCGTCACGGTTTGCGCCTGGAAGGAATGGCCTTTGGAACAAAGGACCGCCCGGCGATTGCGATTCATTCCAACCAGGGAATTACGTTTGATCTGGACCGCATCCGCGCCGCGATTCCGGGCCTTTCGATTCGGTCTTTTGAGACCCTGATCGGTGTCTCGGAGACCGTTGGCCAGTCGCTGCGGCAGGAACAGGGCCGCTCGTTTGATGATTTTCCGGCGGTCAAAAAAGTATTTGATGCCCAATGCGCCAAGGTTGAATTTTGGGTCTTTGTTGACGGACGCAGGGTTTTTCATGAGGTCCGGTCCAGCGCAGACGGGACCGGCCGCGTGCACATTGATCTTGCGCAGCAGGACCGGTTTTTGACGGTGGCGGTGACCGAATCCGACGACACACAGGCCTATGACTGGGCGCTGCTGGGCCGGCCGGAACTGACGCTCGAATCGGCCGAAAAATAAAAAAACGACGGAGGCCTGATCTTCCGTCGGAGAAACGGAGAAACGTATGAACAGAAAAAACGGATTTACGCTCATTGAACTGCTTGTGGTTATCGCCATTATCGGTCTGCTGCTGGGGATTCTGCTGCCGGCGCTGAGCCGGGCCAAGGCGATTGCCTGGGAGGTGTTCTGCAAGAATAACCTCAAACAGTACGGAATTGTGGGCAAGATGTATCTCAATGATAATGACGATCTTTTGCCCAATGCCTGGAATTCGATTTATAAATCGATTGATGAGTCCAATCATCCGCGGTTCTGCCAGTGGCACGATGCTTCCCGGAATCCGGACCGTCGTCCCGAATTGGGCGGTGTTCTGTTTTCCTATTTCGGCTCGTGGAGCAAGGTGCATGTCTGCCCGACGTTTGCGCGGTTTGCCAGGAGTTATGGATCGGAGCATTACAGCGGGTGCAATCCGTCCGTCATCCCGATTGAACCGCAGTTTTCATACAGCATGAACGCGTTCCTGGGCGGATTTGAAATGTACACCTTATACAGCAATAACCAGGAACTGTTCGTCAAGGCCTCGGAAGTTCGTTCGCCGACGAGCGTATACTTTTTTGCGGAGGAAAACTGCTGGCTACTGCCGAGCCGTTATTCCGCTGTATTTAATGACAATGCCCTGTGCGGGGCGCCGCATCACCCGGAGGATCCGCAGGCCTGGAACTATTCGTTTCTGCCGATCCCCGGCGAGCGGCTATTTGGGGATTGTTTTGCCAGTTTCCATAAGACGACGCTGGACAAACGGGATGATGGGATGACCAACGTTCTCTTTTTGGACGGCCATGTGGATTTTGCCGGTTACGAAGATACCTATAAATATACAAAGCCGATGAAACAGCAGCCGCCCCTTCGGTAAAGGCCGGCTGGAAAGCGATGAGGATTCAGCGAGAACGCCAAAAGAAAGAACAGGAACAAGACTTATCTTTTATTGAATGGAGGGCAACAAAATGAAAACGAATTTCTGGAAGGTGATGATTTTGGCTGGACTGGTTCTGGCCGCTCCGGCCGGTGCGGAATACTACCTGGCCGGAGAGTTTAACGGATGGAACGCGGCCGGTCAGTTGATGACTGACAATGGGGATGGAACGTTCTCAGCGACGGTTGTCGGCTTGGTGCCCGGTGCCCGGTATGTATTCAAAGTCACCGACGGCACGTGGGACTGGAATCATCCCGGGGCGAACAGTTGGCTTTTTGCGGATGAGGCCGGTCAGGTGACCGTCACCTTTAATGAAAATGTCATAGAGGACGGCTGGAGCCCCACCCAGTACCGCATTGGTTTGAGCACGGATCCGGGCGACTGGACGATTGCCGGCAGCTTCGGTCCCGAAGGCGATCCTTTGTTTTGGAACAATGCAAATCCTGAAATGGCGATGACCCCCATCGGCGGCGGGCTTTACATGCTGAGCCGGACACTTGCCCCCGGCACCTATTTCTGGAAATCGGTGGTGACGGGGTCGTGGGATTCGATCAGTTGGGATGCGCGGTCTGTGGGTACAGCCGATACAACCCTTACCGTCGAACCGGGCCAGGAGGAGGTGCGGTTTTATGTGGATGCCCTGGCCGGCCTGGTGGGAGTAAACCTGGAGATTCGAAGGACGGATCGGGCGCACGATCCCGACCCGAACAATTTTGAAGAAGATGTACTGATCAGCGGCCTTGTGTTATCCTGGACCGTGGCCGATCCCAATGACGACGGCGTTGTGGATCCCAACCTGAATGCCAGTGATATTTATATCGGCATCCAGGGAACCGATCCTAACCTGTATTACCAGGGTACCGTTTCAACCTGGGATCCCCAGACCCTGCGTGCCTCGTTCCCGTTTGCCGGGGCGATGACGGATACCACCTACCTCTGGCGGGTGGATATGGCGATGGACGATGATATTGTCATTCCGGGCTTTGTCTGGACCTTTACCACGGAACTGACGACGCCGGACATTACACAGGATCCGGACTACCAGGTGGTCCAGGCCGGCGGCACGGCGACCTTTGCGGTGACCGCTTTTTCGGTTTCTGAGCCGACGTTTCAGTGGTACCGCTATGTGGACGGCATCAGCGATACCCTGCTGACCGACGGCGGCGATATCTCCGGCGCCCAGACCGATACGCTGGTCATTGAAAATGTGGAATTGGCTGACGAAGGCGGTTATTACTGCGTTGTCAACAATGATTCCGGCAAGCCGGATACCTCCGCGACGGCTTTGCTGGGTGTCAAACGGCGGCTGGCATACTGGCCGTTTGAGAACAATGATCCGGACAGCCAGGTAGCGGGCAGTCCGGTCTCGTTCCTCTATGGCGACCCGGCCTTTGTCTCAGGCATTTCCGGCGATGCGATGGAGTTTGACAATGAGGAAGGCCAGGAGGATCTTCTTTATACCGACCCCGATCAGGTGTCTTATTTTGACATCTGCAATGCGAGCATGACGGCGGCCTGCTGGATTCAATCGTCCTTTGCCGCCACGTGGGGTCCTATGGTGGCCCGTAACGGCGAAGGCAGCGAGGGCTGGCAATTGCGGCACAGTGGGGCTACGCTTGACCAAATCTGCTTTACTACTCGCGGCACCGGCAACGATGACGGCACCCCCAGCAACCGGGCCGTCTACGATGACCAATGGCATTATGTAGTCGCCACCTATGACGGGGCGGAGAAGAAGGTATATATTGACGGCGTAGTCAGCCGGGTGTACAGCAGCGAAGATGGAAGCATCGCTCGAGAGTCAGATGAGGCCAGCGGCCTGATCGGGGCGACCGGCTCACCGGTGGCCCTGGCCGGACGGGTCCGGGGAGATGTCCTCAGCGGCCTGATCTTTGAGGATGTCACGCCCTGCGTCCTTGACGAAGTGGAAATCTATAACTATGCTCTGGATGCGGCGACCATCGCACAGAACTATGCCGATGTGACGGGCACGCCGGTTTGTCCGGCCCCGCTGCAATACGACCTGGACGGTGACTGCGTCATTGATCTGAACGACGTGGCCCTGCTGGCCGGTCAGTGGCTGGCGGATACGAGCGTACAGCCCGCTCCGTAAGAACTGAAAACTTCCCGGATGGGGAGAAGAGGCCTTCCCGCCGCGGCGGTGCGGCGGGGGGCCTTTAAAAAACAGAAACGGAAACTATTTTTTGGAGAGGACGGCAAGATGAAAAAAGTATGGTGTGGATTGATGGTTTTGGTGGTGTTGGTTCTGGCAGCCCCGGCCGGCGCGGCGTACTACCTGGCGGGCGAGTTTAACGGCTGGACTTCAGATGGCCAGTTGATGACCGACAATGGGGATGGAACCTATACGGCTACCATTACCGATCTGGGTGCCGGGGCCCGGTATGAATTCAAGGTTACGGATGGTACATGGGACTGGAGTCATCCAGGACCGAACAGTTGGCTCTTTGCTGATGCGGCAGGCCAGGTTACTGTCACGTTTAACGAAAACGTGATTTCGGACGGCTGGAATCCTACCCAGTATCGAATTGGTTTGAGCACCGATCCGGGTGCCTGGACGATTGCCGGCAGTTTTCAGGGCTGGGACAATGCCAATCCGGCTACGGCAATGACTTCCATCGGCGGCGGGATTTACATGCTGAGCCAAACACTTGATCCCGGTGACTATTATTGGAAAGCTGTTGTTACGGGCTCATGGGATTCGATCAGTTGGGATGCGCGGTCCGTAGGCACATCCGATACGTACCTCCAGATTACTGAGACTTCAGAGGTCAACTTTTACGTGGACGCTTTCGCGGGCACGATAAAAGCGGAAGTGGTTCCCGAACCGGCCACAATGGCCCTGCTGGGCCTGGGCTCGGTGGTTCTGCTGCGCCGTAAAAAATAAGGTTTTCTCCGGAGGGGAGAATGAAACCAATAAGCTCCTCCCGGCTTGCCGCCGGGAGGGGCGTGTTGGGTCTTGTATCACAGAATCAAACCGCAATGTTGTTCTGAGAAGGGAAAGTCTGTCCATGAAAAGAAAGCCACTGATGAGGGTATGTTTTGTTTGTATGGCGGTTGGGGTTTTCGGTATGAATGCGATCGCGGCCGAGGAGGGTTCGTCGCATTATCCCGATCCGAAACGATGGAGTAAGGATGCCGAAACCTTTGCCCAATGGGATCGCAAGAACTCTTTCCCGGCCGATGCGGTTGTGTTTGTCGGCAGTTCGAGTATTCGCTATTGGCCGACGGCCGAGGGTTTTGGGGACCTGCCGGTGATTAACCGGGGCTACGGGGGCTCGATCATGGCTGATTCGATATATTATGCGGACGCTTTTATCCTGAAATACAAACCCAAAGTCGTGGTCGTTTATGCCGGTGATAATGACTGTTCGGGAAAACTCCCTCCTGCGTCTGTGGCGGGGGATTTTGAAAAACTGGCCGATACGATTCATGAGGCCCTGCCGAATACGGAGATCATCTGCCTGTCGGTCAAGCGCAGCGACTCCCGAAAACACCTGTGGCCGCAAATGGAGCAGGTCAACAAGCTTTACAAAAAGTATGCCCAGACTCAATCGTATATCACGTATGTAGATGTGGATGCCGTGCTGTTGACTGAAGACGGCACGCCCGATCCGGAACTGTATCTCTCGGACCGCCTGCATCTGAGCGAGAAGGGATATGCCGCCTGGAACCGGCTGTTGGGCCCGATTCTCAAAGACCGGTATACCCTGGCCATGAGCAAAAAAGACAACTGAAGGCATGTTCAGGATGAGAAAAATAATCTTTTACCATCTTGTTTTCTGTTGTCTGCTGCCGGCGGCCGTCCTGGGCGCGAGTCCTTCTTCCCGGCCCGGGATGGGGGCTGTTGTCTACCCCGGGGGCACCACCTTTCGCGTCTGGGCCCCGAATGCCTCGGCTGTCCATGTGGCCGGCAGTTTCAACGGCTGGAGCACCACCGCCAATCCGCTGGCCTATGAAGGCGACGGCATCTGGTCAGTGGATGTTCCGGGGGCGTCCTTATATCAGCAATACAAGTATGTGATTGGTGGCTCATCCGATCCCTGGAAAATCGATCCGCGGGCGCGGGACGTGGTCAGTTCAGTCGGTAACGGAATCATTGTCGATAACAGTTATTCCTGGGCGCCGTTTACCCCGCCGCCGTGGAACGAGATGGTCCTCTATGAAATGCATATCGGCACGTTTTACGATGCCCCCGGCGGCCCTCCGGGCACGTGGCAGTTGGCGATGTCAAAACTGGATCATCTTCAGGCGCTCGGCATCAATGCCGTACAGGTTATGCCGGTGGCGGAGTTTCCGGGTGAGTATTCGCTTGGCTACAATCCCTGCAATCTGTTCGCCCCGGAAAGCGCTTACGGCAGCCCGAATTCCATGCGGAATTTCATTGATGCCTGCCACCAGCGCGGGATTGCCGTATTGCTTGATGTAGTCTACAACCACATGGGCCCCAGTGACTTACAGTACTCCGTCTGGAAGTTCGATGGCTTCAGTACGTATTGGGATACCGGTGGCATCTACTTCTATGAAGATGAAAAACGTTCAACTCCCTGGGGAAGCCGTCTGAATTTTTCAACCGGACAGGTCCGTTCCTTTATTCGGGATAACGCGATGTACTGGTTGACTGAATTTAACATGGACGGCCTGCGATGGGATGGAACAGCGTATATTCGTCAGTGGGAGGATGAATTTTACAATACGTATGATATTCCGGAGGGCTGGTCGCTGATGCAGTGGATCAACGACGAGATCAATGCGGCGTTCCCGCAGAAAATCTCCATCGCCGAGGACATGCGAGATAACGAGTGGATCACAAAGCCCACAGGCGCCGGCGGGGCCGGGTTTGACTCCCAGTGGGATGCGGGCTTTCATCATACGTTAGTGAATGATACACTGCAACCTGCCTATGACGAGGATCGTAATATGTGGGCTGTCCGGGATAAAATCATACATTTGTATAATGGCTGGGACACCCAGCGGGTGATCTATACCGAAAGCCATGACGAAGTAGGTCTTGCCAGCGGTAAAAAACGTGTGCCTTCTCGAATTAACGAGAGTGATCCGACCAGTTACTGGTCCAAAAAGCGATCTACGCTCGGGGCCGGCCTGGTCTTTACCAGTCCCGGCATTCCGATGCTGTTTATGGGGCAGGAATTTCTCGAAACCGGCGCCTGGCATGACGACACCCCGCTGGACTGGAGCAACGATACAACTTTTTCGGGAATCAAACAATTGTACACGGATTTGATTGCGCTGCGGCGCAACTTTGCCGGGCTGACCAAAGGCCTGCTGGCTAAAAATGTGAGCGTTTTTCACGTCAATAATACCGATAAAGTGATCGCTTACCACCGCTGGTGGAACGGCGGGCCGGGCGATGATGTCATCATTGTGGCCAATTTCAGGTACGAGGGCTTTACGAATTACAATATTGGATTCCCTCGGGCCGGCCGCTGGCGCGTTCGCTTTAACAGCGACTGGATCGGGTACGACGGGGAGTTCGGCGATTGGAGCACAACCGATGTTAATGCCGTCTCCGGCGCCAAAGACGGCCTGCCGTACAATGCCGATGTCAGCGTGGGACCGTATACCCTGTTGATTTTCTCGCAGGGTGCCACTCCGAACCTGGATGGCCAGGGCGGGGTGGACCTGGATGATTTTGCACTGTTTGCCCCGTGGTGGCAGCAGCCCTGCGACCCGTGGGATGCCTGCGGCGGGGCCGATTTCGACAGCAGCGGCAGGGTAGATATAACCGACCTGCAAACCTTTATTGATAGTTGGCTGGACGGCGTACTGTAAATGAAGAAGATCCGGATGACACTGTTTTTTGTTTTTCTGGCTTTCTTTTCACCCTTTGCTTTTTCACAAGTATACACGACTTATCACTGGCATCTGCAGCAGCCGATCTATTGGCCCGAAGTGAGCACCTGGGACGGTCGCACCTATCAAAAGGCCTGGGAAAGCATCACGCTTGGCGGGGCGCATCCGGAAAATAACCTGACGGAGATTTTTGGAAAGGCCGACCGCGTGGCCGCCTATCAGTACCGGATTCGCGATGCGATTGCCGCGATTGCCCAGCCCCATGGCGGAGCCCAAATCTCCTATTCCGGCTGCCTGGTTGAAAATGTAGAAAGTCTGGCCGCCGCCGGCGCGCTGGGCTACTATGACGGCTGGGAAAACGCCAACCGCCAGGCGCGAAACTGGCTGACCACCGGCGGCCATCGAAAACTGGATATCGTGATTTTTTCATACCATCATGTCCTGGGTCCGCTGGTTGATGAAGAAGCCCTCCGCAAGGAAATTCAGATTTACAAGCAATTATACCCGCAGATATGGGGCCCCGGTCTTTCGGTCGGTTTTTTCCCGGCCGAACTTTCATTTTCCGAGCGGATGATTCCGGTGCTGGTGCAGGAGGGCATTGAGTGGGTGTTTGTGCCCAATAATCATCTGTCGAGGGCATGCGAAAACTTTCCCCTGACGCTGGGAACCGGCGGTGAGATGTGCGATCCGCCCAATCCGGCCGACATGCAGAATCCGCCGCAGGACAACTGGTTTTCCAAAACCATCCAGCGCGGCTGCACTCCGACTAACGCCTACCCGTTTGCCTATCAGCCGCACAAGGCCAAATATGTGGATCCCCAGACCGGCCAGGAACACAAGATTACCGTCGTGCCGGTCGCCCAGGCGATGAGCTGGTCTGACGGCTATCAGCAGTACGGCACCGGCGATATTGATCAGATTGCCTGGGCATTCGGATCGAGCAATCCGATGCTGATTGTGCTGGCCCACGACGGCGACAACGCCTACGGCGGGGGGTATTCGTATTATATGGAAAGCGTGCCTTCCTTTTGCAGCGCGGCCGCTGCGGCCGGGTATGTCCCGACGGTTGTCGCTCAGTACCTGGCCGAACACCCGGTGGACGAAAACGATGTGGTGCATGTGGAAGACGGTTCGTGGATTAATGCCGACGGCGATTTCGGATCGCCGGATTTCATCAACTGGAACTGGCCGCTTTTTAATGCAGGCGGACAATTTGACATTGCCGGCGGCTGGGCGGAAGATGAGCGCAACTGGGCCGTCATCACCGCGGCGCAGAACCGGGTTCTCACGGCCGAGCAGATTGCCGGCGGGGTCAGTATCCCGCAGGTTCAAAAGCCCGACTCTTCGGCCACGAACGCTGAACTGGCCTGGCATTTTTTCCTGCCGGCCCTGACCAGCGGCTATATGTATTACGGGACCACGCTGGATATGGAGGTCAAGCCGACCCTTGCCTGCAACAACGCGATTGAAAAAGCCAACCTCGTAATCGGCGACGGCTCGCAGGACCAGACGCCGCCGACGATCTGGATTCCCCAGCAACTGCCGCATAATCCGGGCGGGGTCGGTTTCGGATCGCTATGGGGCTATCAGGCAGTCGAGCATGCCCGCGATTTCTGGGTGTGGACCTTTGTGGCGGATGTCTCCGGCGTGGCGGAGGTAACTTTCAATTACCGAATCGATCACGATGGGATCAATCCGCCGGCCTCCAATCAGAATGAAACCTTTGCCGGCGGTGACGAGGTCGGCCCGTGGGTGAGTTTGCCGATGACGCCGCGCACGTTTCCGGCCGGCAATGTCTACAACAATCCCGACATCAATTTCTTCGAGATGCCTCTCGAAATTGCCGATCAGTACTCTATCCATGTGCAGGAGTCGGCCATTGTGGACCAGGGCGGTGTGCTGGTGGATTATTATGTAGAGGCCGTTGACAACAAGGGGCACATCAAACGGTCCCCGATTCTGCATACCTATGTGGGCACCGGCGACGGCGGAAGCAGCGGGCAGACCAGCGATTTTGTCATGGACGGTCTGCTGGATGAAGGCGCCCAGTGGATCGGCTCGGCAAACGGCGTTGATTTCTACGCCGGCTGGAACGCCAGGCAGTTGTACGTGGCCTGCGATCCGGCCGTCAGCGAGGACCATTTTATTTTTGTTACCGATGGCAGTGCCGACATGATCGCCGCGCCGTGGGCCAAGACCGGGCAGGCCGCCCGGTGGCGGGTCTACCTGGGCAATGAGTCAACCAACGGCTGGTGTGACTGGTTTTACGCCGGCTCTCAGCGGGTCTGCGGCGATGTCCTGGAAGGCACGATGGACTGGGAGGCCGTATTCGATGCCATGCCGCAGTCGGTGTTCCTGGCGTTTGCGGCCTATGAAACGCAGGACGGCGGCCGCCTGCAATTCCAGATTCCCCCCGGCAACGGAGACGGACAGATCGATCCTGCGGAATTATATGAGCTTGTTTTACACGGGGACCTGACGTTTGACGGGAAGATCGACATGAAGGATTTTTCGGTCTTTGCCGAGCATTGGATGAATGACGGCTGCAATGAAGCGAACCACTGGTGCGGCGGGGCGGACCTGAATCGAATCAATGATCTGGACCTGGAGGATCTGGCTCTGCTTGCTTCGTTCTGGCTCAGGCAATAAAAAAACGAAAGGGATTGTATGAAAAACGGATGGATTGTTCTGATCAGCCTTCTGCTTGCGGGTTCTCCCGTTTTCGGGAAGCCCTATTTTCAGGCATCTTTTGTAAAGGACTCTGCGCCCGATAAGTCCCCCGCGGTGACGATTCTGGATGAAAGTCTGGATTATCGATTTCATCGCGAAATCGGCGGCCGAATCCGTATTCAGGATCATAACCAAGGCGTGATCTATCCGCTGGATGTGCAGGGAAAACTGGAGGCGGCCGGCACCCGGATATTGTATCTGAGCGTTTGCCTGCGCAATCTGGACGAGAGCAATCAAAATAAATATGCCGGGCTCTTTCTGTATCAGGAGGATCGAGAGGTGTTCGGCCTGGGCAATGACTATACTTCCGATTATTTTAGTTTCTGGACCTCAGACGGGCAGGGCATTCCCATCGGCGAAATTCCGGTTATTGTCGACCAGGAAGTCCATAAGATTGTCATGCGTATCGAGTTTGATTCTGACGGACCGGAAACAATCCGTATCTGGCTGGACCCGTTCTGCCGGCGACCCGAAGGCCGCCAGCCCGATCACCTGTTTACGGACTTTGAGCACGAACTGGCGTTTAACCAGATTCGTCTGAGGGCGGGCAACCAGTCCAATACATGGGAATTTGATGAAATTCTTTTCGGTCCGGACTGGGCCTCTGTTACGCCGGCGGATGATCAGCCGGGAGAATATATCGAACGAATCGGAAGCGCTTCTGCGGCCGTCGGCACCGCGGAGAGAATCGGCAAAACAATCGCTCGGTTCTGGCCCGCCGTAGCGGAGGATTCTAAGACGCTGCCCTCTTTTGTGCTCGAAAAGCCGCGGGAGGCCATCGGGCCGGTGCCGGATTCATGGCCGCTGAGGCCGCGGTTTTTCCGGGCCGATAAACAGCAGCATGTTTATCTGTCGCTGCCGCCGGATGTGGACTTATACGGCACCGGCGAGGTCACCGGCCGACTGCTGCGAAACGGCACAAAAATTGTCCTGTATAACAAAGACAATTACGGCTATGGAAAGCCGGACCAGCTCTATCAGTCCCATCCGTGGGTCCTTGGCGTGCGGCCGGACGGCTCGGCCTTTGGCGTAATCTTTGACACCCCCTGGAAGGCCGAATTGGACTTGCGGGCGGGGGTGCTCTTTTCCGTGCCTGAACAAGCCCCGCCGTTTCCCGTCCTGATTCTTGAAGGCGACGGCACGCAGGAGGTCATGATTCAGTTGAGCGAACTGGCCGGGACGATGCCGATGCCCCCGCGATGGGCGCTGGGCTATCAGCAATGCCGCTATTCCTACTATCCCGATGCCCGCGTGCGAGAAGTTGCCGACACGTTCCGGGCCAAACAGATTCCCTGTGATGTCATCTGGATGGATATTGACTACATGGACGGTTTTCGGGTCTTTACCTTTGACTCAACTCGTTTTCCTGACCCTAAGGCCACTAACGATTATCTCCATTCCCTCGGCTTCAAGAGCGTCTGGATGATCGACCCCGGGGTCAAATACGATCCGGGCTATTTTGTCTATGACAGCGGTACGAAAGAGGATGTCTGGGTTCTCGATGCCTCCGGCAAGCCCTTTGTCGGTCCGGTCTGGCCGGGCGATTGTGTTTTCCCTGACTATACCATGCCCCGCGTGCGGCGCTGGTGGGCCGATTTGTATAAAGATTTCATTGCCGTCGGCATAGACGGAATCTGGAACGATATGAACGAGCCGGCCGTATTCAAGGGGGACTGGACCATGCCGGCGGATAATTGGCATCGAGGCGGCGGGGACCTGCCGCCGGGACCGCATATCCAGTATCACAACGTGTATGGTTTGCTCATGGTCAAGGCCTCACGCGAGGGTATTCAAAACGCACGGCCGGAGAAACGCCCCTTTGTTCTGTCCCGCGC
>JAHDQI010000206.1 GCA_018433925.1 Phycisphaerae bacterium | reverse complement strand
TCTCAGATCTACAATGACGGCCAATTCGAGTCCCGCGGCACAACCACCTACGCCTACAACCCCAACGGCAGCCGCGCCTCGGTAACCCTGCCCAACGGCATCTTCACCGAATACACCTACAACGCCGCCAACCGCCTAACCAACCTGACCCATTACACATCCACTCAAAAAACCAATGATGTCAGCAGTTACGATTATGCACTGGCTGCTAGCGGCATGCGAACACAGGCGGATGAATATATCGAAAAATATTCGGGAACCGATGAGCATGTAATTGATTACGATTATGACAATCTCAATCGACTTAAATCCGAGACAGTCGGTGCGAATTACGAAATAAACTATATCTATGATCTGGCAGGAAATCGCACAGAACGTGAAGTAGATGCCCAAAATGGGACTCTAAATACCGAATATATCTACGATCCGAATACAGATCGATTAGTAACTGAGATCCATTCCGGCCCGATTGCAACGGTAAGCTGGTTACGTGATAAGCCAATCACACTGTATGCATCCGCCGATGGCGGAACCTATTACCGAATGCCGGGAATTGACCGAAAAATCGGCCATCTGGAAGCATGGTTTTATGGCTTGCCGTCGGTTTTGAGCCGGTATATACTGATAGTGTTAGCCGTTGTTACCTTGGCGGTGTTACTGGGGCCATCTTCGGCCATGTTGTATCGACGCCTGCGGCGGGCCCCAAGACCCAAACGACCGCGATTACGCCTGTATCAGCGGACAATATGCCTGCTTTTGGCATGGGTATTTCTGGTTGGGCCCGAATTTTTCCAGCAAGTGGCCTATGCGGACAGTCAATATACGCAGGTTAGCACCTTTACATGGGCTAACGGAAATCATACAATACAGTATGATTATGACGATAACGGCTCTTTGATAAGTAAAGTAACGACAAAGCCCGGTGATCCCGACCCTGTTACTATCAACACTGTTACCTATGAATACAACCTGCAGAACCGGCTTTCGAAGGTAACAACCACGCCCTATACAGACGGCAGCCCCGATGATCCGGAAGTCGTCGAATACCGCTATAATCCTGACGGTATTCGTGTTCAGAAGATCACAGATGATCTGCAAACCGATTACGTGATTGATCTATCCAATCCTACCGGCTACGCGCAGGTATTGGAGGAGTACACATATGATATAACAAATCCTTCCAGCCCGGTTTTGCAGTCGGCTGTCTATTACACTATCGGGGATGACGTGATCTCGCAGGCAAAAGCTGAAGATGTAAGCGGGACATGGACGGTGTACGGCACACAATATCTATTGTACGATGGCCACGGCAGTACGCGGCAGTTAGCCGGTTCCAGTCAAACCATACAGGAAAATTACAATTACGACGGCTACGGGACCTTACTGCAGGATAGCTCAGCAGAAGACAATCCGGGTATAACGCCCCAGCAGGATACCTCGTTGCTCTATGCCGGTGAACAGTTTGATACCTCCAGTCACTTCTACAACAACCGCGTCCGCTGGTACAATCCCCTCAACGGCACCTTCAATCGAGTTGACCCATTCGCTGGCAATACCCAGGATCCACAATCCCTCCACAAATACGCCTATTGCCATGCCAATCCGGTTAATACTGTCGACCCTTCCGGTTTAATGGGGACTTTAGTCGAAACTTTGTCTGTTGTTAATATATGGACTTGGATGGCAATTGCTGTTTCAATCCCGATTTTGTATACTTGCATTAAAAATATATTTAGGACACTGATGATCGAGTTTATTGTGCCAGTTGCACAGGAATTAATCACTACGGGACATGATGCGTTGATCCAGGCGGGTGTAATCTTGCTTTCCAAGCTAAATGATTTTATAGAAACGGCAAAACAAGTTTTGAAGGACATTGCATCAGAGACGAATACGACGCTGGAGCGGCTGTCTAAGTTTAAGATATTCCCGGTCCCTCAAATCATTTTGCCTTTTATCTATGCACATACAGTTAAATGCCTTTCTAGTAATCCGGCATGGTTTTTCTTA
>JAHDQI010000241.1 GCA_018433925.1 Phycisphaerae bacterium | reverse complement strand
TGCAGCAACTCCATGATCGGCTTGTCGATAACCAAGGCGTAGCTGTTGCCGTGTTTTATGAGGTTTTTGACCATCCCATCAATACTCCTGATCCTCGTATACACATAGCATATACGAAGGTATCGGCCAAGTCAACGGGGCAATTAAAGAAAAACCCCGGTAATTGCCGGGGATCTGGAGGGAAAAAGCATGTTAATGGGTCATTTACCAGCCAGCGCAAACTGCCCGCGGCCGACCTTCTGGAACCGGGAATCTTTGCCCTTGGTATTGATCTCCTTGAGGATCGCGGCATACAGCGTATTGGCCGGTGTCTTGCCGCCCTGCGATGGCTTCCAGTAGTCCTTAGCCGCCATGGTCTCGATCATTTGCTTGCAGGTCTTCGGTTCCTTGGCCTCAGAAAGTACCCGAACCGCCGAATCCAGCGCCGAGGCTCGTTTGACCTTGGGCGAGGTTGGCCCACGTTTGGCCGTGTTGGCCGATTTGGCCTGGCTGGTAGATTTACTCGACTTGGGGCTGGCCTTGCCGCCCTGGGCCGACGTGGGCGTTTTCTTGGGATTGTGCGGCCCAACGAGCCGGTCAGCGGACTTGATGGCCACCGGTTTGTTGGTGGCGAGGCCAACCGCCTCCCAACCGCCTTTTTCAGCGGCCTTCATGATCCGCACGGGGGTAGTGTTCCGGCCGACTTTCAGGTCGTAGACGCTTCCGATTCTGATGTCTGTGGTCTTCATAATACGGTTCCTTTCGAATTGAGGTTAGATGGTTTCGACATTCACCTTGTGGCCGTTGCCGAAGGTATAGGTAATCTTGCCGGCAGCCGATCCCGACTCGCTGTGCAACATGCAGTGGACGGTCAGCCGCTCGATGCATTTGTAGGTGGGATCGACCTTCACGCGAGGACGCCTCAGGTCTGTGGCCCAATGGATGTTGCCCGCCATTGCCTGCCGCATCCAGGCCAATGCAGAGTTCGCCCAGAACGGCTCAACGCCGTTTCGAATCAGAAAGTCCTTGAGGTGCTGGAGTTCGGTTTCCCGGTCCATCTTGAGTTTTTGTTCTTTTTTGTTTCGCATGGTCTGGGTTTCTTTCAAAAAAGGTTAGTCCGAAAAGTTCTGCAGCAGTCGGTAATAGTCATGAATCATCGAGTTGGTGCCTCTGCATCCATCGAGGCGTTCCTGAAGACACTCGGCCATCGAGAATACGTCCTCTGGGCTGTCGGCTTCGACCAGGTGCTGGCGGTCGTTGCCATCGGCATCGCTGATGGTCACGGTAATCTGGTCGCTGCCGGGGACGCGGTGAATGGTGGCAAAGGCGATGGGAAGTCCAGTCTTCCTGTCAATCGCACCTGCCAATTTGATTTTATAAATTTTCATGGTCAGGTCTCCTTATTGGGGTTTGCACATTCTTTCGATTGTTTTTACCAACCGGCGCGGGATCTGGTCCTGCACAAGCGTGTCCAGTTCCCAGGCCAGGTCGAATACCAATTCATACTTACCTTCCTGGATGAAGTTGTAGATGTCGGTCAGGTCTTTGACGTCCTGCTCGTACTGGCGGGCCATTTCCATATCTCCTTCCTTGGCGGCCTGATCGCAATAGGCCTGCCATCGGGCGATGGCCGTTTGGAATCGCTTCATGTCGTGTTTGAGGGTTTTGCTTTTCACGGGTCTGCTCCTTTCTTTGGGTTATCGCAGCGTAAGCGAATCTCGACCAAAATAATCGTCCAGACCAATATTGGCGCTGATGGCCTCTTCGGGCATTTCAAGCTGGTGTGCATCGCAAATCATATCCATCGCCTGCAGAAAAATTACGGCCTGATTCGGATCGGTGGCTTCCTGAAGCAATTCATTGAGTTTCTGGAGGGCGGCGATTTTTGCTGTTTGATCCATTCGTTTCATCGGTCTGCTCCTTTCGGTTACTGGCGGGTCTCTTCGAGAGTATTTTCGA
>JAHDQI010000015.1 GCA_018433925.1 Phycisphaerae bacterium | reverse complement strand
GGCCCGTGACAGGGAACAACTACCCCGGCCTTCGGCCAGACCTCCTTTAATAAAGAGGGGAGCTTTCGCTCGTTCCGTTAGGTTTCCGGTATATTCGGCAATGGGCCTTATGGACTGATAAAATAAGCGGGTTGGAGGAACGGACATTCGCCCCGTTGGGGCTTTGGAGGCAGCGGGAAAATCGCCAAGGGCTGAGGATGGGGCTTGACTTTGGGGGGATTGGGCCTTAGGTTGGGGGTATGCCGCATGGAACGAGGAAACACGAACCCTCTACGTGAGGAAAGGAGCCAGCCATGGAAAACCGCGAGAATACCTGCGAACAGTGCGATTACTACCTCCAGGTGCAGCCGGGGTCGGGGGAATGCCGGCGGTACGCGCCGCAGCCGAACCGGACGATTTATGCCAGCCGGGCGGAGGCCACGGGCGGGTACAAGACGGATGTGCACTGGCCGAAGGTCTATGACAGCAACTGGTGCGGGGAGTTTAAGGCCAAACGCTGATGTGACTTTTGAATTGTGAGTCCTTCCTTTGGAATCCCTGGGGGCCGCCTGGGGGGAGAACGAGCGGCCGGGGGCGGAAATCGGTGTTTATTTTCCGCTTTACTTGAGGGGCCGGGGGGGCTACAATACCGCCGGATATTAACCCTGATTGATTGAGCGTAACAATGGATAAAGTAAAGGTTTATGATACAACGCTGCGGGACGGGATGCAGGCCGAGGGCGTCAGTTTCTCGGTTGAGGACAAGGTGCTGGTGGCCCGCAAACTCGACGCGTTTGGTGTGGACTATATCGAGGGGGGCTTTCCGCTGAGCAACCCGAAGGAAGAGCAGTTTTTTGCCCGGATGGCGGAGATCAAGCTGGACAGCGCGGTGCTGACGGCCTTCGGGAGCACGCGGCGGGCGAGCTCCACGGTGGAGGAGGATTTTGGGATTCGTGCGCTGCTCGGGTGCGGGGCGCCGGCGGTGACGATTGTGGGCAAGACGTGGGATCTGCATGTGACGGATGTGCTTCGCTGCTCGCTGGAGGAGAACGTGGGGCTTTGCGCCGACTCGACGGCCTACCTGAAAAAGCAGGGCCGCGAGGTGCTTTTTGACGCGGAACATTTTTTTGACGGGTACAAAAACAACCCGGAATACGCGATGAAAGTGCTGGCGGCGGCGGCGGAGGCGGGGGCCGACGCGATGGTTCTTTGTGAAACCAACGGGGGCTGCCTGCCGGAGGACATCTACGAGATCACGCAGGCGGTGTGCAGGGCGTTCGGGGGGGTGGTCATCGGGATTCATACGCACAATGACTCGGACTGCGCGGTGGCCAATGCGCTGGCGGCGGTGCGGGCCGGGGCGCGGCAGGTGCAGGGGACGATCAACGGGCTGGGGGAGCGGGCCGGCAACGCGAACCTGTGCACGATTTTGCCGAATCTGTCGCTGAAGATGGGCTATGAGACGGTGGGGACCGAGCGGCTGAAAGGGCTGACGGAGCTGTCGCGGTTTGTTTTCGAGATCGCCAACCTGCAGCCGGTGACGAATATGCCGTACGTAGGGGACAGCGCCTTTGCGCACAAGGGAGGGCTGCATATCGATGCGCTGCGGAAAAACGAGAAGACCTATGAGCATCTTCACCCGTCGGCGGTGGGCAATGAGCGGCGGTACCTGATTTCGGAGCTGTCGGGGGCGTCGAATGTGCTGGATAAGCTCGAACGGCGGAAGATGGTCAGCGACCGGGCGCAGGCGCGAACCATTCTGAAGCTTGTCCAGGACATGGAAAACGACGGGTACCAGTTTGAAACGGCGGAGGCGAGCTTTGACCTGCTGGTGAAAAAGGCGCTGGGTCTTTACACGCCGAGTTTTGAGCTGATCAAATATCATGTGGATATTGAGCGGAGTCCGAACGGCCAGATGGTTACGGAGGCGACAGTGAAGCTGAAGGCCGGGGGCAAGACCGAGCATGTGGTCGGGGAAGGCGACGGCCCGGTCAATGCGCTGGATAATGCGCTGCGCAAGGCGCTGGAGACGTTTTATCCGAACCTGAAGGAGATGAGTTTAATCGATTACAAGGTGCGGGTGGTCAATGCCCGGGCGGGTACGGCGGCGCGGGTGCGCGTGGTCATTGAAAGCCGGGACCCTGCGGATTTGTGGGGAACAGTGGGGGTCTCGGAAAATATTGTCGAGGCAAGCTGGCTGGCGCTGGTGGACAGCATCGAATACAAACTGCTGAAAGATGAAGGGCAGATTTCGAACGGGGTGTCCTGAAGCGGCCGGCGGCAGATTGAAAAAAACAGGATTGCGTCCATGTTAGAACGCTATGGATTCCTCTGTGTTTGTCATTTCGTTTGTCACTTTTCCATCTCTTTGAAAGGAGTCTGTTATGGATGAATTACGTGTTCGCAAGGCCCCCCTGCCGTGGTGGGCGGCCGGGCTGCTGCTGGGTTTGGTCCAGGTGCTGGCCGTGGCCCTGAGCGGTCCGCTGGGGGTTTCGACTCAGTTTGTGATTCTCGACAGCATGGCGATTCATCAGGCAGCGCCGGAGTATGCGCAGAACCACGCGCTGATCGGTACGGAACGGTATCAGAAACTGGGCTACGGCTTCTGGCTGGATGTGGGCCTGGTGGTCGGGGCGCTGGCGGCGGCCGTGGCCGTGCGGCGCTGGCGGGTGCAACGCTCGACGGTGTGGTGGAAGGCCAACCGCAACGGCTCGACGGCGGGGCGTTTTTTCGCGGGGTTTGTCGGGGGGATTTTTATCCTGCTCGGCGCGCGGATGGCGCACGGCTGCACAAGCGGGAATTTTGCCAGCGGCTGGGCGCAGCTTTCGCTGTCGGCGGTTCCGTTTACGGTCACGCTGTTCGGCTTCGGAATGCTGACGGCCTGGCTGGTGTATCCCAAAACCCCGGACATTGAATCATAGGAGGATCGGCTCATGTCAACGATTT
>JAHDQI010000237.1 GCA_018433925.1 Phycisphaerae bacterium | reverse complement strand
GGCCGATGGCGTACAGCACGCATGCATAAACTGGGCCTGCACGGAAAACACTCGCTTGATTTGCGTCTTCCCGTTGTATATGGACCGGTGTTCATGAAAGGCGAGGATGGCAAGATCGGTCCGTATCGGCTGTTCTGGCCTGCTTATTGGGGGCTGATGAAAGAGGACTCCGTAAGTCCGATTTTGCCGAAGCAAATGCCGGCCGCAGCGGATTCTATTCTTTCGGCCGCCGAGCAGGGAACGGACGGCTGGAGACCCCTGACCGAGGAGCAGATTGCGGAGGTGCTGGCAAAACTGGCTCCGGCGGAGGCCGGACAGGAGGCGGTTTATATCTGCGGGGGACGGCTGTATCGGCTGGACGAGCAGGGACAACTGTCCTCTCTGGTTCACACGGCCGCCGAGCCGTATGCCTGGGCGATGGCCCATGATGTGCGGCCGGGCGAGCAGTCTCTGGGAGTCAAAAGCTGTGCGGATTGCCACACGACTGACAGCCCGTTTTTCTTTGGTAAGGTGCCGGTTGATTCGCCTGTGGCCGGGCAGGAGCGGCTGATCGAAATGACCCAATTGCAGGGGCTTAGCCGGTGGTATGTCTGGGCATTTAACTTTTCCTTTGTGTTTCGGCCATGGATGAAAGCCATTACGCTGGCGGCCTGCGGACTGATTGCCCTGGTGCTGGTGGTGTACGCGATGAAAGCGGCGGCGGTGATTTCACAAAAGGCCATGGAGGATCGGCAATGACGTTTCGCTGGATTTCTATTGTTACTTTTTTGATTATTCTCGGCGGAATCGGCCTGCACACGCTGCTGTTTCCGTTCAGTGCATCCGGCCGATGGCGGCTGATGGATATCATTCGCACGAAAGTTCATGTCTTTACCCTTTTTTTTCTTGAACAGAAATTGAACTGGATCGGGCGGCTGAAGAAATTGATTTTGCTGCTTGGTTTGCTTTCCTTCACGGTGCTGTTTCTAACCGGGTTTGGCCCGTTATTATTCGGATGCCGCCTGAGCGGCTGGCTGTTGATGATCCACGCGACATTCTCTCCGGTGTTTATTGGATGTACGGCCTTACTGGCCCTTGGCTGGGCGCAGGGGATGGTGTTTCGAAGTGATTCAGCCGTCTGCCTGAAACTGGGCTTCTGGACGCTGATTTTTTTGGCTCTGCCGCTTGCGCTGAGTATGATTCTGAGCATGTTTAATTTTTTTGGTACGGAGGGACAGGAATTTTTATTTGATCTGCATCGCTGGTGTGCGCTGGGATTTGTGTGTATCGCGGTTCTGTATTTGTATGGTCTTGTTCGCAGACAGATGGATAAGGAAAACAAACCGGAAACCCTTGGATAAGGAGGTCTACTTATGGTACAAGCCGTCGCGTTGTTGTGTGTGTTCGGGTTGGGGATGTGTTTTTCGCTGCTGGGGTCTATCGGGGTCAAGCTGATGCCGCGGTTAAACATGGACCAGGCGAAATTCGGTTCGCTGATTTCCCTCTTTATGTTTACCTGCCTGATTGCCTCGTTGATTACCGGGGTGGTTGTCGATAAGATCGGATATATGCCGGTCGCGCTGTTCGGGTTTCTGGTTACGGCCGCCTGCATTTTCGTGCTGGCCCAGGGAAAAACCTTCATGGCGGCTGTGCTGCCGTGCCTGCTGCTGGGTTTCGGGGCCATGTCTCTCAACACAGTGGGCAATACGTTGATCCCCGTGATTCTTTTCGAGGGCAAAAATCCCGCGGCCGCCAGCAATCTCGGCAATGTCTTTTTCGGGTTAGGGCTTTTTGTAACCCCGCTTTTAGTCAGTTTTTTGTTTCGAAAAACCACGTATGAAAAAGCCGTTTCTTCGCTGGCGGTTTTGGCAGTGCTGCCTGTAGTCCTGGTTTTCTTCGCCACTTTTCCGGAAGTCCGGGCGGGCTTTTCCGTGCAGGATGCCTTTGCCTTGCTGAAAGAACCGGCTGTTCTCGTCGCCGCCCTGGCGCTCTTTTGCTATATCAGCCTGGAATCGTCCTTCTGCAACTGGCTGGCCCCCTATGGCAAGGAAGTCATTACGAAGGATTTTCCAACGATGGCTTCGGAGGCCGCTGATGCCAGCGCCCAGCAGATGCTGTCCATTTTTGCGATTGCCATGATGGCAGGGCGTCTGATTGCCAGCCAGATTGAAGTGATTACGACACACGGAAGCTGGTTTGTGGCGGGTGCCGCCCTCATCGCGGCCCTGGTGATTTTGGCCATGATGAAAGGTACAGCGATCTGGATGAGCGCCCTGGCGGTCTGCGCGGGATTGGCTTTTGCTCCCTGTTTTCCCACCATCGTCGGAGTGACCTATTCCAAGCATCCTGAAAACTTCGGCAGCGTTTTCGGCATCATTTTTGCCGTCGGTTTATTTGGAGGGGTAATGATTCCGAAAGCCATTGGAAACATGGCCCGGGGTTCCTCGATTCAAAAAAGTCTGAAATTGCTGCTGCCGGCCTGCATTTTGCTGATCCTCCTCGTAATGATCCTGGGCAGACTCTAAAACAGGGGGCTTTCTTATTAACATGAAACGGCGTAAACAAAAAGCAAGCGGTTCCTGCGACCGCAGAGCGTTTTTAAAATATTCCGCTCTTGCCGCCGGAGGGGCAATTGGTTTTCCGACGATTGTACCTTCTTCGGTCTTCGGCCAAAACGCCCCGTCCAACCGGATTGTCATCGGCTGTATCGGCATCGGCGGGATGGGCATGGGCAACCTGCGGGGTTTTCTCGGTCAGCCGAATACGCAGATTGTTTCAGTTTGTGATGTCGACCGAAAGCATCTGGACAAGGCCCTTCAGACAGCCGGGTTGACGGCTTCTTCGGGAACGACGGATTTTCGCGAGGTCATTTCCCGGCCCGATATCGATGTGATCGTCAACTCCACGCCCGATCACTGGCATGTGCCGATCGCGATTGCGGCGGTGACTGCCGGCAAGGATGTGTATTGCGAAAAACCCCTGACGTTGACCCTTGGCGAGGGACGCCTGCTGGCCGATGCGGTCAAACGGCACAACCGGGTTTTCCAGACCGGCTCTCACCAGCGGTCGGACGCGACTTTTCGCAGGGCCTGCGAGATGATCCGTAACGGCCGCATTGGGAAATTGCGGGATATTCTGGTGGAGATTCCTCCCAATAATGTTCACTGTTCTCCGGACGGCTGGAAGCAGGAGCCGGTTCCTGAAGAACTGGATTACGATTTCTGGCTTGGTCCGGCTCCCTGGGCGCCTTACACCAGGCAGCGGTGTCACTATACGTTTCGCTTTATTTCCGACTACTCCGGCGGGCAAATGACCAACTGGGGATCGCATCATTTCGATATTGCCCAGTGGGGGCACGGAACGGACATGACCGGTCCGATTCGAATTGAAGGCCGGGGGCTTTTTCCGTCGAGCGGTTTGTTTGATACGGCGGAACAACCGGAGGTTACCTATACCTATGCCGACGGGGTTACCCTGCGGTGCAGGACAGGCAGCGGAAGCGGAGGGGTGACTTTTTATGGACAGGAAGGCCGGCTTTTCGTCGGCCGCGGCCGAGTTTCCGCCCATCCGAAGTCGATCCTGAAAACACCTATTAAACCCGGCGAGATTCGGTTATACTACAGTGACGATCATAAGGGAAATTTTCTGGATTGCGTGCGAAGTCGAAAGACTCCCGTGGCTTCTGCTGAAATCGGACACCGAAGCGCTTCGATCTGCCATCTGGGCAATATCGCGATGCTTCTTGGCAGACCGCTGCAATGGGATCCGCTAAAAGAAGAATTTATCCACAATGACCAGGCCAACCGAATGCGGTTTCGCGTTATGCGGGATCCGTGGAAACTGAATGAAATCATGTAACTGATGAATGGAGATTTGAGAAAATGACCAGCAAAATCCTACGAGTGATCCTATTGTCCGCCTTTACACTGGGCCTGTATTCCTGTCAAAAAAAGGAGCCGGCGCCTGCCCCGCAGGAGCCGACCGGGCAGGGACAGGAACAAGCCGAGATACAGACGTCTGAGCCGATGGAGGTCTCGGCCGTATCGGAATCGCAGTCTTCAATGAAGCCGATCCCGCTGGTCCTGCCGAAACCCCAGTTTGTCGGAACGCCGGAAAATATCGTCGGCGTGGAAAACCTCGAAAAACCTCTGGGCGAGCCCCGCCCGCCGTTTCTGGCCCCCGAAGGAACCAAACTGATTTCCAGGGGCAAGCCGGTGACCGGTTCGGAAACGGAGCCGATTTTGGGCTCCTATGAGATGATTACCGATGGGGACAAGGAAGCCAGCGACGGGTCGCTTGTTGAGATGGGCCCCTTTCCGCAGTGGATTACGATTGATCTCGAAGAGGTCTATGAGATTTACGCGGTTGTCTTCTGGCAGTACCACAAGGCCGAACGGGTCTATCATGATGTCATTGTGCAGGTCAGCCCCGATCCGGAATTCATCACCGATGTAGTGACGCTGTTTAACAATGATATCGACAATTCAAGCGGCCTGGGTGTGGGGACGGATAAACATTTTGTTGGCACTTCCGAAGGCAAACTGATTGACGGCAAAGGGACCCCGGCCCGGTATGTACGCATTTACAGCAACGGGAATAATCAGAACGACATGAACCACTTTATCGAAGTAGAGGTTTTCGGCAAGAGTCAGCCATGACGCGAACATACCTGCTCTGGATCGGCCTTCTCCTGCTCGCGGCCGCGGCCGTCAGGATGCCGCTTCTTTCAATCCGTCCCATGCATACGGACGAAGCGGTGCATGCCGTCAAATTCGGCCATCTGCTGGAGGAGGGCAGGTATGAATACGACCCGCTTGAGTATCACGGGCCGACCTTTCATTACATCAGTCTGGCGGCCGCCCGCCTGTTCGGAAAAAACGCGGTTGCGGAACTGACGGAATCCTTTCTGCGGGCAGTCCCGGCGGTTTTTGGCACGCTGCTTGTGTTGCTTCCGCTGCTGTTTTGGGACGGCCTTGGGTGCCGGGCGGCTGTGTTTGCGGCAGGGCTGCTGGCGTTTTCGCCGGCTTTTGTATTTTACAGTCGTTATTACATCCATGAGATTTTTTTGGTCTTTTTTCTGGGGTTGTTTCTGGGCTGCCTGTGGCGGTATTTGAAAAATCCCCGTCCCCGGTGGGCCTTTTTGACCGGGCTTTTCGCCGGCTTGATGTTTGCGACCAAGGAAACCTGCATCCTTGCCTTTGCTTCGGTTGTCCTGTCGTTTCTTCTGGCGGGGGGGCTTCTTTTTTTGCATACGCAAAAAGAGTTCGAAAAACCGCGGCCGCTTCATTTTGTGAATCTGTGCTGGGGCGGGGCCGCCTTTATAGGGGTCTGGGCGGTGCTGTTTTCGGCCTTCGGCACGCATCCGCAGGGACTTTCCGAATCCATCCGCAGTTATTGGCTGTATTTCTCTCATGCGCAAACCATGCATATCCACATTCATCCATGGTGGTATTATCTGGATTTGCTGACCTGGATTGAATTCATTGAGCCGATTTCCTGGAACGAAGATGGGATTGTAGCCCTTTCGCTGCTGGGCTTTTTTGTCGCGATTCTCACCAGGCGGGATTTACAGCCGTTTTCTCTCCCTCGTTTTCTGGCGCTGTTTACCTTGATTTTGACCATTTTGTATTCTGCCATCCCTTATAAAACGCCTTGGAACGTTTTGTCCTTTTTATTCGGAATGGCCCTGCTGGGAGGTATCGCGGCCGATCAGTTTTTAAAGCATCTGTCCGGAACAACGGAAAGAATCGCTTTGGTATCGGTTCTGCTCGTCTTCGGTCTGCTCAGCCCGCTGATCCAGAGTGTCCTGCTGAATACAAAGTTTGCCGCCGCTGTTTCCAATCCCTACGTCTATGGGCATACCGGCAAAGATATCTACACCATGTCTGAAAAGGTCAAGGCAATCGCTTCGGCACTTCCGGAAGGCCGTGACCTCTATATCCAGGTCATCGCATCGAACAACGATTACTGGCCGTGGCCGTGGTACCTTCGCCGGTTTTCGCAGGTGGGCTACTGGGACCATGTCGATCCGGAGCAGCCCGCCGCCGGCCTGATTCTGGCCGGGGCGGCCCTGGAACCGGAGATCGCAAAGCGGCTTTATGAAACCCCGCCGCCCGGCAGGCGGCATCTGTACGTGCCTCTTTTTGACAGCCCTGTCTATCTGCGTCCGGGTGTGGAATGGAAAGGATTTCTGCGCAAGGACCTGTGGGATCAGGCCGCAGGGTCTGGCGTAAATAGAGAAGAAAACATCGAAGAACAGGCAAAGAATCAATGGATGGAGCCGCTGCGGGAGATGAAAAAACAGGATTCAATACGTTTCAGTCATGAGGCCATGGCCACGGTCTTTGAAATCTGGATCCGGCATGACAACCCACGATACGCCTCGAAGGCGGCAAGGACGGCTTTTGAAGAGGCCGATCGCCTTGAATCACTGCTGAGTCGGTATATTCCCAACAGCGATATGACCCGAATCGCACGGCTTAAAAAAGGCGAGACGGCCGTGGTCTCTCCGGAAACGATGGAATGCCTGCAAACGGCGCAATGGGTTTATGAGCAGACAAACGGGGCCTTTGATATCACGGTAGGGGGGCTGGTGGAACTCTGGAAGACACAGCCGCCGAGGCCTGCGCAGATTCAGAAAACACTTCAATCGGTGGGTATGAATCGAATCCGATTACATCCCGATCAGATGACGGTAACGGTCGAAGCCGATGAAATGATGGTTGATTTAGGAGGCATTGGAAAAGGATATGCCGTGGATCAAATGGCCGGGGTTCTGAAAGAATGGAAGATTGAAAATGCCCTGATTCACGCCGGGTCCAGTTCCATTCTTGCCATGTGTTCTCCGGAGGCAAAAACCGGGTGGAAAATCCGCTTGAGCAGTCCGGGTAACCCGGAGAAGGAAATGAGGACGCATGAAGTCTTTAATGGGGCAATGAGTTGTTCCGGTCTGCGGCGGGGGACTGATATGATCCATCCGGCCGACGGCAGGCCGGTTCAGGATAAAGCCGCTGTCTGGGTACGAGGAGACGACTCGGCCGTATGCGATGGATTGTCCACAGCGTTTATGGTAATGTCCCTTGAGCAAATTGAGCAATTCAGCCGCAGTCATCCGGAAATCGGAGCCCTGGTACTTCCGAAGGAAGATCATGAAGGAGAGTTTTTTCAATTCGGCGAGTGGTAATATTTGCCGGAAACTTTTTTGTTATATACCGGACCCGGCGAGTATAAATTGTCCTGAAAAATCACATTTTTGTTGATCTTCAAAGCAAATATTGGATAATTCACAAAACTTATATACCAATGGAGCAAACGTTTTTTAGGAGACTGTACGATGGGAATACTGGACATTGTCATCTTCGTGGTTTTTGTCGTCTGTGTGGTGGGTTTGGGGCTGTACAAAAGCCGACATGAAAAATCCGGAGAGGACTATTTTCTGGCCGGACGAGGGCTGACCTGGTGGCTGATCGGGTTTTCTCTGATTGCCGCGAATATTTCCTCGGAACAGTTTGTCGGCATGAGCGGAAACGCCGCCAGCCACATCGGGATGGCCATTGCCAGCTATGAATGGATGGCCGCGATCACGCTGGTGGTGGTGGCGTTTGGATTCCTGCCGTATTTTCTTCGGGCGGGCATCTATACCATGCCTGAATTTCTGGAGTATCGCTATAACGCGGTGGCCCGGACGTTAATGGCGGTTGCCACAATCTTTATTTATATGCTGCTGCTCGGAGCCGTTACCTATTCCGGGGCGCTGACCATCAATACGATGGCCGAAGAGATGAACATGAGATTCGTTCCCACTATTGCGCAGGCCTCGCTGGTAATCGGGATTATTGCCATGCTCTATGTGGCGGCCGGCGGCCTGAAGGCCTGTGCCTGGGCGGATTTGATCCAGGGAAGCGCGCTGATCGTCGGGGGCGCCGTTATTTTGATTTTTGCGTTCAAGATGCTCGGCAGTGTACAGGAGGCCTCCTACATTGAGGATGTCAGTACCGGCGCGGTCGGCGTCAAAACCTTTTCGGAGGGGCAGGGGGCGATGGAGCGGTTTATGACGCTCAACAAGGTGCGTTTGAATATGTTCCTGCCGAAAGACGATGTCACCCTGCCCTGGACGGCCCTGCTGCTTGGCTTGTGGATTCCGAACTTTTATTACTGGGGCCTGAATCAGTATATCACTCAACGAACACTCGGCTCAGCGTCCTTGGCGGAGGGACAGAAGGGGATCGTTTTCTCCGCTTTTATGAAGCTGCTCATCCCGTTTGTGATTGTCATTCCGGGGATTATCGCGTTTAACCTGTTTGCCCCTGATATGAAATCCAAGGCCGTTGGCGACAACGCCTCCGTGCTGGCGAAGTATCAGATGGCCAATCCGGAAACCCAACGGGTGCAGGTGCTCCAGTCTCCGGAAACGGAGGTGTTGTCGGCCTGGCAGGAGGAGGTGTTTGTGGTGGCTGTTTATCCGAGCAAAGAGCAGGTTAAAGCCGCTCGGGTCACCGTTAAAAATCCTTTTGTGCTGCCGATTCTGCAGGAGGAGTACAGCAAGCTGACGGTCGGCGATTATTCGGTTTTTGATTCCGATGACAAGTCATGGAAGACAGTATTTCCGGCGCTGGCAGGGGAGCTGGCGTTGTATAATACCGCCGTGCTGGAAAAGGCCAAAGCCGCCGGCGCCAAG
>JAHDQI010000162.1 GCA_018433925.1 Phycisphaerae bacterium | reverse complement strand
CTGTATCACCTGGAGGTTATCCAAAGGGCCATTGAGCAACTGCATGCCTATATCCACCGAAAATCCGCGCGTCTCCAGGCACTGGAACAGTCTCTGCGGGCGATGGCAGACTTCAATTATAGACAGCGTTCTCTGCTGAGCCATGCCCTGCGGCATCCGAATCAAACCTATACGATTCAGTCGCACCGGATCAGCCACAATATTGCCTATCAGACTGCACGAACGGATCTGATGGAATTGGAAATGAGAGGACTGTTGCGGAGCAAAAAAAATCGGAAAAGACTTCTTTATACTCCAGTCGTTAACCTTGAAGAAAAACTCTCCAAAGGATAATGGCCGATGGGATGGATTGCGTATGAATTGACGGGCGGGGCGTGGGCGCTGTTGTGCGGTTGCGGGGTTCTGGTGGGGATTTCGAAGACGGGCCTGCCGGGGGTGGGGATTCTGGCGGTTCCTCTGATGGCGCTGATTCTGCCGGCGCGGGAGTCGGTGGGGGTGCTGCTGCCGATGCTGATTTTCGCGGATTTGTTTTCGGCGGGGTATTATCGGCATCATGCGCAGTGGGGGCATCTGCTTCGGCTGCTGCCGGCGGCGCTGGCGGGGATTGTCGCGGGCTTTTTGCTGCTGGGTCGCGTCGAGGACCGTCAGCTTGAGCCGCTGATCGGGGGGATTGTGCTGGTGATGCTGGGGCTGAAGGCGCCTGCGATGTTCGGCAGAAAGCGCGAGGCGGACAGCGAGGCGTCGGGGGGAACGTGGTTTGCCTGGCCGATGGGTTTTGCGGCGGGGGTCACGACGATGCTGGCCAACGCGGCCGGGCCGGTGATGGTGCTGTACCTGCTGGCGATGGGGCTGGAGAAGCGGAAGTTTGTGGGGACGGCGGCGTGGTTTTTCTTTGTGGTCAACTGGGTGAAAGTGCCGTTTCATGTGAACCTGGGGCTGATTACGGCGGATTCGCTGACGCTGAACCTGGTGACGTTTCCGGCCATTGCGCTGGGGGCGGCGGGGGGCATTTTTCTGCTGCGTGTGATCCCGCAGAAGCTGTTTAATCTGCTGGCGGTTGTGCTGGCGGCGGCCGCGGCGGTCAAGCTGCTGGTGTGAGGATTTGCGGGGGCGGCGATTTCGATATCCGCGCTTTTCGCGGGGCCGGGGGGCTGTTATAATGCGGGCATGGCAACACTGATGATTCTTACCGGTCCGCTTCGGAAGGAGGCCTTTGACCTGGATTCAAAGGCCTGGCCGAAGATTTTGGGGCGGACAGAAGAGAAGGCGGATTTTCTGCTGCCGGACCCCTCTGTTTCGCGGCGGCACGCGGAGCTATCGTTTCGGGACGGGCAGTGGATGATCCGCGATCTGAACTCCTCGAACGGGACGTTTGTCAACGAGCAGCGGATCAGCGGGCCGACGCTGCTTCGCACCCAGGATCAGATCCGCTGCGGGGGCACGGTGCTGCTGTATGAATCGTCGGATGCGCCGGTTCGGCCGGCGGGGCCGGAGGCGGCGGCGGACCGGATGATCGAGCTGGTGTTCGATCCGGGGGAGACGATGGTGGCGGTGGCCTTCAGCTCGCTGCAGAGCAAGCAGGCGGCGGCCCAGCAGCGGCGGATGATCGAGGCCGGTCAGGCGGCGCTGAATATGTCGCACGGGATCAAGAATATTCTGCAGGCGCTGCGTACGGGGATTGACGTGATGGACCAGAGTTTTCGGCGGGCGGATTTTGAGCAGGCCCGCAAGAGCTGGGGGATCCTGCGGCGGAATTTTAGTCACATCGAAAAATTCGTACTCGATATGCTCAAGTTCAGCAAGGAAGACCGTCCGTCGCTGCAGCCGTGCCAGTTTAACCGGCTGGTGGAGTCGGCGGTGGAGATGGTTCGCCCGCAGGCGGCGGAGCGGTCGGTGGGCCTGACCGCCCAGCTCGATGAAGACCTCGGACAGGTTCCGGCGGACCCGGACCGGATGCGGGATGTGGTGCTGAACCTGCTGCTGAACGGGATCGAGGCGGCCCCTCCGCAGACGGGGCAGGTGACGATCTGCACGGAGCGGCGTCCGGAGGAGAATCTGCTGCTTGTTCGTGTGCAGGATAACGGGCCTGGGATCGAGGATACGGAGACGATTTTTCGGCCGTTTCATTCGACGAAGGGGAAGATGGGGACCGGGCTGGGTCTGCCGATTGCCAAAAAGATCGTGACCGGCCACAACGGGACCATCGAGGTGCAGTCGATTTCCGGGGAGGGGACGATTTTTACGGTCAAACTTCCCCTGGCCGCGGCGGAAGCCGGCTCGTAAACGAACCTTTAACGGCACTTAATAAAGGACTTACGAATGCGAAAACACAGCCGCAAACAGATCGGTTGGGTTCTGATTCTGCTGAGTTTGACGGTTTCGTGCCGTCCTGCTGCCGAAGAGAGGGCCGGCGGGCGGAGGGTCGAGGATTTTGATTTCGGCTGGCGGTTTTTTAAGGGCGAGGCCGGCGCCGGGCAGCGGCCGGAGCTGGATGACAGCGGGTGGCGCCGGGTGGATCTGCCGCACGACTGGAGCATCGAGGGGCCGTACAGCGAGCAATGGGCCAGCGGCACGGGGTATCTGCCCGGCGGGATCGGGTGGTATCGCAAGACGTTTCGGCTTGACCGGGGGTGGAAAGACAAGCGAATTATGATTGAGTTTGACGGCGTGTATAAGAACGCGGAGGTGTGGATTAACGGGCAGACCCTGGGCCAGCGGCCGAATGGATACATCAGTTTTGCGTATGACCTGACGGAGGATGTGCGTTTCGACGAGGAAAATGTTCTTGCGGTGAAGGTCGATCACTCGGATTTTGCCGACAGCCGCTGGTACACCGGCTCGGGGATTTATCGTTCGGTGCGATTGGTCATCACGGACCGGCTGCATATCGCCCATTGGGGTACGTTTATCACGACCCCTGCGGTGACCGATGAAACGGCGGAAGTGACTATCCGCACCGAACTTCGAAATGACAGCGAGGAAGACCAATCGGTCAAAATTCGATTGATGATCCTTGAATCGGGCCTGCCGCCGCAGCGTACCATAACGGAGGCTTCTTTCCTCCCGGCCGGGGGGCGCAAGACGATTGAGGCCACCCTCCGAATTGACGATCCCAAACGGTGGTCGCCTGAATCGCCGCATTTGTATACTTTGCATACGGAATTGATCGCCGGTGAAGATCCCCGGCGCGACGAGGTGAAAACCCGTTTCGGGATTCGGACGATTCGGTTTGATCCGGACGAGGGGTTTTTCCTGAACGGCAACAAGATGAAAATCAAAGGCGTTTGTCTGCATCATGACGCCGGGCCGCTGGGGGCGGCCGTGCCGAAGGCGATCTGGCGAAATCGCCTCGAACGACTGAAGACCCTCGGCTGCAACGCGATCCGCACGAGCCACAATCCGCCGTCGCCGGAGTTTTTGGATTTGTGTGATGAGATGGGTTTCCTGGTGATGGATGAGGCGTTTGATGAGTTTACGCCGCCGAAGAACAAGTGGATCGAGGGGTGGAACAAGGGCCGGCCGGGCCGCGACGGCTACGGCGAGGTCTTTGCGCAGTGGGCGGTGCGGGACATTGAGGATCTGGTTCGGCGCGACCGCAATCACCCGTCGGTCATCCTCTGGAGCATCGGCAACGAGGTGGACTATGCCAACGATCCGTTTTCGCATCCGTCGATGGGCGATCAGTACCGGCCCGATCATCCGCCGGCTGAGCACCTGACGAAGCTGGCCCGTCCGCTGGCCGAGGCGGTGCGCAGTCTGGACGCGACCCGCCCGGTGACGGCGGCGCTGGCCAATGCGCCGGTGTCGAACGCGGTGGGGTTTGCCGACCTGCTGGACGTAGTCGGGTACAATTACCAGGAACGGCTTTACGAAGCGGATCACAGGACGTATCCGCAGCGGTGTATTCTCGGCAGCGAGAACAGCCTGGGGTATGACGCGTGGAAAGCGGTGACGGACAACGATTATGTTTCGGGTCAGTTTCTGTGGATCGGGATTGACTATCTTGGCGAGGCGGCCGGCTGGCCGGTCCGTAGCTGGACGCGCGGGCTGTTTGACCTGTGCGGTTTTAAGAAACCCCTGGCGTGGTTTCGCCAATCGCTCTGGAGCGATGAGCCGATGGTGTATCTCAGCGCGGGCTTGGGCAGGAGGCGTGGCGGCTGGGGTTCGCACTGGAGCTGGCCGGAGGGGGCCGAGGTGCGTGTTTTTGTCTATACAAACTGCCCGGAGGCCTGGCTGGTTTT
>JAHDQI010000260.1 GCA_018433925.1 Phycisphaerae bacterium | reverse complement strand
TCACGGCGGGACGCTGATTGTTCGGGGCGCGGACCTGAGCGGCGTGATCGACGGGTGGATTGCCAGCGGGTATCTGAGCGCTTATGACACCACGCCGGGCGAGCGGGGAGCCGGATCGATTGTGGTGGACACGGAGACGATTCCCGGCGGCACGATTTTGACGGCGACTCCGAGTCTGGCTGCACGGGAACCGAATCCGATGCCGCAGAACCCGGATGGGTCGGTGGGCACGCTGATCTCAGGCAGCGAGACGGAACTGACGCTGCACTGGAAGGCGGGTGTGGATCCGAACGAGGATTACGCGGTGCACCCGGACATTCTGGTTCATTATGTGTACTGGGGTGACAGCGAAGAGACACTGGTTTATCAGGGTTCGGTGCCGCATACGGACTGGACGGACCCGAATGTTTCGTATGGTCCGATTACCCTGAGTGAGGGGATGACGTATACCTGGAGTGTTGAGGAAGGTTTTGATGACGGAACGGGCACTCCGTATGGGCCGGGGGACCCGAATAATGTTCTCGGGCCGATCTGGTCGTTTGTGACCAAGGGCGCTACGCCGACGATTCTGACGGATCCGGCCCCTGCGGTTGCCGATCCGGATGCTTCATTTTCCGTGACGGCCTCGGACGTGACGACGCACTACCAGTGGTTTAAGGCGGGCGATCCGGATGTTACTCTATCGGATAACGGGATTTATTCAGGAACGGATACGGATACGCTGACGGTGACGGGGGCTGCGATTGCCGAAGAGGGTCAGTATTACTGCATTGCCTACAGCGGGCTGACACCTTCGGCGCCGTCGGCCCCGGCGCGGCTGTGGACACGGCGGCTGATGGGGCACTGGAAGCTGGACGGGGATTTGACGGATTCGGTGGCTCAGACCGTGGCCGGTGCGCCGGCGCATGACGGGTCGATGGCCGGAACCGGGCCGGGCGATCCGAATTATACTCCCGGCGGCGGACTGGACGGCGGCGGCGTGCTGGAGTTTTTCAATGATGGCGATTATGTAACCATTGCCGATGCGGACTTCTTCAATTTCTATCCGCTGGGCTTTACGGCGAGTTTCTGGTATAAGGAAAAGTCCTATGTTGGCTGGAGACTGCCGCTTTCGAAGCTGGATCCGGGCACGGCCGGCTGGCTGTTCGGCGTAGACAGCGATCTCCGCAACCAGGCCGTCTTTATTACCAATCCGGATGATGGGGTTGAATTCTGGGCGGACGGCAACGACCAGATCAACGTCGGCGACGGACAGTGGCATATGATTACCGTGATTTATAATCCGGCCACGACGACCTATACGATCTATACGGCCGGCGATGAAAATGAATCGATCGTGCTGGATTTGTCCGCCTATCCGCCGGCGGCGGCGCCGCTTTCGATCGGCGGCCGGGAGACGGAGCTGTCCGTAGACGGGTATATCGACGATGTGCGGATTTACAGCCAGGTTCTGGAGCCGGTGGAAGTGGCCCAGCTTTACCTGGCTTTTGAGACGGACAAGTGGGTGTGCGTGGAAGATCAGGATGATCCGCTGGGGGCCCTGGATCTGGATGGGGACTGCCGTGTGATGCTTTCGGACTTTGCGATGCTTGCTTCTCGGTGGCTGGAATGTCAGCGGTATCCGCAATCGGCCTGTGTTGATTAAGCGGGCGGCCGCGCGGTTCTATCGAGGTGGGGATCGCGTTCTGTGAAAGGATGCCCCGGCTGGGATTGGTTCCCGGCCGGGGCTTTTTAATGGCAAGTGTTTTCCTTAGGGTTATTGGGCCAGTTTGGCCATTTCACTTCCGGCCAGGAGGAAGGCGCCGAGGCCGTAATCCTCAAAGTCGGGGACGGAATCCGAGGTGACCGGCTGTCCGTCGGAGGGCTGTTTTCCGGTGCTCTGAACATAGCCAAGGAATCCGTTGGGGTGGAGGGCTTTTTGGACCATGCCGTTCCAGCCCTTCACGGCCGCGGGCAGATACGTCTGTGCGTCCAGATAGCCATTGCGGACGCCCCAGGTCAGACCGTAGACGAAGAAAGCGGTGCCGGAGGTTTCGGGGCCGCCGAAGTTTGTCGGGTCATGCAGGCTGACATTCCAGAATCCATCCGGTCGCTGGAGGGGCAGCAGGGCGGCCGCCATGTCTTTGAAGGTTTGGATGTATTCGTCCCGATGCGGATCGTCGGCGGGCAGCAGATCGAGTGTCCGAGCGTGGGCGGCAAGGACCCAGCCGTTTCCGCGGGACCAGTAGCAATCTTCGCCGTTGGGTTCTTTGTAAGGGGGGACAAAATCGGCATCCCTCCACCACAGGTGATCTTCGGGATTGTATAGGCCGCGGCCGCCGTGTTTGTATTTTGTGAAACTGTACAAGTCGTACATTCTGTCAAAGTATCGATTGTCGCCGGTCAGTACACCGAGTCGGGCAAAGACGGGCATGGCCATCTGGAGCGCATCGATCCACCACCAGTCATCGCTTTTATCGGAGTTGACCATGTTGTCGATGTTTTTCTTGATCGGCTCGATGCGCTGGGGCTGGGGATCGATGTTGTAAAGGTCAATGTAGGTCTGGCCGCAGCACTGGTTGTCGGCGTGCCGGGTCAGCGGGTCGCCGTAGGCCGGTTTCCAGTTGTGGGCTTTTCCCCAGGCGACGGCGTAGTCGTATAAATGGGGCCGGGGGTCGATTTCATAGAGGACCATGAGGCCTTCGTAATATGTGGCGCGCGTCCAGATGTTGGAGGGGCGTGTTTTGTTGGTGACGATGGGTTTGCCGGGGTCGGGCCATTTTTTCATGAAGTAGTCATTGGCGAGAATCATTTTCTCTATTGTAATCTGCCGGGCTGGGATCGTTTTCTTCAGTGTGCCTGAAATGCGCATGGTTTTCTCCGTAGTGTGTGAGCCGCAGGAGCCGCAGATGACGATAAGCAATCCAAGGATTCCATGGGCCATTCTTTTTCGCATGGTATGATTCCTCATAAGGCGGTTCCTTTCCTTTTGTTTTGTGTTTTGTTCCATTTTATTTGTCTGAAAACGCGGATCAAGATAAATTCTGCTGAATCGCGACTCTTTTGAGCGTTTTTTGGATAGCCTTCAGAAAAGCAGGTGCCGCAGGAGGATCTTTGCGCCGATGATGATGAGGATCAGGCCGCCTGCAATTTCGATTTTGGTTTCAAAGAAATGGCCGATTCGGCGGCCGATTTCCCAGCCGATGTAGGATATTACGAATGTGATCAGGCCGATCAGCAGGATGGCCAGGGCGATATGTTCGGTTACGAGGGACAGGGTGATGCCCACAGCCAGGGCGTCGATGTTGGTGGCGATGCTGAGGGCCAGCAGGACCAGCAGATTGGAGGGATCGGGCGGTTTTTTTTCGACCTGCCTGATCCGAAGGGCTTCGAGAATCATTTTGCCTCCGATAAAAGTCAGCAGGCCGAAGGCGATCCAGTGATCGAAGGGATCGGTCCATTCTTGCAGTCGTTCCCCTGCTGTGAAGCCGAGCAGGGGCATGAGGGCCTGGAAGCCGCCGAAAAACAGGGCCATGCGCAGGCCGTGTCCGATGTGGAGGTCTCGGAACACAGACCCGCTGACGATGGAGACGGCGAAGGCATCCATTGCCAGGCCGACGGCCAGACCGCAAAGAATGAAAGTTTCGGTTAATTCCATTGGGTTTTCTCTTGTATTTTTGTGCGGGAAGGGTTTCTCGGTTCGGAATCGGGAGAGGGGTCTGCCGGGACGATATCAAAGACCGTGATCTCCGGCCGGGCGAAGAAGCGGATCCGGGGCGCCCAGCGGCCGGTCATGCCGATGCCCCGATTGACATAGAGGCACAGGGAGCCGACTTTGTAGAGACCCGCTTCGTATTTTTTGCCGTGAATGGACTGGGTCACGAGGGCGCCGTACAGCGGCAGGGCGACCTGCCCGCCGTGAGTGTGTCCGCACAAGTACAAATCCAGCGGGTACGGCTGCATATAATCCACGAGGGCGGTGGTATGAAACAGCAGGATATTGAAGCGCTCGGGGCGGAGGTCTTTGAGGGCCTGGCGGCTGCGGCGGCCGAGGGCCTCATCGATGCCGCAAAGTCCGATGTTTTCTGTGTCTTTTTCCACGGTGAGGGCATCCATCGTCAGCTCGATGAAGCCGGTGTTTTGAAAGAGGGGGATATCTTTCCAGCGGCGGTTATCGACATTGCCGCGGACGGCGAATTTTCCGAGCGGGGCGATTATGTCCCGCAGGGTGTGGCGCAACAGGTCAAGGGCCCGGTGATCATTGAGCGCATCGCCGGTAAAGACAGCCAGATCGGGCTTGAGCCGGTTTATTTCTTCGACCAGCCGCGGTTCGAGGCGGCTTTTTTTCTCACAATGCAGATCGGAAATCTGGACGATTCGGAAGGATGTATTCGTGAGTTTGTCGGTTGGAATTGTGAAGGTGCAGATCTCCAGCCGATACGGCTCGACAAAATAGGCCCATGCAAGACAAAGGAGGCCCGTTACGGAAAGGGCGTGAAGGATTGCCGCCGGCCGGGTGGTCAGCATTCGGGCGGTCGGCTGTTTTCGAATGCGGCGTCGGAACCACTTGAAAAGCAGGCGGATTTCGAGGAGATAGATGGCCGCTACGCATCCGAGGAAGAGGGTCGCGGGGATCAGGCAGGTCAGCGTATACCTCATGGCTGACTCTCAATTGATGAGGGGCCGATGAACAGTTCCGGAACGGTCCGGCCGGGAGGCAGGATCAGGCAGTCCTCTTCCTGCCAGCATCCGTTTAGGAGCCGCTGCAACAGAGCGGGATCGCCGGTGATTTGGTTATACTCCCAGCCGAGGTAGGCCGCAGTGTCTTTGGTGAACCGGATGTATTTTTCATTGTCGGGCAGACCCCAGTCGATGAATACGGCCTGCTTGTACTGTTTTCGCCAACTTTGTTCGACCTCGAGAAGATAATCGGCGTTATCCGGTCCGTATTTGGCGGTATATTCTTCGAGGAGCCGGCGGTCATAGTCCCGGCCGGGCATGCGGCTTTCCTCAATCCAGCCGGCGCTGAAAAAGTAGGAACCGGGATGTTTGGCGGTATATTCCTCATGCCGGCGGTGGGAGCCGAGCAGCAGGGTGATGCAGTCGTGGGCGCGCGGGACCACCAGCGGAAGCGGACAGGACAGGCCGAGAATGCCGTTGCCGCAAAGGCCGTAGCCAAGCAGGACGGCCTGGCATGAAGGGGCGGCTGTGCTGAGTTTTTCCTGAAGCTCTATGCGGAGCTGGTCGGGGGTGTTGTGCAGGCCCTGCTCCATCCAGACGATGTCTATCTGATGCGGGCTTTGGGTTCTGCACAGCTCGATTTCCGGTTTTAGCGCTTTACAGGCGATTAGTCGATATTTCATGGGGGAGAGTATACAGCGGAAAGATCGGTTTTACAATGATTGAGGGAGAGACTGCTTTGGCTGATTTTTTTGCGGAAGCGGTTGCGGCGGCCGAGGGCATCGGATACACTCTTGCGGGTATGGTTAAAATCGGCTTTACGGGGAATCTGGTATGAGGCAATCGAAGCGATGGCTTTTGCGGGTAATCCTGTCGGTCATTTCTGGTTTGACCGTCGTTTTTCTGTCGAGCTGTCAGAATGATCTTGCGGATTCGGCGGCGGAGCGGCCGAATATCATCTATATTCTGGCGGATGATCTGGGCTATGGGGATTTGGGCTGCTACGGGCAGGAGGCGATTGGCACGCCGCATCTGGATCGTATGGCGGCCGAGGGGCTTCGATTTACGCAGCATTACGCGGGCAGCACGGTCTGCGCCCCGTCGCGATGCAGTTTGATGACCGGTCTGCATACCGGCCGAGCGCTCATCCGGGGCAACAGCCGCGATCCGCTGCGGCCGGAGGATGTGACGGCGGCTGAAATTCTTCAAGAGGCGGGTTACCGGACGGCCCTGATCGGGAAATGGGGCCTTGGAGAGGCGGGCTCGACGGGAATTCCGAACCGGAAGGGATTTGATTATTTCTTTGGGTATCTGAATCAGGCCCATGCGCACAATTATTATCCTGAATTCCTCTGGCGAAACGAGGAGAAGGTGCCGCTGGGGAATCTCGTGGAACGTCCGGCCGGGCGGCCGCATCATCCCGGCGGGGTTTCGACGAACAAGGCGGTGTATTCGCATGATCTGTTTATGGCCGAGGCGGAGCGGTTTATTCGGGACAGCGCCGAAGGGCCGTTTTTTCTGTACCTGGCGCTGACGATTCCTCATGCCAATAACGAGGCGCGGGAGAAGGGCATGGAGGTGCCGGAGCTGGGGGTGTATGCGGAGAAGGACTGGCCGGAGCCGCAAAAAGGACATGCGGCGATGATTTCGCGGATGGACCGGTGCATCGGGCGGCTGATTCAATTGCTCGGGGAACTGAAGCTGGAGGGGCGTACGATTGTGATGTTTTCGAGCGACAACGGGCCGCATCGGGAGGGGGGCAACGATCCGGACTTCAACCACAGCCGCGGTCCGCTGCGCGGGATGAAGCGGGATTTGTATGAAGGGGGGATTCGGGTGCCTCTGCTTGTGCGGTGGCCGGGCCGGATTCGAGCGGGCGGACAGACGGATCATGTCAGCGCATTTTGGGATTTGCTGCCGACCTGGGCAGAACTGGCCGGGGCTTCCGCGCCGGCGGGGGTTGACGGGATTTCCTTTTTGCCGATTTTGCTGGGACAGGAATCCAAGCAGAAGCAGCATGCGTGGCTGTATTGGGAGTTTTTTGAGCAGGGAGGCAAGCAGGCCGTGCGGATGGGGCGATGGAAAGGCGTGCGGCTGGAAGTGGATCGCCGTCCGGACGGGCCGATTGAACTGTATGATCTGGAGACGGATTTGGGCGAGCGGCACAATATTGCCGATCAGCATCCGGAGATCGTTGAGCAGTTGGGGCGAATTATGGAGCAGGCCCATACGAGGAGTGAGCTGTACCGATTTGGGTATGAAAAGGCGAAGGGATTGTGAGATGGACAGAATGAGAGGTCGTGCTGTTATACTCTTTTGGTTTGTCAGTTGGATTTCCCTGTCTCAGGCGGCATTTGAGATCGTTGAAAAACGCTATCCGATTCGGTGGGAGGGGGCTGTTCTGCAATTCCCGTTTGCCGGTTCTCACGATCTATCCGCGGGGGCCGAATCGGTGGAGAACCTGATTTTCGCGATTCACAGTTCCAGTTATAATGCCGCTGATTATTATGACAATGCCCTGGCTGTGGTGAAGAAGGCAGGGGGAAACGCGGATCGTCATTTGATTATCGCACCGCATTTTTTGTCCGCGGAGATTCTCAGGGAGCGGGCGGCGTCGGGGTCGCCGGCGGATCTTCTGTACTGGAAGGTGCGGCCGTTCTGGGGCACATCACAGGGGGTGTATAACGGCCGGGATGTGCGGATCAGTTCGTTTGATGTGATCGATCAGATCCTGGGTGATATCGCGTGCGGGGGGAAATTTCCGAGTTTGAGGACGGGTGTGATTCTGGGACGTTCGGCGGGGGGGCAGATGGTCGGTCGCTACGCGGCGGGCAATGAGTTTGAGCTTGCCGTCGCCCGGGAGAAGGATATCGAGGTACAGTATCTTGTGATGGCTCCGTCTTCGTATGTATATTTTACGCCGGAGCGGTATGTGGAAGGGACGGGCGGGCGTTTTTCGGTTTTGGAGAATCCGCCGAAGGGGTTTAATGACTGGGGATACGGGCTGGAGAATCTGTATTCGTATCATCGTCGGCATGAGATTACGCCGGAGCGAATCCGTCAGCGGTATCCGATGCGGAGGGTTTTGTACCTGGTGGGGGAAAACGACTGCAATCCGGATGACAGTTCCCTGGCCCGGGGACCGGCGGCGATGCTTCAGGGACGCCATCGGCTGGTTCGATGGCGGATTTATCGGACGTACCTGGAGCATGTGTTTGGGGTGGAAATAGGTGAAAAGCAGCGATTTTTAATGGTTCGAGGGGCCGGACACTGGGGCCGAGCCCTGATGACATCTCCGGCCGGGGTGGCTTTTATTACCGGGCAGCGGGCCGTGTCGGCTTTTTAAGAAATATTTTAAGTATATTGTTTATAATTAGTTACGATTTATTTCCGGGGGTTTTGGAGAAGGGGAATAAAAATTTTTAAAATAAAGTATTGACATGTTTTGGAACGATTGATAATATAACTTGTACGAACAACTTAAATACAATATGTTTTTTATTGGAATCAACAATGTCCAGCGAAAAACACCAGGTGCCGATCAGGGAGACGAGGGGGAAATCAGGTCATAAATGGCAGGAGGTCCGCAGCTATCTGCTGTCGCAGGTTTCGGCCGGCAGTTTCGGCCCCGGCGACGCCCTTCCGAGTGAAAATTATTTATGTGACAAGATTCAAGTCTCACGCAGTACCGTGCGGCAGGCCTTTCGCGAACTGGAAGACGAGGGGATCGTGTATCGGGTTCGAGGCAAAGGAACCTTTCTGACGGCCGCGAAATCATCTTCCAACTCAGTCAGCCATGAAATGTTTGCCGTGATCGTGCCGGGGGTGCGCCGAAGTCTGTATCCTTCCCTGACGCAGGGATTTGACGATTTTCTGTATTCGGAAAGTTACCAGACGATGGTCTGCCAGACGAATAATGATGTGGACAAGCAGGGCAATATCATTCTTCGGCTTCTGCATCGGGGTATCGACGGGATTGCGATTGTACCATCGACGAGCGGCAAGACGCCGGCGTTTCAGATTCAGCTATTGATTGACAACGGGATTCCGGTGGTTCTGTGTCACCGAGGGGTCGAGGGCGTTTCCGTTCCGACGCTGACATGGGATCGTGAAGAGGTCGGCCGCATGGCGGGATCGCTGCTGCTGGACAGCGGGCATCGGGATATCAGCTATTTCGGCGTTTATAAATATGAAGTTGCCGAATCGCATGTTCGCGGTCTTCGTCAGGTGATGGCGGAGGCAGGTCTTGCCCTGCCGGAGGAGCGAGTGGTCTTTGGTCCGGCCGGTGACGGGCCGGATCGGGAGGCGGAACGGGAAAAGATGCTGGCCGGGATTCTGCTTGCGGACCATCGGCCGTCAGCGGTTGTGTGCAGTGATGACAATGAAGCCGAGGCGCTGTACTGGTTGTCGCAGCGGATGGGGATTCGGGTTCCGGATGAGCTTTCGATTGTAGGATTTGGCGATTGTCATCGCAATTCGGTGTTTCGCAGTATGCTGACTTCGGTTGTGATCGATGAGTACGAGCTTGGAATCCTGGCGGCGCGGATGCTTTGCCAGATGAAGAAAACGGGAAAGGTCTGTTGTGAGCCGCAGCCGCGGATGCTTGAGTTGAGTCTGTCGGATGGACGAACGGTTCAGAAGAGACGATAAAGGAAGGTCGGAACAGGAGATTATTTATGTGCAAATGTAAAACGGCGTTTACGCTGATTGAGCTGCTGGTTGTAATTGCGGTGATTGCATTGCTGCTGAGTGTGATTATGCCGGCTTTGCGCAAGGCCAAAGAGCACGCGAAAATGCTGGTTTGCAAGACCAATCAGCGTTCGATCCTGCAGGCGGTTTCTGTTTACAGCGCCAGTCATGATGGTAAACTTCCGCCTACGATTCAGGGCCGCGCAGACGGGTGGCAGACTGTTCCGATGCGTCTGAAATATTATTACGGTACAGATGTCGCCCTAAGCGGGGGTTCCGTTATTGAAACCCTCGGCAACTACATGGAATCCCCGGCCTATTTTGACTGTCCTGTGTCGGCTCATGATCCGGACTGGCAGACTGAATATATCCAAGGGGCCGGCAGTGCCGAAGTGCCGTTTTTAAATTGTTCCTATTTCCTGTTCTGGAACTGGACCAAGTTTGAGAATGGAAGCCCTTCCTTTAAGCCCACTGACGCGGGCGGAGACAACCTGATGACCTGTGATGTTATTTTTTATAATGAATCACAAAACAACGAGGCGCACGGCGGCAAAATGTGGGTCTCTTCGCATCGCTGGACGGGTGCCGGGAAGCTTCCTATGATGGATGCCATATCGGGAGGGACATTGAACGAGAGTTTTACCTTCTGGATGAAAGATGATCCGACTGGGAATAATATTCCGGAGATGAAGCTCAATGCCGGTTATAAAGACTGTCATGTGGAAACAATTCGCATGGCGGATTTTGAAAATATTGGCGGTATT
>JAHDQI010000113.1 GCA_018433925.1 Phycisphaerae bacterium | reverse complement strand
GCTTTAAAGACGGCCGATGGAAACTGCCTGAGCCTCGATATACTGAACAAAGCCAGGCAGACGGCCTATCCCGAACCTGAGTTTCTGAATCTGCCGCTCTGGGAGCGAAATGGATGGCTGACATAGTCGAGGAGATTTCTATGAAGCGCTATAAGCAATGTATCTTGGCAACCTGCCCGGTCCCGTGGGATGAAGACTATCAGCTGGAAGAAGCCGTCTTTCGCCGCCAGATCCGCCATATCCTTCAGCACGGCACACGAAACATTTATATCTTCGGCACCGCGGGGGAAGGTTATGCCGTCAGTGACTCTCAGTTTGACCGGATTACCCGTGTCTTTTATGAAGAAATGAAAGACGGCGGCGGCGAGCCGATGATCGGGGTTATCTCGCTGTCACTCCAAACGGTCATTGAGCGAATCGAAGCCTCCCGGCGCAGGGGACTGCGTTTGTTCCAGCTCTCTTTGCCGGCTTGGGGAGAATGCACCTTTTCCGAGATCAGGCGGTTTTTCACCGAAACTTCCGGCCGGTTTAAAGATTGCTCGTTCCTTCATTACAACAGCCCGCGTTCCAAGCGTCTGATCACCCCCAACGAGTATCAGCTGCTGGCTGAAGAGTTTGAAAACCTCATCGCCACAAAAAACGGGGCCGGCCTACCCTTTCAGATACTTTCGCTCGTCCGAAAAGCACCGACGATGCAGCATTTCCTGACGGAATTCAATTTTGCCACTGCCTGCTCGCTGGGTCTGCAGGCCGGGCTGCTGATCTCGGTAGCTTCCATGCACTGGGAAAGCGCAAATCGCTTTTATCAGGCGGGTACGGACCGCCGTCTGTCTGAACTGAGCCGTTATACGTCTCAACTGGAGGATATTCTGAACAACCTATTCCGTATCGTCGGCCCGCAGGGCCATGTGGACGGCGCGTACGATAAGTTCTTTGCCAAGGCGGCCAATCCCCGTTTTCCACTGCGGCTGCTGCCGCCCTACGGATGGGCACAGGAGGAAAGCTTCACCGAGTTTATGCACTGGACATTGGAACATTACCCGCAGTGGGCGGATGAAAATATCATTACAGCAAAAGAATAATCATGATCTGCGATACCTTTAAGAATGCAAGTCTCTACCATAATATGGGCGAGCCGATTTCAAAGGCCCTTGCGTAGACAGCCGATTTTGACAGGTTCCAGCCGGACGGCCGATACGAGATTGATGGCGATAAACTCTATGCGATCGTGATGAGCTACACGACAAAAGCCGCCGAGGAACTGCTCTTTGAGGCCCACCGGAAGTACATCGATATCCGAGGCCGAACTCAGCCGGCTGTTTGCAGTGAATGCGTACCGGCATAGGCAAACACTGGCAGATGTAGGCATTTTGGAGAAAAAACCATCACGAAAAACGTATGTAAAATCGCCCTAAGCTTTGAACACCGGCAGAGTTAGACACCCATTGACCGGCGGGGTCCATCATAGGCAAATAGCGGGCGATCGGAATCGAACCGACATGACCAGCTTGGAAGGCTGGGCAAGGAATCGTATAAGTTTTTTTTTAATAAACACTTAAGATTTTCCGAATACCGCCTTGTAGTAAATTTTTAACAAGAATTATTATGGTTAATATGCATATTTTGTCTATTTAAATTTTGATCGAATCCATGGCATATGGCCCACAGCGACTCGGGCAATCGGCAATATCCTTTATGGTTC
>JAHDQI010000345.1 GCA_018433925.1 Phycisphaerae bacterium | reverse complement strand
TAAAACGGTGGCAAAACCCGGAAAAAACAGGAGAAAAAGCGGCAATTTTTGGACAAAAAACGGACAAAACAGAACAAAGAGCGGACAAAAAAGGAAAAGGAATGGACAAACTTGGCATCAGGAATAATACCCACAAAACCGCCCAAAAACCGCATTTCCAGCCCAAAAACAAAGAAAACCCCTTGCCGCGAAAGGAATCGCTTTTCAAGTTGGGTAAAAAAGGAGGGCGAACTCAAAGTGAGCTTAAAATTACGCCATAGGGACAGTGTGGACATAAAAAAACCTGATAATCTGCATTATCAGGCTCATATCAAGGGTGGAAGAGGGGACTCGAACCCCCGACCCCCAGATCCACAATCTGGTGCTCTAACCAGCTGAGCTACTCCCACCACAATACAAAAAGCGGATTCTATCGCCCTCCAAAGCCCCTGTCAAGCCCGAAATTGCCTTCACAACACTCCCAAAACAGAAACCGCCCGGACTCAAATACCGATTGAGACAGCGAAGATCATTCCTTTTGTTCCTGAAAGCGATAGGCAAAAACGGTCACTTTTTCAAGGGTAACCAGGCCCTCCTGAATCATTCGATCCAGTTCCGGAAGGAAGGTTTCAATCCGCTCGGGTTTATCGACAATTTCAATGACAATCGGCAGGTCTTCCGAAAGTCTCAGGATCCTGGCCGTATGCAGGCGACTGTGTGCCCCAAACCCCATCAATCCGCGCAGGACGGTCGCACCCGCCATGCCCATTTGGCGAGCCAGGCCAACGATGACCTCATAAAGGGGCCGGCCTTCCCATAGGTCGGCCTCCCCGATAAAAATCCGCACCAATTGAGCTTCCGACGGCAATTGCATCGCAACCTCCTTTATTCCCTATATCCATTTTCCTACTGTCAGACCGACATACATCGCCAGCAGACCCAGGCCGTTTTGCAAAAAAAGATGGCCCCCTGCCCGCAGCCACTGGGAATCATTCATCAATTGAGTGGTCTCAAACGTGAACGTCGAAAATGTGGTAAAAGCGCCAAAAAAACCGAGAAACAGGACCATCTTCATCTGGGCTGTGATAGTCAAACGGCCCTCAGCAATCGCCCAGAACAAACCAAAAAGCAGGCAGCCGGCAATATTTACAGCCGCTGTCCCAAGAGGATACGTCGTAGAAAAGACCCGGTGAACAAGCCCGGAAAGCCCGTAGCGTGCAAGCGTCCCCAGCGCACCGGCAAGACCCAAATATAAAAATTTCTGCCCCATCGTTATTTTCGCCTATCACGCACTCATCAGTTAAGGATCCGCTGCGACAGTCATAAAAAAACTCCCACAGACATCTGCTGCAGGAGTCATCAGCCACGGTGGCGGTTATATGGGGAACTCCATCCCCAACCTCTCCTTTTATCACAGAAGAACGTCCTTTGTCAAATAAAAACCGGGTTTTTAGCAGCAGGCCCAATTGATAATTCGCCCTACTTTGTCCTTGATTTTGTACGGCAGACCTTTATACTCTTGTGCCCGGAATAACAAAATCGTATCTCAATATGCAAAGAAAGGTTTTTCTATGGCCAATGCAGTAGTCAGTCAATCCGGCGGCCCGACCGGCGTCATCAACGCCTCCCTCGTCGGGGTGATATCCGAAGCAGGCAAGCACCAGCAAATCGACAACCTCTACGGGGCCGTTCACGCCGTGGCCGGCATCGTCAAGGAGGATTTCATCGATCTGCGGCAGATTTCCATGGAGGCCATGTCCCGGCTGGCCCTTTCCCCTTCCTCGGCCCTCGGCTCCAGCCGCGACAAGCCCGATGAGGAATACTGCAAGAAGATTCTTGACGTATTCCAGAAGTATGATGTCGAGTATTTCTACTACATCGGCGGCAACGACTCGGCCAATACCTGCTACCTGGTCAACAACATGGCTGAGAAAGTCGGCTTTAATTTCAGGGCCTTTCACGTACCTAAAACCGTTGATAACGACCTGCTCGTGACGGATCACTGCCCCGGCTTCGGTACGGCCGCCAAGTTTGTGGCCTGTGCCCTGATCGGCGACGACCTGGACAACCGGGCCCTTCCGGGCATCAAGATTGATGTAATCATGGGCCGGCACGCCGGGTTTCTGACCGGGGCGGCCATGCTGGGCAAACAGCGTGATGACGACGGTCCGCATCTGGTGTATGTCCCCGAACGGCCGGTGGCGATGGAAAAGTTCCTGGCTGATGTGGAGGCCGTCTATAAAAAGCTCGGCCGATGCGTGGTGGCCGTCAGCGAAGGCATCTGTGATACCGATCATGTCACCTGGGCCGAGAAGCTGGCCAAAACCAAAGAAAAAGATGCGCACGGCAATGTACAGCTTTCCGGCACGGGAGCATTAGCTGACTTCCTGGCCAATGAAGTCAAGACCAAGCTGAAGGTCAAGCGCGTCCGGGCCGATACGTTCGGCTACCTGCAGCGCAGTTTCGCGGGTCTGCAATCGGAAGTGGACCGGGACGAGGCGGCCATGTGCGGACGCATGGCGGTGCAGTATTCAATCAAGCACGACAACGGCTCGGTCGCCATGCGGCGCGTCGGCAGCGGGAGCGACTACAAGGTCGAGTACTTCCGGACCGATTTGTCCAACGTGGCCGAGAAGACCAAGTCGCTGCCGGATGAGTTCATCAATAAGGAAGGCAACGGCATGACCAGGGCATTCATGGAATACGCCCTGCCGCTGACCGGCGGACTGCCCAAGACCGAATACCTCGGTACTCTGCCGCGGATTGGCCGCAAATAAAAGCCCCGCCCCCAAAAACCTGCGCCTGCCGGGCGGATGATTCCCGGCAGGCGTTTTTACTGTACCCTGAGATTTTTGCTTTTTATCCTGACTCTCTGTTCGTCCTTCTTGCTATTGATTTCAAGATACAGGTCGGCGGCTGCGACATATAATTTCATTGCTTGCTCCGGTTGTTTCTGGGAGACCCTCATATCGCCGAAATATTCTTTAGTTTGGGCAAGTCGGTGTTTTGAATTTTTTGCCAGCAGCAATTCCGCCTTTTCAAAACACCGCTGGGCCTCGGAATATTCCTGAAGGTAATGGAAGGTCCTGCCCAGTTCCATCTGAGCGATTCCGACGCCTGTCTGAGATTCGGACTGCATGTAAAAGTCACGGGCTTTCATCAGATGCTCAACGGCTTCGGAGTATTGCTTTAAATCGATGCAGATCAGGCCGAGATTGAAATTGCAATTGCCCTGCCCGTGCGGGTCCTCGGCCTCTTCATAGGCCTGTACGGCGCGACTATAATACGCTTTGGCCTCTTCCTGTTTTTGCTGGGCGCTGAGTACGTTTCCCAGCAGTTTGAGACAGTCGGCCATCCCCTTGTGATCCGCCCGGCTTTGATAATATTCCATGGCCCGGTCGGCGGCCTGTTTGGCCAGGGGAAGATTGCCCAGCCGATAATACACTTCGCCCAGGTCAAAGAGGGCTTTGGTTTCGCCTTCCAGGTCGGTTGTCTTTATACATAATTGAATCAGCTCCTCATGTGTCTTTCGGCTCTTTTCAAAAAGTCCATAGTTATAGGTGGTTGTGCCCAGCCAGGACAAACAGGATTTCAAAAAATCAATATCATTGGCGTCCCGAAGAGCGGCAGCCGCCTGATCCAGACAAGCCATTGTTTTTTCCATCTCGTTTTGCCGCTCATAAATATATGCTTTGGTAAAGAAGATCCTGCCAGCCGGCAGATGATTGTCCGCAGCGGTCTTCTCGGCGTATTCACAGAATTGAAACCCGGCTATATCATTTCGAAACTGTGAAACATGAATCGTCGCAAGGAATAGTCCATAGCGTATCCTCTCGTGATCGGGTAATTGATCCAATTCCTTCTTGGCCTGGGGGAACGGGAGCGTAATGATTTTTCTGACCAGGTTCGGATCCGGCGGAGAATCCATTTCCGCCTGCCCCCAGGACGGAATCGCCATAAAAAGATAAAGAAAGTAAAGGCCGAGGGTCCATTTTTTTGCCATGCTGCTGTCCTTCCTTTTTTTGATCCGTTCTTTCATTGTATGAGGGCGGTCCGTATCCTAAACCAAATCTTTCATCGCCTGCCGGGCGGAAGAAATCCGGCAGGCGGATCGGTTCAGGACTTGTGAAAGATCCGAATGGAATGAACTATAATCATTCCCCAAGGGATACCGCCCTACTTTTTTGGCAATATATTCACGATGACTCTCTTGTATCTGGATAATGGAGGATTCCCTTTGTCTGTAACTCTCAGAATAAAATGGGCGGTTTCGTTTTTTTCAACCTCAGGAGCGACTACCCAAATCCCATGCGCATTCTCCGCTCCCTCGATTTTTATCCATTTTTTATAGGTACCCGCCTCCGGATAGTGAAACCACAGGGTACTGAGACTGTCTCCATCCGGATCGGTACTGCCGCCGGCATCCAAACCAAATCCCTCTCCGGAGTGTACCGTAATGTTTTCGGGATGTCCTAATCCGGGAACGGGCGGATGATTGGCCTGCGGATAGGAATTGATACACCAATCCATTCGGGCGGCAAAATCATTTTGAAAGTCCTCTCGCCAGCGCCATAACGTCACTTTGTTATCGGTGAAGGAAACCGTGTCCTTTCGAACCGCTCGCCCATATTCATTTTCAATATATGGAGTATAATTGTCTGCTGCATTTGTCCAGATGGCCCTTGTCTCCGGCGCTAGTGGAACATCCGAAGATCCTTTCTTGGTTTCCGCAAAATTCGGAATGTATAGTTCGTAACGTCCTCCCCAGCCTCCCCAGTCAGGATGTTCCGGGTCGCTGAGTCCGTTCGGTATTAATGACAAAAACGAGGGGGTATCCCCCTCCATTCCCCAGGCGACATCGGGATAAGCGACACCCAGAGGACCGTGCCCTTGCTGAATGTTTTGTGCCAGCCAGTGATTGCTGATCTCCTCATTGTTCCTGTTTTTCACAACGCTGTTAATTGCACTCCATGTGGCGCTGCCGTAATGATCGCCCGGACTTACCATGTAAAATAAAGCAGGAAACTTGTTTCGAATCCATATCCCACTGTCGTCCTGGTCGGAGATGGTGTACACTCGGAGTTTGGCGATGAATTGTTTGGCTTCCGTTTCTGTTTTTGTATTTTCAATTTTATACAATGCCTGAGCCAGGGTATTGGCGCCTCCCCAAACCGAGATCCACAAGGGGCGCGGATCTTTTTCTTCGAGCACTTTTATAATCCAGTCCGAACCTTGTGAATCGTTTCCATCGCCCACTCCCTGCATTCCATATTTCGCCAAGCCCTGTTTCACAATCTTCAATAAATCCTCTGCCTCAGGAAACCCGGGATCATGCTTAGTAAGGTTGGGCTGCACTTTACCGTAGGCCTGAATTATTTTTTTTATGGATTCAGGAGCCACTCTCGTTTTTTGCCAGCAGGAGGTTGTAGCAATCAATCCTTTGATATCTATTTCATTAGCATACAAAAGCAACCGAATCAACGATTGTGTATCGTCCGGATCCGCTTCAATATCGGTCAGGATAATGACTCTATGCATGGGAAAGCCCCGGTCTTCATGGATGGCAATGTGCCTTTGCGGGGATTCGGCAGCGGCGATCCACCCGCCCACAGGCAGGATACCGGCGATAATAGCTGTCAAGAGTATTTGAAATTTCATATTCTGCATCATTTCTATTTCTCCTCTACTTTCTGCCTTTCTTCTTTTTCCGTGATGTCAAGCGGTCCTTTGACTTCCAGGACGATGACGGTGTCGATCGGGTCCGGGGCTTCGGCCGGGAGCAAGATCAGGAGTCCGTCCCCGGATTGGGTATAGTCCAGCGTTTTGGGATTGGCCAGAAGGCGGCATTGTTTGACCGGGCTGTGCAGGGCGGGCAGGAGGAGTGTGCCGTCGCGGGGCCAGTCGAAGACGTGCAGGTAGAGCAGAATTTTGCCGCCCTTTTGTTTTTGCGTGCAGCGTCCCCACGGCAGATCGGCAAAGGGGCCGGCCGTCGTTCCATAAATCGACTCGCTATTGTCATCCATCCAGTCGCCGATTTTTTTCAGACGATCCACGGATTCGGGCGGGAAATTGCCGTCGGCCATCGGGCCGACATTGAGCAGGAAGTTGCCTCCCTTGGAGGCGGCATCGACCAGCATCCGGATCAGCGTCTTGGCGGATTTCCAGTTCTGATCATCGGTTTTATAGCCCCAGGTGTCATTCATGGTCATACAGGTCTCCCAGTCCACGCCGGGCAGGCCGGTCGGCGGGATCTCCTGCTCGGGCGTTCCGAAATCGCCGGCATACCCTTCCTGCGAAAAGCCCTTCATACTGCCCTTGCGGCCATTGTCCACGCGGTTGTTGATGATGATGTCGGGCTTGAGAGACCGCACATAGACGTACAGGTCTTTGCCTCGCTCGTGTGTCCAGGTATCTTCCCATTCGCCGTCAAACCAGAGCACGGCCGGATCGTAGCGGGTGACCAGTTCGCGGAGCTGACCTTTCATGTAGGTAACATACCGCTCGAAGTCGGCGTCGCCGGCCGGGCGCCTCTCGGCTTCCCAACTGCGCCGCGGCAGGTAATCCGGATGGTGCCAGTCCATGATCGAATGATAAAAGCACAGCTTGACGTCATGCCGGTCGCAGGCGGTCTTCAGTTCTTTTATAATGTCCCGTTTGAACGGTGTGGACATGATGTCGAAATCGGTCAGGCGTGAGTCCCACAGGCAAAAGCCGTCGTGATGCTTGGAGGTAATGACCAGGTATTTCATGCCGGCGTCTTTGGCCATGCGTGCCCACGAGTCGGCATCCAAGTCGACCGGGTTGAATTGATCGACGTACCGGTCATATTCCTCCACGGGAATCTGCCCGTTGCGGCGAATCCATTCCCCGATGCCGGGAACCTGTTTGCCGTTGTAGGTCCCGGCCGGGACGGCGTACAGGCCCCAGTGAATGAACATGCCGAACCGCGCCTGGCGCCACCATTCCATGCGGTCGTCTTTTTGGGCGATGGTTTCCTCCGTTACGGCCGTGGATTTGCAGCCGGTCAAAATAAACAAAAAGCAAAACGCGAGCCAAGGCAGAATTTGGTATTGACGATACGGTCCCATCTTCTTTCTCCCAAATAAGTGTGTTTTTCGTTTCCTCATCAGCTTACCCGGAATTGCTGTTTTGGAAAGCCGGGGTTTGTCATAATCAAGTAAAATCTGCGAATTTCCTTGTTTCTGGGCTGGAAACGCGGTTTTGTAGGTATTATTCCTGATGCCAAGTTTGTCCATTCCTTTTCCTTTTTTGTCCACTCTTTGTTCTGTTTTGTCCGCTTTTTGGCCAAAAATTGCCGCTTTTTCTCCGGTTTTTTCCGAGTTTTGCCAGCGTTTTAACGTTGCCGAGAGAAAAGAAATAAGGAAACCGCCTTTGGCGG
>JAHDQI010000137.1 GCA_018433925.1 Phycisphaerae bacterium | reverse complement strand
TTTCTTTCCGTGAGTTTCAGTGGTTTTGAGAGCAGGGTGTCCTCATGAATAAAAAAGGCCGCCGAGAAGGGATATCGCGGCGGCCTTTGAATTCACTTTTTTATCGCGGTTATTCACTGATTTCCTCGGCAGGTCCCCCCGTGTCTTCGACGGTCACACAAATGGCCGCGGGGGTCTGCCGGTACACTTCGCAGTCATTGACAGGGATTTCTCCTTCCGCTTCATCGGCGACGGCCTGGCTGCCGAGTGTCAGCAGGCAGGACAGGGCCATCGCGATCATCAGGCAAAACAGTGTCTTCTTCATGTTTGTTTCCTTTCTATGAAGGTGGGGTAGTCTGTTGTTTATATTTTTTCCACGTAGGTGTATTTCAAAGGTTTCAGGAGGATGGGGCTGGTAATGCCTCCGGGCAGCATTTGCTCTTCATTGGGAGTGATTTCGATGACGCCGATATCTCCGGCCTCGGTGGTTTCCGAGCCGCCGTCTTCGAGCGTGACACCGATGTTCGTGACATAACCGGAGGAATAAATCGTTGTATCAGCCATCGAGATAATCGTGCCGTAAATCTGGGCATTGCCGCGGATATCGACGATGCCGCCTACGATCGCACCGGTCAGCACGTTGTTTTCACTTTGATTGGGATTGGTGTTTCCGATATCCACGTTAAAATGAGGCGCCAGGATGGTCGCTTCCTGATACGTGGAGGTGTTGTGAAACGTCGCTTCCCCGGTGAAATACAGTTGATTACACATCCACCATCCGGAATTGAGGGCCTGGGGTGTGTTGGTGACAATGGTTCCGTTGAAGGTGCAGTTTTCGAATCGGATGTTGTTATAGGTCGATGAATAGTACATGGAAGGACCGCTGTCTCTGCAATCGACATAAAGAACATCTTCAAAAGTGCAGTTGCGGAAGAGGGCGTTGGCGCCCGAGGGAATGACTACATTGCTGAGGGTTTTGCTCTCGTAGGTTTTGCGGTTTAAGGTCAGAGAACTGCTGCTTTTGGGGGTGTTATAGCTGCCCGCGGCGTGAGGAAAGTATTCCGTGGTCGTAGAGACGCCGGAAGTAGGCAGAACGCCCCCGGAGATTTGGGAGCCGTTGATCGCTGCCCAGTCGCTGCCGATCATGTTTTTGTAGTCTGATGTGTTGTAGTCGCTGATGCTCAAGCCGGGCAGGTCGTCGCGGTCGGGCTGCTCGTAATTGATGCCTTCGTGGTATCCCTGGATCTCGTCATCTGTGCTGACGATGCGGTTGCCGTCTTCATCGAACATGGGGTTGCCGTTTTCATCAAGGGTTTCGAGCTGATAGTTGTTGTCGAGAATATCCTCCAGCGCCAGGACCGTGTTGATGGTGCCTTCGACACGAGAGTCGCTGGTCATGTTAAAAGGCGAGATGTCCGCCCGGTCCCAGGAACTGTAGATGTCTCCGTAAATGGTGGTATCGCCGGTCAGCCACATGCGGCCGCGTCCGGCGAGGGCGTAGTTCAGAACCTGGGCGTCTTTTTGGATTTTCATATTCATTTGCACGGTTCGGTTCAGCCCGCCATCCTGGCCGGAAGAGTCAATGTAGACGATGAGATTTTCCCGTTCGGTTGTGTCGGGGTCATCGTCATAACGGTAGAAGCAGACCTGGAACGAGGCGCCGGTGTTCTGGTAGGGAACAAACTGGGTGACGATGATGTCTCCGTCGCCGGTGTCCATTCGAGTTTGGCCGGATACAGTCAGCCCCCCAAGCTGGACCGCCTGGAGGCGCGAACAGAGATTGTTCCAGATCGCATCCGCCTGGGAATCCGTGACATAATTAATATGAGTGGGCAAGCCGGTATTTGTCGTAGCCGCGATATAGCGTGCGCATTCGAGTCCGGAAAGGGCGGCATTGAGGGCCATGTTGGCCTTGTGATGATTATTCGAGACCTGTAGATTGGCCGAGGCCATCGACAGCATGCCGACGGAAAACGCGGAGAACAGGGCGATAAAAACCAGGGCCGCGATCATGGCAATACCGCTGTGTTTACCCTTTTTTTGATTCCTTTTCATGTTCATACTCCTTCCATTAACCTGGGGGAGATTATGGTTTTATTTTTGAGAAGCGTTTTATTTTTACCCCAGTAAAATATAAGAAATGATACCCTTGCAGGGCGACTGGATAGGAAAAGAAATGTCCGAATATTTTTTGAGGGTCCCATAACACGCAGGTGCGGGCCGTATGACTCTGAGAATGAGGACCGATAAAAAAGGCCGCCCTGTAAAGGCGGCCCGCGGCGATGTATTACTGTACTGTCGGTCCGTGCCGCTTAATGGATTTCTCCATAGGAAACGGGGTTGTAGTGAATGACGATTTCAGGCATAAAGCCGGCGGGAACGTCTGTGATCCCCGAACGGTTGAAATACAGGTCGGAATTTCCGCTGAGGGTCATGGGGGTGGGCGAGTAGTTGATGACGGAGCCGCCGATAATCCCGCCGGCGTTGCCGTAAAATTCAATCCCATTGGCGGCGATACAGCCGTTTAACGTATCAAAATTTCCTCCCATGGAGACGGAAAATCCGGGGGCCATGAGAAAGGTCCCGGTTTCCGTGGTCAGGTTGCCGTATTGTTCGACGGGTAAATTGGCGACAGAAGTGCTGCTGACATTGCCCTGAAAATCAATCGTGCTGGTTCCGGAATGGTCATTCAGGTCTCCGTCTCCGATAATGATTCCGGTAATATCCGCGTTGCCGGCAAAGGTGACCTGGTTGGGGTATTCGATGAAGACGACTCCCTTGAGGACTACATTTCCATTAAATGTAGGGTTGGTATTGGCGGGGATGCGGATGTTCTCATAAGTGCCTCCGCTCAGCGTACTGCTGGTAATGGTCGATCCGTCCACATATTGCTCAAAGTAGCCGGTGTTGGGATAGGGAAAATCGGTGGCGGGAACGCCTATGATTACGTGGTTATCGATTGCCTCCTGTCCGGTTTCGCCGCCGATGCCGGCCTGGCCGCCCTGGAGTGTGACGTAGGCATCGGGATTGACGATCTTGACATCCCCGGCGATTTGCGAATTTCCGGTGATTTCCAATGCGCCGTCTTCAAATTCGCTTTCGATATAGACATCGGATTCGACGGAGATATTGACGCCGTCCAGCAGGATGTTTCCCTGCAAGCTCAGGGGGCCTTTGGTGGCGACACCATAGTCAAATACGGTGCTTTCGCGAACGCCATAGGTAAAATCGGCCTGAACCGTCCGCTCGAATTCCCCGGCCCGGCCTGCTATGCGTGTGCGGATTCCGGCCGATCCGAGAGAATCAATCACCGCATAAAAGGATTTATCAGCCGATTCGTTCAGTCCAATGGGGCTGTTGAGGCCGCCAATGCTGAAAGAACCGTCGTCATTGACCCGGCAGTCGATGTCGCAGCTTTCGAGACCGGACTGAAGGTTGGCCAGCACGGTATTGTATCGCGTATTTACATCAAGATAGCCGGACATGCTGATCCCGTTCATCCAGTACCGTACAAATTCGAGCCCGGATTCGGCCGATGAGCGGGCGAGATTCGATTTGTGATGGTTGTCGGCAATCCTGAGATTGGAGCCGGACATCGAGAGCATGGCTATTGAAAGTGTCGAAAACAGGGCGACAAAAATCAATGCCGCCACAATGGCAATCCCCCGGTTTTTAAGCCGGCGGTTCTGAGTATACGCAAAATGTCTCATGTTTAGATCTCCATACTTATCGAGCATCTAAATGTTTAAACCGTCCCCAAGCGTAAGCATTACGGGATGAAGAAAATCAATGTTGGCTGCAAGGCAAATCCGTATAGTAAAGTATAGTGGAAAATACGGATGCGTGCATGAAAATAATTGAAAATATTTCTCTTTGAGTCCGAGAATAATCAGGATGTATGTCAGATAATTGAGGGGAGTCAGTAATTTTACGGATATTAACCGGAAGCTTTTTCCTCGGCATGATACGAGCTGCGGGTAAAGGGTGAGGCCATGACCCAGGAGAAGCCGAGCTGCCGTGCCGCGGCCGCCCATTGGTTGAATTTCTCAGGGGTTACAAATTCTTCTACCTGTAAACTGTTTTTATCGGGCCTGAGGTATTGGCCCATCGCAACCCGATCACAGCACTCGCTGCGCAAATCCATTAGCACCTGCCGTATCTCCTCGTCTGTTTCACCCAGCCCAAGCATCAGGGCTGATTTGGTTTGTGTTTCGGGCCATCTTTCTTTCGCTTTTTTCAGCAGGGCCAGAGATCGCCGGTAATCGCCGCCCGGCCTGGCTGAAGGATACAGACGGGGAACGGTTTCGATATTGTGTCCAAACACAAAGGGCCGGCAGTCCGATAAAATCTCCAGTGCCTGCTCCTGGCAATCGCGAAAGTCCGGCACGAGCAATTCAAATTCAAGCTCTGGATTCTCTTGACGGCAGGTTTGGATGACCCGACGAAAGTGGCCGGCCCCGCCGTCGGGCAGGTCATCGCGATCGACGCTGGTGATGACCAGGTATCGAAGACGCATCTCTTTTGCAAGAGCTGATACCCGTTCGGGTTCCGTGGGGTCGGGCGGCAGGGGCCTGCCGTGCCCGACCGAACAGAATTTACAGTTGCGGGTGCAGATTTTGCCGAGAATCAGGACCGTGGCTGTTCCCCGACTCCAGCAGTCTCCCCGGTTGGGACAATTGGCATTGGTGCAGATCGTCTCCAGCCCCAGTTTTTGGAGGGTTTTTTGTGTATGCTGAAATTCGGCCCCGGCTCCGATCCGTTGTTTGAGCCAGGCGGGAAATCGATGCGTATTTTTAGTCATGGATGGCCGGCTCCGCGCAGAAGTGGTTTTTGCATAATTCAGAAAGACGTTCTTTGACTTGTGCTATTGTGGGTGATTGGACGATTTCAAGCTTCACTGATGTTATTTCTATGTTATCGAGGCCGCAGGGGACGATGGCCCTAAAAATAGATAAATCATTTTCGATATTGATTGCGATTCCATGAAGCGTGACCCATTTTTTGGCCTGAACGCCTATCGATGCGATCTTTCGATTCTCGATCCACAATCCCGGCGTTTCTTTTTTCCAGAGGGCATGAATCCCCAATTCGGCCAGAAATTTTCTGCCCATTGTTCCAAGAGTGTGTACGTATTCACTGAGTCCGAGGCCGAGGGTTTTCAGTTTAATGATGGGATAGATCACGATCTGACCGGGATTGTGGGCCGTTGCGGCTCCGCCGCGGCCGGCCGTGCAGAGGGCGATGCCTTGTTCGGCCAGTTCTGACGGATTGCAGAGCAGTTTGTTGTCCGCCTTCCTGGCCCCCAGCGTGATGACGGGCCTATGCTCGGTCAGCAGTACGGTATTGGAAATTTGGTCGGCAAGGCGGCGAGCGCAGAGGTCTTCCTGCAATGCCAGGCACTCGGCATAATCGGTGATTCCAATATCCCTGATGATTACGTCTGTTTTCAAAAAGAATACCTCATTTCGAATTTTGCAGTATACAGAAAAACAAGGCGGAATTCAACCGGAGTTCCGGAATCTGATATTGACATTGGCGAGGTGTTTCGGCTACAATGATAAGAACATGTCCCGAAAGCGTCTGGGATAAAAGAAAGGGCGGTATCATGCTGAAAACAACCTGGAAACTGATCCGGCTTACGCTGATTGTGGTTGGGGTGCTGTTGTCTTTTATCGCATTTATGGAGGTGGTTCGGGCTTATCAGACCCTGCGCGATCTGCATCCCGCGGCGGGCTATTTGTTTGTCGGGGTTATCGCGGCCGGTATGCTGTGGCTGGGGGTGTATTACTGGAAGACCGTGGGAACTCGGCCGCGGGTGCTGATGGTTCCGGAGATTGGTCGTTTTGAGACGGCTACGGCTCGTCAGCTTCGCAAATATGCTCGATACCTGGCCCGGTATCTGTATCGGCTGGGGATCAATCCCAATTTGTCTGAACCGCAGCGTCAGCAGGCCGTGGAGGCCCGAAAAAAAATTCTTGGAGTCCTGGAGTCAGCTCCCGCCAAAGAACCGATTCTTGCCGTGATTGAGGAGACGGAGGAGCAGGCCATTTGGCCCCTGCTAAAGGAAATTGATGAGAAGGCCAATAGGCATGTTCGTGACAGTATGCGGGATGTGATGATTTTTGTGACACTCAGTCCTTATAAATCGATTGATTTGGCGGTGGTGGTTTATCGAAATATACGCATGGTGGTGGATTTGATTAAAATGTACAATGCCCGGCCCGCCATGAAAGAGCAGCTCGGGATTTTCTATGATATTTTTACTATTGTAGCGACCGTCAATTACATTCATCTCGGCCGCAATCTGTTTGAGTCGCTCGGCAGCCGGGTTCCCGGAGTAGGACGGTTTCTCGATGATATCGCCCAGGGGATCGGGGCGGGCTTTTTAACCACCGTTACCGGCCATGCGGCGATGCAGCGGTGCCGGGCCTTTGACGGCTGGAATCCAAAACAGGCCCGCGATTCGGTGCTCTCGCATCTGGGCGATTTCTACGGCGATGTGCGGGATGTCTTCTTCAAGGATGTCTGGGGCCTGGTGGCTCACCGCTCCGGCGAAGCAATGACCTCGGCTAGGGGAGCCGTCGCCGCAGCCATCGACGAAACCGGCCGCGAAATCGGAAAATGGATCCGCGTCCCCGTCGACCTGGCCGTCGGCGCCGGCAAATCCGTCACCGACTGGTTCACCAAACCCTTTAAGCAGGAATAATATTCTAAGGTTTGCAGATGTTTATTGATTTTTTTAAGTACGAATGGAAAAAAATCAGAATACTTCTATCTTTTCATATTTTCCTATTATTGATGGTCAGTTTTTATTGCATCTTAATTTTCTATT
>JAHDQI010000133.1 GCA_018433925.1 Phycisphaerae bacterium | reverse complement strand
TGTCGAATGCATAATGATAACGACCAGAGGATACAACGATACGATCACCCTCCACGGAATATTCCGGCCGTTCGGATGCGCCGCTTTCTTCGTTTTGTGCCAAGGCCTGACGGGGCTGAATCGGCCAGAACCAGGTCCACAGGCCCTGCCCATACCCGTCTGTAACGGTCAAATACAGGGTATCATAATCACGCCACTTTTCGTCGATAAATAGTTCAAACTCCTCGGACTGTCCCGGCTCGATATCCGGCCCGGCCACACTCCCTGTCCGCTCTATCACATGACCGTTCTCGTCCGAAAAAACAGAGGGAAAACGTACAAGCTGCCAGGTAAATCGGGTCCGATCGGCATTCGTGAAGCTGTACTGATTGACGACTGAAATGGTCACCTGATTGCCCGCCTTCGGAAGTTTCGCTTCGATTTGAATCGGTGACCAGATTCGCTTAATCGTATAATAACTTCCTTCCTTCTGGCGATACGGCCCGACGATTCCATCCGGTGCCCAGTTTCCGGCTACATCAATCTCTCCATTCTTATCCGTTCTAACAACTCCCTCATCCAGCAGCGCCCACAAAAATCCGCCGCCGCCAAACGGCGAATCGCTCATCAGGTTCCAGTAATCCTCCAATCCGGCACCATGTCCGCCATCATATAGTCCGTGCAGGAATTCCGTCGGCATGAAAATCAACGGCCCTTCCAGTTTTTGCCTGGTGCTTTCATAGGTTTCATAATGATCCGTGTCGATACCGCTGAATTTTTCCCAGGGATGGAGGACCGGCCGATTCTGCGGATCGTGAATCGCAAAATCGCCGTCCAGTTCCGTGTTCCAGCCGCCCTCGTTGCCGTTTGCCCAGAAGATCACCGAAGGATGATTGACATCCCTGCTGATCATCGCCTCCAGCAACTTCCTGCCGATGTCGGTGTCGTACGGCGGCTTCTGCCAACCAGCCAGCTCTCCAATCACATACAGGCCCAACTCATCGCAGGCCTCCAGAAACTCCTTATCAGCCGGATAATGTGAACGAACCGCATTCATATTCATCGATTTGATCAGTTTCGCATCCTCATAGCAGATCCTGCGACTCAGAGCCCGTCCGCTGTCCGGCCAGAAACTGTGCCGGTTGACACCTTTTATCATAACACGACGGTCATTAACAAAAATGCCCTTGCCCTGGACAACCTCGATAGTGCGGAAGCCAAAACGCTCATTCACACGGTGGATAATGGTGTCACCGCGGTAAAGATCAACCTGAAGTTGGTATAGAGACGGGGTCTCGGCCGTCCAAGCCCTCGGATTGACAAGTTTGGTTGTCAGCACTGCCTTCGGTTGGCCTTTTTTAACAGCGGCGGAAAGAGAGGCATACAAATTGCCAGCCGGATCGAGAATTTCTCCTTTTAGACGGTCAGCACCCTCAATACCATCCAGATAAACATCGACCGCAAAACGCCCATCGGCTTTCGCATCTATGGCTACTCGAACGATGTGTTCAGCCGGCACCGCACGCAAATAGACGGGACGATAAATCCCGCCGAATACCCACCAGTCGGCCTGTCGTTCAGCCTGTTCGACACTGGAATCCGAGGAAACCTTGCTGACCGTTACCTCCAGAAGATTTTCACCGTCAAACGTCACCAGATCCGTAATGCCGTACTCAAACTGGTAAAAGCCCCCCTGATGTTTTGGACCGGGGGAATGGCCATTCACGAAAACCTCTGTGTCCGTCATCACTCCTTCAAAAACAAGATTTATCCGCTTACTTTTCCAATCAGGAGAAAGCGTAAAAGACTTGCGGTACTTACCCTGTTCTGATGCTTTGTTTTTATGATGTCCGTAATTGTATGTCCCAAAATTGTGCAATTCCCAATTGGAAGGCACGGGAATCGTCATCCAGGTCTTGCTGTTGCGGCCGTCGGTACAGTAAAAATCCCATTCCACAGCATCCTCACTGCCATGGCCCGACAGATACATAGTCTCCGTCTGCACGATCCCGCTCTCTGGAAGGGCATTTGCGGGCATGCCGCCAAGAACCATCAACACCATGAATAACAGGAAGTTCATTTAAAAAACCTTTTTATTTTCATTGCGGCTTATCCGAATCGACTCCCTGGATGCAATCAGCAGAGGACTTTCCAGCAGTGGCAAACCACCTGCTTTCAAGATATTGTCAGAGAATTCTACCCACTGCGAAATGTCATAGACACAACCACTCATAAAATCCACAAGGACCAGATCTCTGAAGAGACCGGAATCCACTCCACGGATCATCAAATCAATCAAACCCGGCCTTTGATCATCAGTTGGATAGGTTGTCTGCCAATAGACGATATAAGGATCTCTTTTGATGCGATGCTCAAATCGGCTGATGTGGACCGGAGGTACATCTGCCGGGGCCAGAACGATTGTGCTGTCAGTAATAACAAAATCGTCCGGAACGGTCAAAACCAAGGCATCCATTTCGAGTGTATAAAAACTTTCAACCGGACGGCCGTGTAGACCGACAAGAACATGCGGCCATTCGGTGCCGTTAACAAATACACAAAAACCGGCTCCTGAAGGAGAAACAGAAATCGGTTGGAGTCGATATCGGAGCGGATTCCGCGCGTGGATAACGAACATTGAGGATGGAATGTGAACGTCAAGCCCCCGCCTCAATTGCGCATGGATATCCATCAATTCAAATGTCTGCTTTTCAATGGGTTCTCCTTTGGGCAAAATGACAAACAGGCCTCCGTTGTCCCCTTCCACACGGAACCATTGATAGAAACTTTTTTCGCTATCCAAATCAGCAGCTCCCCATCCCTCCGAGCATTCCAGTGTTTTGCCTTCAGATCGTAGTAAAACACCGATGTCAGAATTCAAAGCATTGAACCGACGGAAATAATAAATATCTACAAATTCAGTCACCTTGTTTTTGACGGAGGGCACAAACAAATCCGGCAACAGTTCAAGAATCCCGTCGACCACATGGCCTGCCTGATTATCCATCGCCCATCGCTTAAATCGATAATCTTCCGCCAAAACAAGATTTTCTTTATCATATTCGGCCGAAAGTTTCTCTGAAGACTCAATATTGCCGTCCAGCCAGGAGCCAAGATTTCTCAGCGCATCATATTTTTCATTGGTCTGTGACTTATAGTTCAGTAATTGACCGGGATGGTCCCATGGAGGGCGACCGCCTTTAAATATCTGCCAAT
>JAHDQI010000010.1 GCA_018433925.1 Phycisphaerae bacterium | reverse complement strand
CGGATGCAGCAGCCGATCCAACTGTTCGGGGGTCACGCGCATGACCGCTTCTTTCTGCGAGATCAGCTTTTCGCGGATCATATCCACGGCGATCTTCACGGCCGCCTCGGCGGTCCGCTTGCCCGTCCGCGTCTGCAGGATATACAGCTTCTGTTCCTGGATGGTAAATTCCATATCCTGCATTTCCTTGTAATGCTTCTCCAGCCGGGTCATCAGGGCCGTCAGTTCCCGGTAGGCCTTCGGCATGTCTTTCTTAAGATGCTTCATGTCCAGCGGGGTGCGAATGCCGGCCACGACATCCTCGCCCTGGGCATTGATCAGGTATTCGCCGTAAAATTCCTTCTTGCCCGTGCTCGGATTTCTCGTAAAGCACACGCCCGTGGCGCAATCATTGCCCATGTTGCCGAAGACCATCGCCTGGACGTTGACCGCCGTACCCAGCAGGCCGGTGATCTTGTTCAGCACGCGGTACTTGACCGCCCGGCTGCCCTGCCAGCTTCCGAAAACGGCATTCACGGAGTGGTAAAGCTGATCAAACGGATTCTGCGGGAAGATCTTGCCGACTTCCTGCTTGTAGATTCGCTTGTACTCTTCGACGACTTCCTTGAGCTGCTCGGCATTGAGCTCGTTGTCATTTTTAACGCCGGCTTTGCGCTTGGCCGCGTCGATGGCTTCCTCGAACAGGTCATGATGACAACCCATCACCACATCGCCGAACATGTCGATAAACCGGCGGTAAATATCCCAGGCAAAACGGGCATTGCCGGTTCTCTCGATGATCCCGGCCACGACCTGGTCATTGAGGCCCAGGTTCAGAACAGTATCCATCATACCGGGCATCGAGACGGCCGCACCGGATCGAACCGACACGAGCAGCGGACGCTTCGGATCGCCGAACCTGGCCTCCATGGCCTTTTCGAGCTTGGCCACGTTCTTCTTGACTTCCTCTTCCAGCCCCTTGGGCCACTTCATGCCCAGGTCATTGTATTCCTTGCAGGTGGCGGTGGAAATCGTAAAGCCCGGAGGAACGGGAATGCCCAGGTTGGTCATCTCCGCCAGGTTGGCGCCCTTGCCGCCGAGCAGGTCTTTCATCTTGGCGTTGCCTTCGGCCTTGCCGTTGCCGAAGAAATACACGCGCCTGGATGTTTTTGTTTTCGCTTTCGATTTTGCTTTTGAAGCGGTTTTCTTTTTGACTGTTTTCCTGGTCTTGACTGCTGTCTTCTTTTTCGCTTTCACTTTCGATTTAGCCATCGGCTATTCTCCTCAATTGACTGAGTTCACACGTTCCGACTGTGGTTTCCGTTTCTACCGTGTATTTCCATCGGGGTTTCTATAGATAGAACGTCTCCCCGAACGGTCCAAAGAAATTGAAATATAGCCGCCCGGCCGCCCGCTGTCAAACAAGAAAAACAAGGAAAGAGACGGGGAGCCGGAAATATTTCAGGATATACCGGATATATCAAGATCGATTATACATTCCACGGATGCCGGCCGATCTCGCTGAGGATCTGGTCGGCGCATACGAGGGCCGCCAGACCCTCCTCGGCCGTGACCTCCGGCCGATGAGTCCGGTCAGCCACTGCCCGCAGAAAGGCCTCCTGCTCAACCCGAAGCGGCTCGGCCTCGGTAATGTCAAGCTGCTCAATATGCAGCAGGTCCGTCCAGTTAACCTGGGAAAAATCAAAATCCTGCGCCTGCTGATGCTCGCGAATCCATGTGACTACATCCACATTCGGATCGGTCTTGATGACAATGCCTTCCTTGCGGTAATAATCCAAGCTCAAATAGGCCTGCCGGCTGAAGACACGCACCTTCCGCTCGGTCTTCAGGGCCAGGCGCGAAGCCGTAATATTGGCGATGCAGCCGTTCTCGAACACAAGGCGGGCATTGCAGATATCCTCATGGTCGGCAATCACATTGACCCCCACCGCATCGACCTTTTGAATCGGGCTGCGGGCCAGCGACAAAATGATGTCGATATCGTGAATCATCACATCCAGCACCACCCCGATATCGCCGGAGCGGAACGGATACGGGCTGACCCGGTTGGCCTCGATAAACCGCGGCTCAATCTCCAGCCGCTTCATGGCCTGCACGACCGGGTTGCACCGCTCCGAGTGCCCGACGGCCACCACCGTATCCTGCGCCCGCGAAAGCTCCACAATCCGGCGGCCCTCCTCCACGCTCGAGGCCAGCGGCTTTTCAATCAGCACGGGAATGCGGTGCTCCAGGAACAGCTTGGCCAGCGGCCAGTGCGCCGTCGTCGGCGCCGAAATGGTGACCGCATCGACCTGCCCGCAGAGGTCTTTCGGATCGGTCAGCGCCCGGCAGCCGTACTGAGCGGCCAGCGCCTCGGCCCGGGCGGCATCGGGATCCGCCACGGCTATTAAGTCACTGGCGTCCAGGCCGTTGTAGACTTTCGCGTGAATGGCCCCCATCTTGCCGGCCCCGACTACGGCGGTGCGAAGTTTCTGCATCAAACATCATTCCTTTCCATCACAAACCGGGAGGATTATTCCCGGAACAGTTCGAGATAACGGCCGAAACGCTGACGGCTGCTGTTCAGCAGCGAGTCCACGATCGACTTGACCGGTTCCTCCAGCCCGTCCCGGTCGGCCAGTTCTTTGACCTTTTCGAGGATCGGCCCGTCGCTGCGCCAGATAAATTTGAACGCGTCAAACAGCGTTTCCTTCTGCGGCTCGGTCAGGCCGGCCCGGGCCAGCCCGCGCTTGTTCAGGGCACGCACTTCATGCGGATAATGCCCGCTGATAATCACAAACGGCGGCACATCGTGATTGATCCCCGTGTACCCGGCCGCGTAAGCCCATTTGCCGATGGTGCAGAACTGGTGGATCGCCACCATCCCGCTGAGCCAAACGCCCGTTTCGATCCGGCAATGCCCGCTGACCTGCGTATAGTTGCTGATGACAATCTTATCCTCCAGCACACAATCATGCCCCAGGTGCACCCCGATCATCAGCAGGTTGCCGCTGCCGACAACCGTCGTCTCTCCGGGATGCATGCTCGGATGAATCGTCACAAACTCCCGAATCACATTCCGGTCGCCGATCTGCAGGCCGCCGATGGGCGTATTTTCATCGGCCCCGAGAATCTGCGGCGACTTGCCGATCACACAATTGGGAAACAGCCGGTTGCCGCTGCCCAGTTTCGTGTTCTTCCCGATAATCACATGCCCGTCCAGCACCGTCCCGTCTCCGATGACGGCGCCTTCCTCCACAATACTGAACGGGCCGATAACCACCCCGTCCCCAATGCGGGCGCTGGGATCAACGACCGCGCTGGGATGAATCAATGTACTCATATCCGCTTAAAACCTCCGTTTTCTTGGGTTTTCTGCATCCGTTAAATCATCTCGTCATCGACGAGCATAAACTTCAGTTGCGCCTCGGCCGCCACATCGCGGCCGACCCGCGCCGTACAGTTGCACTTGGCCGCGCGGCTGCGAATCTTATCCGTCTCAGCCGTCAGGATCAATTGGTCGCCCGGCCCCACCGACTTGCGAATCTTGACCTGATCCATCGTCAGCAGCACCGCCAGCTTGCCCGTATGCTCCAGCGTCTGGGCAAACAGAAGCCCGCAGACCTGCGCCAGCGCCTCGACAATCAGCACCCCGGGCATCACCGGCGTACCCGGAAAATGACCCTGGAAAAAGTGCTCATTAAACGTGACGTTTTTAATGCCGACAATCCGCCGGTCGCCGTCAATCTCGATGACCTTATCGACCAGCAAAAACGGGTAGCGGTGCGGCAAAATCCGCTGGATTCGCCGAATGTCCAGCACCGGCCGGCCCGCCGATTCCGGATCGCGGCTTTTTCGCTCCTGCTCAACCAGCTTACCCACAAGCTGCTGATTGAGCGAATGACCGCTTTTGTAGGCCACGATACGCCCCGACACCGCGCAGCCGGCCAGCATCAGGTCCCCGATCAGGTCCACCACTTTATGCCGCACGCACTCGTCCGGAAACCGGAAGCTGTTCTTGATGGGACCGTCCGAGCTGATGACCAGGATGTTCTTCGGCCCCAGGTGAGTCCCGATGCCCGCCGCCTGCATCTGGCGGGCCTCCGCCTCGAGCACAAACGTCCGGGCCGGCGCCAACTGCTGGGCAAAATGCCCCTCGTTAAGCCGGCACGAATACGTCTGCCTGCCGATGCCCGTATGCTGCGTATAATCCATATCAAAGGTAATCTGCAGGCCCCCGCTGCTGTCCGGCAGGGCATAAATCGCCCGGTCGCCGTCCTCGATGCACACCGGTTCGCGAATCACCAGTTCCCGGCGAGGCCGGGACTGCTCCGCCAGACCGCACTTCTGCAGCGTCTTGAAATACTCCTCGCAGCTTCCGTCAAAACCGGGCAGCTCCGGGGCGCTGAGTTCCACCACCAGGTTGTCGATCCCCAGCGCCGAGGCGGCCGCCAGGCAGTGCTCCGAGGTCTCGATGTACACATCCCCGTTTCCCAGCGCCGAGCGGCGCTGACGCTGCACAATCGACTCCGGCCGCACCGCGATCCGCACCGGCCGTTCGAGGTCCGTCCGCACAAAGACGATGCCCGTATCCGCCTCGGCCGGGCGGAACATCACCCGCACATCCTGCCCGAAAAACAACCCCTTTCCGGCGAGCTGCGCTTCATTTTTTATCGTTTTCTGCGGCTTCAAGCTGCTGTACCTTTTTTGTAAGTTCTTTGACTTCTTTGGCCAGTTCCGGCAGGCGGTGATACAACACCCGCGACCGCTTCTCGGCCTGAATTTCCTGGGCCGGAGTACCCCACACGCGGCTGCCCGGAGCAAGATCCCGAAAGACCACGCTGCACGCGGCCACAATCGACCCGGCGCCAATCGTAATATGATCGGCCGCTCCCGTCGATCCGGCCATCACGACCCCATCCCCCAGCACTACGCTGCCGGAGATGCCTACCTGGCCGGCCATCAGGCACGCCTTGCCGACCTGCGTATTATGCCCGATCTGCACCAGATTATCAATTTTTGTTCCCGCCCCGATCACCGTATTGCCGAATTTTGCCCGATCCACGCAGGAGTTGGCCCCGATTTCGACCCCGTCCTCGAGGATCACCCCCCCGTTATGCGGAATCAATTCATGTTTCCCATCCACAAACGAATAGCCAAATCCCGTCGCCCCGATCACGGTATTGGCCATCAGGATGCAGTCATTGCCGATCCGGCAGTCGTGATAGACCGCCACGCCGCTGTCCAGCCGGCAGCGGGCGCCGATCTGCGTCCGCTGGCCGATACTGCAATGAGGCCCGATCACCGTCCCGATCCCGATCTGCGCCTCATGCCCGATGTAGGCCCCCGGACCGACCGCCGCCCCCTCGGCCACCTGCGCATCGGCCTCGACAACCGCCGACGGATGAATGCCCTCAAAGGCCGTCAGGGCAGGGGCAAACAGCTTCAGCGCCTCAATCAGCGCCTTGTGCACATTCGGCACACACACCTGAACCGGCCGGCAGTCGGGCTGCTCGCGCTCGACCAGCACCGCCGCCCCGCGGCAGGAAACCAGCAGCTCGCGATGCCGCTCTTCGGTCAGAAAACAGAGCTGCTCCCCGGTCGCCTCCCGGATCGTATTGACCCCGCGGATCACCGCCCGGCCGTCGCCGCCGCAAAGTCGGCCGCCCAGGCGAGCGGCCAGGTCGGCCAGCGAAATCTGCGTCTGTGCCTGCTTGGAGAAGTCCATAAACACGCTCTTACTGGGCCAATTGATCCAGGGCCGTCAGCACCTCGCCGGTAATGTCAATGCCGGACTGGGCAAAAAGAACCTTCTTGGTCTTGACGCTCAGCATAAAATCACGCAGCGTCGGCGCCGGCAGGTCCAGCGTTTCCTGACCCAGCACCAGGTCCAGCCCCTTGTCCCGGGCGACCTGATCGACCACCTTCAGAAAATCCTTGTACAGCTCCTCCATCCACATCTGCATTTCCTGCGTAAACTTGGACTCGTAAAACGAGTTCTTGCCTTCCATGACCGCCCGTTTTTCCTCGTATTCATTCATCAGCGCAAAATAATCGCTGCTGCCCTGCTTGCGGGCACGCAGGTTGGCCTGCAGGGCCTCCAGGTCCTTTCGCATCTGCTGAAACTCCTCCTGCATCCGGGCCCGGTCCGCCTCGCTTTTTTCCTGCCACTGCTGATTCTTTTTGCACGTCTCCAGAATGGTTGTCACGTTCACCACGCCGATCCGGGCCGGGGCAATGGTTTCTTTGCCCGCCGCAAAACCCTGCCGAAAACTCACCAGCGCCGCCGCCGCGCACAAGACCGCCAGAAGAAGCCATCCGTTTTGCCTGTTCATACTATCCTGCCTTTCTCATTTTGCTCTGAAGTCTGAGGGTTTACACTAAAACAAGGCGCCCACCGAAAAACTGAACGCCTGCGTATCGTCATCGCCGTGTTTGGTCATCGGCACGCCGAACTCAAACCGCATCGGCACCGGCCCGAACACCTGCGGAATCATAATCTGAAACCCCGTCCCGACGGAGGTCCGAACCCCCCCGGTATCGATCATCCCCGCATCCGTAAAGAACAGCATCGAAAACACCTCGCTGCCCAGCGGCACCGCCACTTCCGCGTTGCCCATCACGATCCAGTCGCTGCCGATCGGATCGTCGTTTTCGCCGCGCGGGCTGATGCCGCGATACCGAAAGCCCCGAATCGAGCCGATGCCGCCGCCATAGAAACGGTCATACAGCGGGGCGCTGCCGACCACCGTGCCGGCGTACAGCTTGGTTTCGAGCACCGTCTTCTGCTCGGCCAGGTCTTCGTACAGCGTCTTATACCACCGGTACGTTCCCGAAAAAATGCCGTAGGTATGATCCCCGAAGACCTGCTCATAACCGGCGTCAAAATTGGTGCCCCGGCTCGGGCGAAACCGGCTGTCGGTCAAGTCCCGTCCAAACCAGAAGCGCGTGCCAAACAGCAGGTTGTCCCCTTTGACCTTGACGACCTGCGAAGGCGCATCCAGTTCGAGTTCGCCGACGTTGACGTTTTCAAACCGTAGCGAGACCCCCCGTCTCCAGTGGTCCGGATACCGACGCGTCAGGCTGAAACTCGGCCCCGTTCGCTTTTCATCAAACGATTCCCGCAGCCGCGTAAATCCCGAAAACGCCATCTCCATCGACACCGGCTGGTCATACACAAACGGCTCGGTAAAGCTGACCAGGTAACTGCTCCATCGCGTGCCGGGACTGAAAACCGCCCGAAACCGCTGACCGGCTCCCCGGAAGGCCTTGCCCGTAAGCAGATCCGACCAGCTTTCCGGCAAATCGGTAATGTCAAAGTTGCGCTGATCGAGCGAAATCTGGCCGATCAGGCCGCTGTCGCTGGCGATCCCGGCGCCGAGCATAACCATGCCCGTCTGCCCCTCGGTAATCTGCACAAGGGCGTCCCGCCGGTCCGGCTGGCTGCCGGTCGGCGTGATGACGGTCGACTCGGTCACCGCCACCTGCTTGACAATGCGCTCCAGCTCGCCTTCGCCGCTGCCCTGGGCGATCTGGCCGTCATACCACTGGCCCGGCGAAAACCCCTCCTCGTCCAGGATCCGGCGAATCGCGTGATCCTTCACCGTCCGGTTGCCCGTGATGGTAATCTCGCCGATCCGGTACCGCGGGCCCTCGGTAATCTGAAACTCCACCGCCGCCCGCGCATCCGGCAAAAAGGTCTGTTTGGCCTCGACCGTCGCGTCCAGGAAGCCCTCGCCTCGGTAGGTATTCAAAATCTTCTTCCGGTCAAACTCCATGCGATCCAGGCTGAACAGGAAGTCCGCCCGAAGTTTCGAGTCCGTCCGCAGCTCGGCTTCCGTAAAAAACGTATATCCGCTCAGCGAAATCGAATCCACAAGGTACTGGGGCCCTTCCTCAATCGTAAAGGTAATCTGCGCCTTCTTCTGATTTTCGCTGAACTGCACCGACGAGTCCGTCTTCACATCCAGAAACGCGTATTTATGATACGCCTCCGTCAGCGACTCGGTGTCCTTGGCAAGCTGCTCCGCATCATAATAAACCGGAAACACCAGAAATTTCTTCGTTTTGGATTTGATCGCCTTCAGAAGCTGCCGCTTCGTAAAGGCCCGGTTACCCGAAAACGTCACCTCGGTGATCTTGGTGCGCGGCCCCTCCTCGATCCGGAAATGAACCTGCCCGACAATCAGCCGGCTGTCATCCAGTTCGATGCGCGCAAACGGGTACCCCTTCCGGCGGTAAAAGTCCCGCAGCTTTTCCGCCCCGGCGCGGATAAAAAACAAATCCAGGTAATCGCCCTGCTTGAGATCCAGCTCATTGAGCAGACGCACATCGCTGATCTTCTGATTGCCGTCCAGGTGAATTGACCGGATGAGATTTTTCTCCACCACCACAAACGTCAGCCGCACGGCCCCTTCCGCGACCTCGGCATTGTAATAAGCCGTATCGACCCCCTCCAGCGCCGCCAGACGACGCACATCCTCGGCCGCCTGGGCAGCGCGGAACGGCTGCCCGACCCGGGCCCGAACCGCCGACAGAATCTCCGTGCGGGTAATCGTCGTGTTTCCGGCCGTCTCCACCCAGCCGATCGCAAGCCCCTCCGGGTCCGCCTCAGCGGCGGCCGCCGAGAACGAAACCAGCCCCGCCAGCATCCATACAACCCACATTCGTCTGATTCCCATACAAAACCTCCTGTCTCTTGGAATCCTCTCCCTGTCCGTTAAATCGGCGGTTCATCAATATATTCCGGAACCGGACCCCGGTACATTTCCCGAAACCGGGTGCAGTTCCCGTCAAACAGAAGCGTCACTTTGCCCGTCGGCCCGTTCCGCTGCTTGGCAACAATAATCTCGGCCGAGTTGTCCTCTTCCTCTTCCGGATCGCCGCGGTGATAGTACGACTCCCGGTGCAGCAGCAAAATCACATCCGCGTCCTGTTCGATGCTGCCGCTTTCACGCAGATCGCTCATCCGGGGCCGATGGTCCTCACGCCCTTCCGGAGACCGGTTAAGCTGGCTGAGCACCACCACCGGCACATTCAGCTCGCGGGCCAGCGATTTCAGATAACGAGAGATCGTGCTGATTTCCTGCTGACGCGACTCCACCCGGCCGCCGATACTCATCAGTTGCAGGTAATCGATAAACACCGCCTGGATCTGGTACTGGCTTTTCAGCCGGCGGCACTTGGCCCGGATCATCAGCGGCGTCAGACCCGGCGTATCGTCAATAAAAATCGGCTTGCCGGCCAGTTCCGATCCCTTCTCCACAAGCTGCTGATGCTGCTCGGTACTGATCAGCCCCTTGCGAACCGTCTGAAGATTGATCTGGCTGCGGCTGCACAAAAACCGCTCGGTAAGCTGCTGCTTGCCCATTTCCAGCGAAAAGATCACCACCGGCAGGTCCTCGTCGGCCCCGATGTGCTCGGCCATGTTCAGCGCAAAACTGGTCTTGCCCATACTCGGACGGCCGGCCACAATCACCATATCGCCGTACTGAAGCCCCCCCAGCATTTCATTAAGCTCCTTGAACCCCGTCGGCACCCCGGTAATCCCCGTGCCTCCCTTGCGGGCGTCAATATCCTCAAACGCCTGGTGAATCAGGTTCTTCAGCGGCTCGGCCGTCCCGCTGATCTTCCGCTCGGTCACCTGAAAAATCTTCCTCTCCGCCTCATCCAGCTTCTGATCGCTCGGACCGACCGCGTCGCAGACATCCTGCAAAATCTCCTGGCAGACATACGCCAGGTCCCGCAGCATCGCCTTCTCCCGGACAAGCTGCATATAATGTTCCACGTTGGCCGCCGTCGGAACCGACTCGGCCACACGCACCAGGTAGTCCACCCCCCCCACGGCCTTCAGACGGCCCTGCTTCTCCAGCTCGCTGTGCAGCAGCACCAGGTCAATCTCCGCCCGATCCTCAAACAGGCGCACCAGCGCCTCGAAAATCATCTGGTGCTCCGGCAGCGAAAACGAATCGGCCGTCAGGGATTCCACCACGCGGCCGATGCACAACGGGTCCAGAATCATCGACCCGAGCACCGCCGCCTCCGATTCCGGAGAGGCGGGAATCTGACGCCCCGGCAGGGCCTGTTCAACGGAACTCGGCCCGCGGGACGGGTTATTCGTCACGGCTGGTTTCTTCGCCTTCAACGGGCTGGTCCTCGGCCGAGACAGTCACCTGCACGATCGCCTTCAGATCGGAGGCCACCCGCACGGCCACTTCGCGGGTTCCCACTTCCTTGATATGCCCGTCCATCCGGACCATCTCGTCGGAGACGGCAAAGCCCTGCTGACGCAGCGACTCGGCAATGTCCTTTTCCGTCACCGAACCGAACAGATGACCCTGCTCGTTGGCCTTGGCCGTCAGCGATACCGACGCGCCCTCGACCGCCTGGGCCAACCGCTCTTTTTCCTGACGCGCCAAAAGGCGAAGTTCGGCCCGGCGGGCCTTTTCCTCCGCCAGCGACCGGATATTCGCGTCCGACGGAACCACCGCAATCCCCTGGGGAAGCAGATAATTCCGGGCGTACCCGTTCTTGACCTCGACAACATCGCCCAGCCAGCCGAGTTTTTCCACATCTTCACACAGTAATACTTTCATCGCGTTACTCCATTGGTTCCTGTAATGTTGACCCTCTCAGGCACTTCCCGACACAAATCCGGCCGACAGCCGATTAGGTCGTATACGGAAGCAGCCCCATAAAACGAGCCCGCTTGATCGCCAGCTTCACCCGCCGCTGACACTTCGCGCAGTTACCGCTGCGCTTCCGCGAGAAAATCTTGCCCCGGTTGGTCAGCAGCTTCTGCAGGGAATCAATGTCCTTGTAGTCAATGTAGCTGCGGCCTTCCCGGCAGAACCGGCACTGCGTCTGCTCCCGTAGGGTCGTCGTGAATTTTTTCTTGCGTCTGCTCTTGAATGCTTCTTTTGCCATTGTTTTGTGTCCTGTTCGTTCTGACTATCTTGATTGAGTCATACACAACTCGTTGTTTTGTCCCGAAATAGGGGAACCCGAAAAAGGAGAATGCCCAAACCTAAAACGGAATATCATCGTCGGTCGGAGGGGCAAACGGCTCCGGGGGCTCCGGCAGTTCGGCGCTGTCCGGCGCTCCGCCGCCGCCGCCACCGCCCTGGCCGCCCCCGCGACCCAGAAACTCAAAGTTTTCCACAAACACACGCAGCTTGCTGCGCTTGGATCCATCCTGGGCGTTCCATTGGTCATATTTCAGCCGCCCCTCAAGAAACAACGGATCGCCCTTCTTCAGATACTTGTTGATCACCTCGGCCCGCTTGCCGAACATCTGGCAATCCACGAAACAGGACTCCTGGCCCTGCGTGCCGTCCTGCTTCTTATACGTGCGGTTCATCGCCAGCCCGAATTCCACCACCGCCGTCTGGCTGGGCAGATACGACAACTGCGGATCCCGCGTCAGATTTCCCATCAGAAAAACCTTGTTCAAGTTCGCCATAACTCATTCTCCATAAAGGGTTTACGGGCCAAACACCGAGACCTCAGCCCCCCGCCTCCGAATTCTCGATTCGTGCCCTCCGGTCCTCAGGACGGCTCCTCTTCGGAAAAGTCATCGGACGGCTCGTCCGACGGCTCCTCGGCCTCCTCGGCAGCCGGCTCTTCTTCGACCGGCGCGTGCTCGTGCTCGTCCGAGACCGCGGCGCTTTCCGGATGAACCTCCGCCGGCGTCGGCCGGTCAATGTCATCCTGGCTCATCCGGTCCGTGCGAAGAATCAGCACACGAAGAATCTGCTCCGAAAGAGTCACATCCCGCTCAATGGCCCCGATCCGAAGCGGATCACAGTGGAAATAAACCAGGATGTACGTCCCGCGGGATATGCCCCGAATCTCATAAGCCAGCTTGCGATCGTCCCATTTTTTCAGCGAGACCACGTCGGCGTCCGCCCGATCGAGAATTTTCCGGATCGCGCCCATCAGTGCATCCCACTGGGATGCCGCCAGGGCCGAATCGACCAGGAATAATCCCTCGTATAACCTTTTGACCGCTGTTTCCAAATCAATACCTCCCGCAATAACAAATGTCTCAGTTTTTGTTTTCGTTTGGTTCCGTTTTATCCCGCCACCGTCGAACAATCAGCCGCCGGGGCGTTCTGTCTCTTTTCCGTTATACCGGTTCATCGCCGCCTGCATCCCTTCGCTCAGCCAGCAAAGCGCTGCCTGCCGGGCCGTCTCCAACGCCGGATCCAGAATCCGGCGATCCGATTCCGAAGGCCGCGACAGCACATAGTCCGCCAGGTCCATCGAACCCGGCGACCCGATCCCGACTCGAAGACGGGCAAAATCCGCACTCTTCACTTTTTCTATAATATCCGCCAGTCCGT
>JAHDQI010000363.1 GCA_018433925.1 Phycisphaerae bacterium | reverse complement strand
TTGCTGTCCGCTGCCCATTGGCCTCTAGCTTCTGGCTTCTGTCCTCTGGCCGCTGGCAAAACTCGGAAAAAACCGGAGCAAAAGCGGCAATTTTTGGACAAAAAACGGACAAAACAGAACAAAGAGTGGACAAAAAAGGAAAAGGAACGGACAAACTTGGCATCAGGAATAATACCCATAAAACCGACACAAAACCGCGTTTCCAGCCCAAAAACCCACAAAATCGCCGATTTCACTTTTTGTTTCAACTTCTCCGCCACCCCGCAGACTGATCAAAGCGGAATCTTACTTGATTTTATCGGCTCTTTCGTCGATAAGAATACTTCTCGGATAATACTGATTGTGGAGTAAATTATGACAGAATATAGCAAATTGCCCGCCGAAGAACCCTGGCGGATTTTTCGAATCATGGCCGAGTTTGTCGAGGGCTTTGAAGAACTGGCCCACGTCGGCCCGGCCGTCTCGATCTTCGGCTCCGCCCGCGAAGAACCCGGCAGCAAATATTACGACCTGGCCGTACAGACCGCCTACGAGGTCGGCAAGGCCGGCTTCTCCGTCATCACCGGAGGAGGAGGAGGCATCATGGAAGCGGCCAACAAAGGCGCACGCAAGGCCGGCGTCAAAAGCATCGGGCTGAACATCGAACTGCCCCAGGAACAACTCCCCAACAAATACCAGACCATGTCCCTGCACTTCCGCTACTTCTTCTGCCGCAAGGTCATGTTCCTCAAATACGCCCACGGCTTCATCGCCATGCCCGGCGGGTTCGGCACCATGGACGAATACTTCGAGGCCCTCGTCCTCATTCAGACGCTCAAACAGGCCTATTTCCCCGTCATCTGCATGGGCAGCGAGTTCTGGGGAGGACTGATCGACTGGATAAAAACCGTCATGCTCGATCACGGCAACTATATCGACCCGGAAGACCTGAATGTCTTCGCCGTCTCCGACGATCCCAAAGAAGCCGCACGCATCATCAAGGATTTCCACCAGTCCAACGGCCGCGGCGGAATCCAGCAGCCCCCCGGCATCCGGCAGCCAACCGACGGCCAGTAGCGCCGGCCGCCATCACGGCCGCTCGGAAACCGGCCCGGCCGTCTCCGCCGCCTCCAGCGCCTGCCGGTAATGCCGAAGCAGGGACGCCTCCCCCGGCCCGCCCAGGTGCCCCCACGGCAGCGGCTGGCCCGGTACAAAGCTCCGCTCCGCCTCCCTGTGCACATCCAGCCCGTGCTCGGCAAACGCCTCAACCCACCGCCCAAAGTCAAACCCCTCATCCCATAGATCAAACTTCGCCCCCCGACGCCAGGCCGTTTCAATCACATCCGCAAGCCGCCGCCCCCCCCGGCCCATCGCCGACTCCAGCACGCTCCGCTCAATCGTATGGTATTTGATCTGCACACATCGGGCGCCAAGCTCCCGCCTGCGATCCAGAAGCAAATCACGAGCCCGCTCAAAATACTCCATCGGCCTTTGCCCCAGCCACCCCAGCGGCGTATGCGGCTTGGGAACCAGCCAGCTAACCGAAACACTCACCGAACCAAGCTTGCCGTCCACCTCCCGCCGAAGCCGGGCCACCTCATACGACAGATCCGCGATCCGCACGATGTCCGCCTCTGTCTCACCCGGAAAGCCCGCCATGAAATACAGCTTAACTCGCTGAAAACCGGCCTCATACGCCGCACGAACCCCCGCCAGCAAGTCAGCGTCGGAAATGGGCTTGTTGATGACCCGCCGCAGCCGTTCACTGGCCGCCTCGACCGCAATCGTCAGCCCCCCCTTGCGAACCGAGGTCATAAGCTTCGGCAGCAGCTTCAGTTGCTGCTGAACCCGCAGACTCGGCACCGACAGCCCCACATGCAGCGGATTAAAATACGCCGTCAGCTTCTCAATCAGCTCCTCCAGCCACGGATACTCGCCGGTCGATAAGCTCAGCAAGCTGATCGTATCAAACCCGGTATTCCAATACTGCGATTTAGCCAGCTCGACGATACGGTCAACCGAACGATACCGCATCGGCCGACGGCAATAGCTGGCCTGGCAAAACCGGCATCGGCCCGGACAGCCCCGCATGATCTCCACGCTGATCCGGTCATGTACCGCCTGCACAAACGGCACGATTGGCGCCTCCGGGACCGCGGCCCCATCGAAATCATCCACTACAGCATCCGCCAAACGAACTGGGAGATCTCCTTCCACAGGCATAACGGCCTGACCCTGCGCCTCATTATGCGCAACTGTATAAAACGCCGGGACATACGCAAACGGAAGGGCACGAGCCGCAGCCCGCAGAAACTCCCGCCTGCTTTCCCCTCTCCGCTTCAAATCACGATATAATTCAATCAACTGCACCGCCGACTCCTCACCCTGTCCCAGCACAAACAGATCGACAAACGGTGCAATCGGCTCCGCACAATTAGAGGCCTGCCCCCCGACAATGACCAGCGGGTCTTCCTCGCATCGGTTTTCCGCCCGTACCTCCAGCCCCGCCAGATCCAGCATATTGAGCAGATTCGTATAACACAGTTCATTCGTCAAGCTGAAGCCCAAAAGATCAAAATCGCCGGAGGCCGTCCGTGATTCAAGAGAAAACAGAGGAATCTTCTCTTTTCGCATTACTTCCTCTGCATCCAGCCACGGGGCAAAGATGCGTTCCGCCCAGACCCCTTCCATGCGGTTAATCACCTCGTATAGAATCCCCAACCCCGTATGGCTCATGGCAATTTCATAAATATCCGGAAAGCACAGCCCCACCCGCACTTCACAGCCGGCCGGGTCTTTACGTATCTCGTTGATCTCGCCGCCGATATAACGAGCGGGCTTGCGGACAGCCGGAAGCAGGGCGCGACTGACCTGATCCTTTACAGACTTTCTATTCTTTTGTAGCATGAGGGTATTATACTAAATCGAACGCTTTTTTGAACTATCTTGTGAAAAGATGAAAAAAGACCTCCGTATCCTGTTTCAGGCACTGCTGTTGTGCGGCCTGCTGGGGACTTTGTTCTTCATAAGCCGACGCAATCGCCTGGTCGTTGAAAACAGCGGTTTTCGGCCGATCATGGGCACCCTCGCCCAGATAACGGCCATCTCCGATGATCCCGCCTGCGCCCATCGCTGCATTGAGTTGGCCCTTGACGCTATCGAAATGATTCAACAAACCATGAACGACCGGGACGAAAACTCGGAACTGTCCAAACTGAATGCCACGGCCTTTGAGCAGGAAGTGAAGGTCAGTCCCGAACTATTTACCGTTCTTCAGGCCGCAAAAGAATACAGCATCCTTTCCGGCGGAGCTTTTGATGTCACCATCGGCCCGGAAGTACAGCTTTGGCGAACCATGCAACAGACCGGCACACCGCCTACCTCAGAGCAAATAGAGCAGGCCCGCTTCCGTGTCGGGTATGAAAAAATGATCCTAAACCCAGAAACCCAAACGGTTCAGTTTGAATTGGCCGGCATGCGTCTGGATTTAGGGGGCATCGCCAAGGGATATGCGATCGATCTTGCCATTGAGGCCATGAAGCAAAACGGGGCGATGGGGGGCATGGTAGATATCGGCGGCGACATCCGATGCTTTGGGCACAGCCCAACCAGAGGAAATAACTGGCTTATCGGCCTTCAGAATCCGAGAAAAGAAAAACTCATTACAAAATTAAAGCTAACTGATTACGCTGTGGCCACGAGCGGGGATTATCGTCGATTTATTGAAATCAACGGCAAAAAACAAGGCCATATTCTGAATCCCGCTACGGCCGATTCCGCCGAAGAATTGATCAGTATCTCCATCGTGGCCCCAACGGCCATGCAGGCCGATGCCCTGGCCACGGCCGTGGCCGTGATGGGCCGCCAGCGCGGTCTGGACTTAATCGAATCACTCGACGGCATTGAAGCGTTTGTCATTACAGCAAAGAACCCTTCTGAATTACTCCGTTCCTCCGGGGCAAGTTTTTATCAACTCCCCTAAACACAATTCTAAGTTGCTTCCTGGGTCGTTATAAATAACAGACAGATGAATATTATAAGAAAAAATCGCCTCCGGCAGGTTAGGGGAGCAATTATCGAGCAATGCGCGCAGAGGCCCCTTTCATGACCCGCCGGACCTCCTGCAGAGAAGCTGTTGTCGTATCGCCGGGAGTGGTCATGGCCAGAGCCCCGTGGGCGGCGCCATAGTCCACGGCCTCCTGAGGGTCTTTCCCTTCCATCAGTCCATAGATAAGCCCGGAAGCAAAACTGTCACCGCCGCCGACTCGATCAAAGATTTCCAAATCCCGGCGCAAAACAGCATCATAAAATTTTCCGCCCGTATAGAGAACTGCGCCCCAGTCGTTTTTGCCTGCGGTTTTGGCATTGCGCAATGTAGTGGCCACGACCTTGAAATTGGGAAATTCCTTGACAACTTCAGCAATCATTTTTTTAAAGTTGGATGGATCAAGTTTGGAGCATTCAGCATCGAGGCCCGGAACTTCAAAGCCCAGGGCCGCGGAGAAATCCTCCTCATTTCCGATCATCACATCGACCAGCGAGGCGATCTTCCGATTAACCTCCATCGCCCGTGCCTTACCGCCGAATTCTTTCCAGAGGGAAGCGCGGTAGTTCAGATCATAGGAGATGATCGTGCCGTGTTTGCGGGCTGTCTCCATCGCCTCGATTACAACTTCGGGCGTAGTTTGAGAAAGAGCCGCATAGATGCCCCCGGTATGCAGCCAGCGCACGCCGTCTTTGCCAAAGATAGACTTCCAGTCGATATCGCCCTTTTTGATCTGTGAGGCGGCGCTGTTTGCCCGGTCACTACAGCCGACGGCCGCACGCACACCAAAACCTCGTTCTGTAAAGTTTAACCCCACCCGCGTATTGCGGCCGATTCCGTCATAGGGAACCCATTTGACGTATTCGAGAGCCACGCCCCCCTGCATAAGCAAATCCTCCAGCAGACGGCCGATGGGGCAATCGGGAATAGCCGTAACCACCGCGGCACGCTTTCCGAAACAGCGCCGCAAACCGCGAGCGACGTTGTATTCGCCGCCGCCCTCCCACACGCGGAAGTACCGCGTCGTATGAATGCGCTCCTCACCCGGGTCCAGCCGCAGCATGATCTCGCCAAGCGAAAGAATGTCATACTTACATTCCGATTCGGGTCTGGGTTTCAGTACAGACATAAGTTCCTCATGATTTTTTTTTGTATCTATCGAGCCAGCCAGCCGCCATCTACGGCGACGGTATAACCCTGCATATAATCCGAGGCCGCCGAGGCCAGAAAGACCGAAATCCCCTGCAAATCTTCCGGCGTACCCCAGCGACCGGCGGGAATACGATCCAGGATCGCCTTGTTGCGGGCCGGATCTTCGCGCAGGGCCCTGGTATTATCGGTAGCCATATAGCCGGGGGCGATGGCGTTGACATTGATGTTGTAGGCACCCAATTCATTAGCCAGCAGTCGAGTCAGCCCCATGACCGCGCTTTTGGATGCCGTATACGAAGGAACCAGAATGCCGCCCTGAAAACTGAGCATGGAGGCCGTGTTGACGATCTTGCCGCCGCGCCCCTGCTTGATCATCTGTTTGCCGACCGCCTGACTGAGGAAAAACAACGTGCGGATGTTGATGTTCATCACATCATCCCAGTCTTTTTCCGTAAACTCGGTGATCGGCGCCCGGCGTATAATCCCGGCATTGTTGAACAGGATGTCAATGCCGCCCAGTTTCTCGATGGTCTGTTTGACGATATCGTCCACACAATCCTTTTTGCTCAGGTCCGCGGAAATCGCAATGGATTTTCGGCCGAGTTTTTCAATCCGTGTTTTGCTTTCTGACATATCAAGGATATCCACCAAGGCCACATCGGCACCGGCCTCGGCCAAACCGACCGCGATGCCCTGCCCGAGTCCGCGAGCGGCTCCGGTGACAATTGCCACTTTTCCGTCCAGTTTAAACTTGTCAAGAATCATAGATTCCTCTTTTCTTTTACAGGATATCGTTCATGGTTAAATGGTCCATGTCGTCAAAGGCCTGATTTTCGCCGCCCATGCCCCAGCAGAAGGTGTAGGCCGCCGTCCCGACACCGGAATGAATTGACCAGCTTGGGGAGATAATCGCCTGGCCGTCAGCCGTGACGATATGCCGTGTTTCGGTCGGCTGTCCCATCAGGTGGAACACGCGGGCGTCGTCGGCAATATTGAAATACATGTAAACCTCCATCCGCCGCTCGTGTGTGTGGGGCGGCATGGTATTCCAGACACAGCCGGGGTCGAGAATGGTAAAGCCCATCACAAGCTGGCAGCTCTGGACGACTTTAGGATGGATGCACTGGTAGATTGTCCGCTTGTTGGACTGCTCGACGCTGCCGAGCTGTACCGGATTGGCCTGATCGATTTTGATGTGGGCCACAGGGTATTCCTTATGGGCCGGGTAGCTGAGCAGGTAGAACCTGGCGGGCTTGCTTGATTTATCGCAGGTAAAGATAATCTCTTTGGAGCCGCGGCCGATATACAGACAGTCCAGATTCGCCATGGGATAGCTCTTACCATCTACGGTAACCACTCCCGGCCCGCCGATATTGAGTACCCCCAGTTCCCGTCGCTGACAGAAATAATCGGCCCGAAGCTCATCGGCGGAAGTTAAGGCAAGCGGCTTTGCAGCAGGTACAGCCGAGCCAACAATGACGCGATCCACGTCGCAGTAGATCATTTCAATCACATCCGTCTCAAACAACGATGTAATCAGAAAGTTCTGACGAACCTCCTGTGTAGTCATACGGCAGAAATGCTGGGGATCGGGCAAATAACGAACATCCATAAAAAACCTCTTTTCTGTAAAATCAATTTTTCATTTCAATGACAACGGGATTGTCCAGCCGCATCTTGAAGTCGGCCAGGTATTGCTGCCATTTTTCAAAACTGTCAAATTCCTTATTTTTGTTCCAGCAGGCACCGGAATAGTAAACAAGTGGCCGGCCCGTCTTTTGTGTAACGGTCAGCAGCAAATGGTCAGTTGTCTCTGTAACGGCTGCCGTCGTCTCAGATCCAAAGACCACCCCACAGCCCATCATCCCGTTATTCCCATCGGCAGGAAGCCAGTAGGAAATCATGTTGTTTTCCGTGGATTTTTGATTGCTGTTTTCGCGAAGCACAATCCCGGCGGCAACCGGTATCGATTGGATGCCGCTGCTTTCATAGACACATTCGATTCTGTTCAAACTGCTGCCCAGATCGATTGATATCCTTTTTTTCTCACTGACGCTCATCGTCCCGGCCTGCCACGGATCGTAGATAAACTCAAAAACAGAGCGAATCGGGCCATTGGCAACAACATTCCACTTTACAAAATTCCGTGTCGGCAGACAAACCTTCCCATCCACAAACGGAGCGGCCCCGCCGCAGCCAAGGGTGTTTCCAACCTTGTAGAAATCGCCGCCCTCACCATGATTTTCGTGGTAGGAAACATTGTTGTCAACATAGGCCTTAATAAATTTGTCGATAATGGGATACGGAACGCACTTGCCCCAGGCATCGATACCGCTGGTGATGGTTTCATCTTCCAGCGCCGGACCGTACATGCGAAAAGCCGTTTTGTCGTTTTCCCAGCCGAAGTCATCCTTTCGTTCCGGGATAAAGCGGCAGTAGGTAGTCAATTCTGCAGCGGTTTTTTCCATCGCTTCCGGCCGCTGTCTGATTAGAAATTCTTTTGCCTGGCCGGGGTGGAAATCTGTTTGAAAAAGAAGCACGGCCCTGTCGTCCTCTTCAATAACCTGGGTAACCAGCGGCTGGCCGGCCTTCTCATCAATCACTGTCACATTGACCGGATTGAGCCCTGGAACGGCTTTTTGGATACGGGCCCAGTCCAGTTCGATGGTTTCCTGTTCTCGGGTGATCTGTGCCGGATTGGTTACGATCACCTTTTGGACGGATTCGTCCTTACATGCTGAGACAAAAACGATCAGAAGAACCAGAAATACCCATGCTTTTTTCATAATTCACTCCTTGCCTTGTTTTCCTGAATACCCCAGTGATTTTGACAATTGATCGGCGGTCTGCATAACAAGATATGCCAAAGCAGGGACGTTACCGCCGGTCAATTCCGAAACAGGTCCTGTAATTCCGATGGCCGCAACCACCTGATCCTGCATATCCCAAACCGGACAGGCCAGGCAGCGAACGCCGAGATGATACTCCTGGTCGTCAACGGCATATCCCTGCCGTCGAATGGTTTCCAGATGGGACAGTATTTTGCCTTTTTCAGTTATTGTAAATTCGGTACGGCTTGACATAGGATATTTTACCAAAAATTCATCCAGTTTGTCATAAAACAGGGTGGCCAAAAATACCTTTCCGGTAGAAGAACAGTGCAGGTCCACCAAGGTTCCGGGGCGAGAGGCCACACGGAGAGGGCCAGGGCTGTCACAGACTTCCAGAATCAGGGAATAACCTCCGCTCGGAATCGCAATGTGAGAAGTAAGGTGTGTTTTGGCCGTAAGTTCCCGCAGAATCGGCAATCCCTTCTGGCGAAGTTGAGTCCCGTGAAGGACCTGCAAACCAATGCGAATAAGCGCACTTCCCGGGAAATATAAATTCCCCATTTTGCAGGCCATTTCAGAGATGCACAGGGTCTTTAATATCCGAAATGCTGTTGTCTTCGGCAGATCCAGTTTTTTTTCAATCTGCACCATTGAAACACCATCCGGATTATCCGACAGCAGGATCAATAAGCCACAGGCCTTGCTCAAATTTGGGATTAAATATTGTTCCATATATGAAATCGTCTTTTCTTATACGAATATATCCCAAACCCGGCAATTTGCAAGAAATAACCATCAACTAATCAATTTTTTTATAACTTATTTCTAAAAAGAAAGTTAGCTTATTTCGAAGGCGATTGGTCTATCCCTGCCTGCTTCATCCACTCAAAACATTGCTCCAGCCATTTTGCGGCCGGGCCGGCTGAGGGGCGCGTCCCAAAACCGTGACCACCCTTGAGGTAGATATGCATTTCGGCGGGGACACCGGCCTTTCTTAGCCCTTCATAAAACCGGATACTGTTTTCCGGGAGGACACTTTTGTCATCGTTGGCATGAACCAAAAATGTTGGCGGCGTTTCCTTTGTTATTTGGCTTTCATTGGATAGCCGATTGACCAATTCCGCAGGAGGATTCGTTCCGAGGAGATTGTTTTTGGATCCCTTGTGAGTAATTTCGTCCTGCATGGAAATGACCGGATAGACAAGCACCATGAAATCCGGCCTGAAGGAGATCTCACTGACGGCATCAATCTGTCCGGGTTCAACGGGATCAAAAAAGAATGCTCCAAGATGTGTCCCGGAGGTAGAGGCCAGATGACCGCCCGCTGAAAAACCCATGATTCCAATTCGATCCGGATCAATGTTCCATTCTTCAGCGCGGAATCGAACCTGCTGAATTGCCCGCCGGGCATCCAGAAGAGGAATAGGATGCCTGTACCCGTTGACCGGAAGACGGTATTTTAATACGAAAGCCGCAATGCCTTTTTCTCGAAGCCATTCAGCAATGACTTTGCCCTCATGGTCGGCGGCCAGACGAACATATCCCCCGCCGGGACAAATCACAACCGCGGGCATCGGCTTTTGTGAGGCCGATGGTAAATATACGGTAATCATCGGGATATCAATATCCCGATCACCCGTTGCCCCCGGGGCTCGATCCCTCCAAAGAGGGATTGTCGATACATCCTCAGGGGCTCGCTGCTGGTCAGAAACAGAAGCAGCAAACAAACAACAACTAATGATAATCATACTTTTCATTGTGTTCTCCTCACTTTTGTCTTTACAGACGAGAATACAAAAAAAACAGAACTGTTTCAATGTTTGGTTCTGCGGACCAGGCAGATTTATCACACAAAATCTATTTTGTGCAAAAGAAAGGTAAATATTGCGCAAAATGCCATCAGGCCCTCAGCTAAAGACGGAACTGATTGATTCCCGGGCCGTTTTAGCTACAATAGATTTTAAAATGCATCTTAAAAATGAGGATCAACATGGATCGAAGAATCTTTTCTATTGTCTTTCTGATTTGCAATGCCATCCCGTCAGCCCGCCTGAATGCTCAATCAATCAAAGTAGATTTTGATGCGAGAAAAGATGCAAAAGCAGACGGATTCATTTCATGGACGGATGTTCAGAGTGAACCGATGGACGTTGGCGACATTTCCATTTCTTTCTCCCTGGCTTCTTCGCCGGCCAATACAGATTTAAAGATCGGATGGCATAATAAAAACGGCCTGCATCGCTATGCCCTGGCGATGGATTGCCTGTATGCCGAAACGCATGACGGTACGATGCATCATCCGAGTTTCAATGGCGGGACGATCGAGATGACTATCCGCGGTCTTGAACCGGGCCCGCATACGCTGATTACGTATCATAACGCGCCCTGGCCGATAACGAAATACCACCGAACAATCAGTCCGTGCAGGATTCATATCAACAGTGCGGAACCGTACGTCGTTCAGCCGACACAAAACATGACCCATGATGACGACATCGCCCATGCGTTTTTAGAATTAAAAGCAGTTCCCAACCAGCCGGTAGTGATTCGATTTGAGCCGTTCAGTGATGTAGCTTCACAGATTTGCACAGCGGTTTTAAATGGTTTTGAGATTGACCGTCCAGCGCCCCCGGGCAGCACGGCAGGCAATCCAGTCCCGGTTGACGGAGACATGCATGTTTTTGCCCATAACGATGATCCTCAGACCGGCTCGGCAGATCATGGATATACCGATCTGAAATGGAATCCATCGAGTCAAGCAGCCAGCCAGGATCTTTATTTCGGAAGTGATAAATCGGCCGTAGAAAGCGCAACTCTTTCTTCAAAAGGGATTTATAAAGGCCGCCTGCAGGCAGTCCATTCAACATGGACAGTCGAGGGGCTGGACAGCAGGCACTCTTATTTCTGGCGTGTGGATACCGTCCGGGCGGACAAATCAGTCATCAAGGGGCCTGTCTGGAGCTTTCGGGTTCGGCGGCTGGCTTATCCCGGAGCCGA
>JAHDQI010000284.1 GCA_018433925.1 Phycisphaerae bacterium | reverse complement strand
GGATCAAAGCCGCCGGCTGCCCGGCCTGCCGTAAAGGAGCCAATCGAAATGGCTCATAATCTCATCCAGAATATTCTTGATCGCCTGGAAGGGGTGCGGCCATTAAGTCAGAATCAGTGGCAGGCTCTCTGCCCGGCGCATGACGACCACACCCCCTCTCTGTCGGTGGCCTTGACTTCGGATGGTAAAATCCTTTTGCATTGCCATGCGGGTTGTGATCACCGGAAGATTGTAGCCCAGTTGGGCCTGGTAGTGGGAGATCTGTTTACAGCCCCGGATTCCAAGCCGACCAATCAAAAACCTTCCATCCGAGCCATTTATAATTACCGCGACCTGGATGGCCAGGCCTGCTATCAAGTGCTGCGATATTCGGACAAGACCTTCCGTTTTCGCCGTCCGGATAGTCAAGGCGGGTGGATCTGGAATCTCCAGGACACTTCCAAGATATTGTATCGCCTGCCGGAATTAATGGCCGCCGGAAAAGAACAAACGATTTTTATTTCCGAAGGAGAAAAGGATGTCGACAACCTGTCGCAGCTGGGGCTGACGGCCACCTGCAACCCTTGCGGAGCGGGCAAATGGTCCGCCCTGGAAAATGATTGCATGTTGTATGGGCGCCGTGTGGTCATCCTGCCGGATAATGACCAGGCTGGCCGGGATCATGCAGCTGATGTTGCCTGCTGTTTATCCGGGCTTTGTCAAGAGGTCCGGATCCTGGAACTGCCGGGATTACTCCCCAAGCAGGATGTTTCTGACTGGATTGAGCAGCAACCCAATAAAACCCCTAAAGAAATTGCCCAAACGCTTCACACCATGGCCCAGGCTGCTCCTGTATGGACCCCGGAGTTCCAGTTTGCCGGGAAATCACAGCCGGAACCCCCTGCCCCCGCTTTGCCGATTGATTGGCCCCAGCCCCAACCGATCCCGGACCAGATGCCGGCGGTCATGAAATTTGACACTGCCCTGCTGCCGGACTCCCTTCGGCCCTGGATTGAGGATGTGGCCGACCGGATGCAGTGCCCAGTCGATTTCCCGGCCGTCACCGCCATCTTAGCCCTGTCCAGTATCGTTGGCCGCAAGCTGGCCATCCGTCCCAAGCGTCAGGACAACTGGACGGTCATCCCCAACCTGTGGGGCATGCTGGTCGGCCGGCCCAGCATCATGAAAAGTCCGCCCATGAAAGAAATCTTAAAACCGCTCAAACGGCTGTCGGCCCAGGCATATACCAAGTATCAGGAGGAATTGAAGGAATACGTTTGTCAGAGCAAAATCGATGCCATCCAGGAAAAGGCCGTCAGTGCAGAAATGGCCAAGGCCATTCGAAACGGCCAGAGCAGCGAATCCTATAAGCAGCAGCTGGCCGAACTCTCCAAAAGCCAGCCTCCTATTCGGCGCCGATACATTGTCAACGATGTGACAGTCGAGGCGCTGGGAGTGATCCTGTCTCAAAACCCTTATGGCCTTCTCCAGGAGAGAGATGAACTGATCGGCTTTCTCAAATCCCTGGAACGCAAAGGACAGGATGGTGCCCGGGCATTCTACCTGGAAGCCTGGAACGGCAACGGCCATTTTGAAACCGACCGCATCGGCCGGGGGAATGTCTGTATTAACGGGGGCCTGTGCCTGTCCCTGATTGGGACCATTCAGCCTGGGCCACTGGAAAGTTATATCCATCAAGCTGTTTGCGGCGGAGGCGGCGATGATGGGTTTATCCAGCGGTTTCAACTGGCTGTCTGGCCGGACGATCCGGAAGACTGGCAGATTGTAGACCGCACCCCGGACAGGGCCGCCAGAGAACTGGCCTGGGGGCTGTATGAATCACTGGATCAAATGTCACCTGATTCATGTGGCGGCCAGTGTGATCCCTTCGATGAAAACGGCGTGCCGTTTCTTCGGTTTGATGAGTCGGCCCAGGAATTATTCTATGACTGGATGCTTGCCAATGAGAACCGGCTTCGCAGCGGCACCGAGCATCCCGCCCTGGAAAGCCATTTTGCCAAGTACCGCAGTATGGTCCCTTCCCTGGCCCTGCTGATTCATCTGGCCCAGGAAGGACAAAATTCCGTTGGCCAGGAGGCCATCGAAAAAGCCCTCGGATGGGAGCGGTATCTGGCCTCGCATGCCCGCCGGATTTCTGGGCGCGGGGTGG
>JAHDQI010000202.1 GCA_018433925.1 Phycisphaerae bacterium | reverse complement strand
TACGCGACACTCCCCCTTGAAAAAAAGGGGGAGCGCTTTATGTGGATCGTCTTCGGCGGGGCGAAAGATACCCCCTCGTCGCTGCGCGACACTCCCCCTTGAAAAAAAGGGGGAGCGCTTTATGTGGATCGTCTTCGGCGGGGTGAAAGATACCCCCTCGTCGCTGCGCGACACTCCCCCTTGAAAAAAAGGGGGAGAGCTTTATGTGGAGTTGAGGTTGTCGGTCAGTTCTTTTTGGGGGATGAGTGCGGCGGCGGTGGATTCATCCGAGGCGCCGTAGTAGAGTAGGATATCGCCATTGTCCTTTTCGACGGCACCGCAGGAGAAGACGACGTTGCCGTAAAAGCCCCTGATTTCATAGTCCGCCTCGGGCTGCATGAGGGGTTCTTTGGAGCGGGCCAGGACGCCGGCCGGATTTTGGAGGTCGAGGAGGGCGACGGCCAGCGAGTATCGGTCGTCGGCATCGGATCCATGGTAGATTTCGGCCCAGCCGCCGGGGGTTTTGATGGGGACACAGCTTCCGCCGGTCTTGCCGCCGTCAAAGAGGCCTTCCCGGGGCATGATGAGCGGGCGGTGGTCTCCCCAGTGGAGTCCGTCGGGAGAGGAGCAGATCCAGATGCCTCGCGGCCCGATGTAGCGGGGGACGGGGCGAGTCAGCGCCCAGAATTTGCCGTTGATTTTTTCGGGGAAGAGGACGACGTCGATGTTTTCGGGGCAGAAGAGGATGCCGTGGCGTTTGTAAGTCTTGAAATCCCTGGTTGTTAACAGCCCGGTGCAGATGCCTTTGTCGCTGACGGCTTTGTATGTGATGTAGAACAGGTCTTCGATGGGGGTGATGCGCGGGTCTTCGAGGCCGAAGGTTTCATAGGGCATTTGGGGGAAGACGGCGGGGGTTGGGTCGATGGTAAAATGGATTCCGTCGGTGCTGCGGGCCAGGCGGAGGTGGGAAATGCTGGTCAGGAACATTTGGCCTTTGTAGGAGAATGAGCGGGAGTCGGGGATGTCGGTGATGTCGGGGTCGCTGTTTTTGACGATAAATGGCTGGATTTGTCCGGTTTGGGGGTTCAGGATGGGTGCAACCTGCCGGCCGGGGGCGTTGTCTTTGGGGCGTTCGGCGATGCGCAGGAGCAGGAGGATTTCGTCTTTATAGCGGATGGCGCCGGGGTTGAAGGCGCCGACGACCTCGTAGTCCGGCCGTGACGGGGGCACGTCGGCCGGGGTGATGAGCGGGTTTTCCTTGAGCCGTTGGATCATGACCATTCCTTTCTGTTTACGGTTTTGATTTTAGCGGGTAAGACGTTTGCTTCAAGATAAATTGTGCCTATAATGGCGATACTCAGGGAGAATTGCGTATGGATCGATTTCGGGATAAGCGGATCGCGGTTTTGTCGCCTGTGGCGTGGCGGACGCCGCCGCGGCAGTACGGGGCGTGGGAGACGGTGGCCTCGAATGTGACGGAGGGGCTGGCGGCGCGGGGGTGGGATGTGACGCTGTTCGCGACGGGGGATTCGATTACATCGGCGAAGCTGCATGCGGTGATTGAGCGGGGATATGAGGAGGACCCGCAGGCCGATCCGAAAGTGGTGGAGTGTCTGCATATTTCGGAGGTGATGGAGCGGGCGGGGGAGTTTGATTTGATACATAATCATTATGATTTTCTGCCGCTGACGTACAGCCGTCTGATTGAGACGCCGATGCTGACGACGATTCACGGGTTTTCATCGGATCGGATTCGGCGGGTGTATCGGAAGTATAAGGAGGATTGCTATTTTGTTTCGATCAGTGAGGCGGACCGGGATGCGGAACTGCCGTATTTAGCGACGGTGTATAACGGGATTGATTTGTCGAATTTGACGTTTCGTGAGCGGGGCGGCGAGAAACTGGTTTTTTTGGGGCGGATTCATCCGGATAAAGGGGTGCATTGGGCTTGTGCGGCCGCGAAACAGGCGGGGCTGGAGCTGGTGATTGCGGGGATTGTCCAGGATGCGGGGTATTTTGAGGGGTGCGTGCGGCCGTATATTGACGGGAGGCAGATTACGTATATCGGTTCGGTGGGGCCTGCGGAGCGGGATGCGCTGTTTGGGCAGGCGCGGGCGCTGCT
>JAHDQI010000361.1 GCA_018433925.1 Phycisphaerae bacterium | reverse complement strand
CAAAAAGTGGAAAAAACAGAACAAAAAACGGACAAAAAAGGAAAAGGAATGGACAAACTTGGCATCAGGAATAATACCTACAAAACCGCCCAAAAACCGCGTTTCCAGCCCTAAAACAAGGATAATCGACCCATTTCACGAGTGTTTCAAACCCAACCGCCTTCGGCGCCCGCAACCTCTGCCGCCGCCAGCCACTGCAGGGCGATCCAGGCATGTGCCCACGCGGCCGGATGCACTCGATCGTCGGCCCACTTGCTTTCCGGCACCCGGTCTTTGGTCTGCTCATACGCCTGCTGAAGGGGCACAAGCACCGCCCCAAAGTCCTCCGCCAGTCCCCGGACAATCGCCAAATACTCTCCAAGGCCCCGGTACATCGGATCGGCACTGTCCCGGCAGAAGTAAAACGGCTCCATCAAGATCACCCGGCCGACGCCCTCCCTGACCGCCGCCGCGAGCATCCCGCGCAGGTTCTCCTCGTATTCCTTCGGCGGTACCGGCGTGCGGCTCTTGTCCTGGATCGGCTTAAATCCACGCCACAGGTCATTGATGCCGATCATAACGCTCAAAATATCCGGCCGCAGATCCAGACAGTCCTGCTGCCAGCGGTCCCGCATCTCCCGCGTGGTATCTCCGCTGATGCCCCGGTTCTGGATGTTCAGTTCCCGCTCCGGCCGCCGGGCAAGCAGCAGGTTAGCCGCGTAGTGAACATAGCCGTTGCCCAGCGGGGCATACGCCTGCTCACGCCGGCCGGCGTCGGTAATGCTGTCTCCAATAAACAAAATCCTCTGCCCGGACTCAAATTCGATCTTCGTCATGGCTTGTTTCTCGATCAGGGGGATGTTTTCGTTTCAGCCAATGGCTCTGCCGCAAAGGCATATACATATCCGTCGTCGCAGCCGATCAGCACCCGATTGTCGGCAATCGCCGGGGCCGAAAGAATGGGTCTGCCGAGATTCATCGACCAGACCAACCTGCCGTCGGCCAGATTGACCATGCGCAGAAAGCCGTCGTCGCACCCGAAGAGGACCTTTGAGCCGCAGAGTACGGGACTTGAATTGACGGCATCCTCCGCGGTGAAGGTCCATCGCACCTGCCCGCTGGCGCGATCCAGGGCAATCACTTTATTCCGGCGTGACCCGATCACCACAAACTCCTCGCTGACCGCCGGAACGGCAAAGAACGATTCATCCGGGTTGTCATACGCCCACACGATCTGGCCGGTTTGCAGATCAGCGCAAAGCAGACGGCCTTCAAAATTGCCCACGTACCCCCGCCCGTCGCGCACGGCCGGGCTGGAGGGAATGTACGACCCGGCGTCAATCTGCCGCACGTTGTCGGGATCGCCCAGCGGCACAATGTGAAGCCAGGCGTCGCAGCCCCCGAGCACCGCGGCCGTGTCGGTCACGGCCGGAGTGCCGTTGATGTAGCTGTCGGTTTCATAGGTCCACAGGACCCGGCCGTCAGCGTCTTGCGCGTGCAGGCGGCCGTCATAGCTGCCGAACAGGATGTGATCGCCGGCAAGGTTGGCCGACCCGACAATTTTTCCCTGGGTCCGCCGGGACCACCGTTGGCTGCCGTCGGAGGCCGAGAGCGCATAAAAAACCCCGTCCATCGTGCCGACGTAAACGGCATCCCCCGCCGCCAGTGCCGGGGCCTCGATCTCGCCTTCAAGTTCCGTTTGCCAAACCCGGGACCCCGAGGCCGCGTCAAGGGCATAAATATTTTTATCCGCGGAGGTTACATAAACCCTCCCGGCGGCCACTACGGGGCTGGACCGAACGGGACCGCCGGTCTTGAAGCTCCAGACAATCGCCAGCGACTCCGGCAGATCGCCGGGGGCCGTGCCCGT
>JAHDQI010000205.1 GCA_018433925.1 Phycisphaerae bacterium | reverse complement strand
CAGGAGTTGTGTATGTCGGAGATTTTGACAGGAAAATAAAATCAAACTCACACCCAGGATTAAAATCCTCATGAGGAATTATTTCAAAAGGCACTTCTGGCTCATATCCCAAAGGCTCAGGTTCAGAGCGTGTCATCCCCATTTCATCGATCTGTTCATGAGTATATTTTTTGAGTTGTATAGCAAGGTTATGATGTCCATATATGACTGGATCTTGAATTTCAACATAACAACCATAAATATCATCCCTCCAGTTCGGATTTATTATAAAATTCAACCTGTCAATCCATCTATTAGCAATGGAAAAGGCAAGATAGTTTCCACAATTAAGTTTTTCTGAGCCTGACATTGGGATATCAGTTCTTTTCTCCACAGGTTTATGAATCAAATCTCCTAATATATATGTCCAGCTACAGTCACCAAGCCCTAAATCTGCATGAGCATCAACATGGTATACAGTAAAAGGGACGGTAAGCTGACCTTTTCCGATCATTTGTTTCCAAAGATGAAATAGTTCATGGTGCTGCTCAACTATAAAACCCTTGATTTTTCGTTCTTTGTTTAAATGGCATTTTTGCTCCAAAAATTCAATCGTTGATTCAATAGACCATGGTTGAACTAGATCTATTGACGGTCTTGCTGTTGTATCATTCGGAACAAGCTCCAGTCTTCCAAATTGGAAGAAATCTAAATCTATGTCGAGAATATTCATAGTCAATGGTCTATGATATCAAAATAAGTCACTTTATTATTCACTCTTACGACTTGCCTCCAGAATCTTATTGAAAATCTCTAAAAGATGATTATATCTATTCTCAAGTTTGTCCCAAAATTTATCATCTAAAACACACTTCTTATGGTCCCTTGAATGATAACTCAATATGCAACCTGTGGGAGATTCATATTTCAATTCTCCGTGGGCGAAAGCATTTCGATATTCCAGCACTTTCCTCAGAAGATCTTCAAAATCTTTTGCCTTCTTTTTTGCATCCTTTTTTCGTTTATCATTATTTGCTGGTGGATCTCCAAAGAATTTAAGCTCATCGAGTATCTTCAGTAGTACAGGTATTTTGGCGGCAGAGCTAAAACGACTACTGCATAGAATTTCGTTTTCAAAGAAATCTCTTCGGGGATTTGGTCTGAGTGTTCCAAATAGATAGCTTGAGATGATATCGGATATTTTTTGCTCAATCACAATTGTAGTTGAAATAATATTCCCTGCGTTACTCCTGACCTGAGCTAAGTCCTCTTTGACTTTTGTATCAAGTTCGCTAAGCACCTCTCCTGTAACAGGATGCTTGACTTCAATTTTAGCCATTTCACTTAATTTCTTAACAGTAAAAGTGACTGTTAACTCATCGGCATCTGTATAACCAAAGAGCTTAGGATCGAGTTTTATTGAATAGGTTTCGTGAGTTAGTAAGTCAATTGCTCTCATAATTTACTTTCAAACTCACTAACCATAGAAGTTATACAAATAACCTTTTTCATTATAGGTTCTCCTATCCCGAATAATTGCAGGGAAAGCCCAAAGCTATATGATTTTATGACCATCCTTATTAGTGAATTTAGATCATAAAAACAAGCAATTCAAATGTCAATATATATTAACACTAAAGGTCCATTACTATATTTAAGAACATCTTTAGAGTAAATATTATCGTCAAGCATTGGCGCACTTTGGTGCGCAGGGTATTTCGAATTGAAATAAAAATTGCTCCACAATCGCAAGTGACTGTAGAGCATTGAGTTATGAATGGGCAGGGGCGGAATTGAACCGCCGACACACGGATTTTCAGTCCGTTGCTCTACCGACTGAGCTACCTACCCGGCATTACACAAGCCCTTCACGGGCCAGAAAACCCACACTGTAGCGAACCGCGCGAGAGTTTGCAAGCATCTTACCCCAAAAATCAGGAAAATTCCTGCCTGCGACGGTTCCCAAAAGACCACAAAAAATAACCCTAACTCATTTCCCCGAAAGCTATTGCGTCGTTTTTCTCAAGTAAATCTGAATCACGGCGATATCGGCCGGCGTAATCCCCCCCACCCGCGAGGCCTGACCAAGCGTAAACGGCCGATAAGCCGAAAGTTTCTCCCTCGCCTCATACCGAAGATGCGGCACCTGTTGATAATCCAGCCCTGCCGGCAGGCGGACATTTTCCAGGTTGCGAAAGCGGCCGCTCTCACGCTCTTGCCGAGCCAGATACCCCTCATACTTGGCATGAATCAACACCGCCTCTGCAACCTGCCGCGGCAGATCCATCTCCCGCACCCCATCCGCTCCGTTCAAGTCCGACGCCAGCGGATGACCCGGCTGCTTGAGCCATTCCCACAAGCTCTTGCCGCCTGTGCGATTCATCTGAAGATATGCCGTAAGCTGATCAATCTGCTGCTGCTTGGTCCGATACACATCCCAGCGCAAATCATCCACAAGCCCGAGCGCACGGCCTACCGCAGTCAAACGCCGATCCGCATTATCCGAACGCAGCGTCAATCGATACTCCGCGCGCGAAGTAAACATGCGGTACGGTTCATCAATCTCCCGTGTCAGCAGATCATCGACCATCACACCGATGTACGCCTGGTCACGGCCAAGAACAAACGGCTCTTTGCCCTCTAACGAATGAACCGCATTCACCGCCGCCATCAGGCCCAGCGCCCCGGCCTCCTCATATCCGGTCGTGCCGTTGATCTGCCCGGCCATAAACAGCCCCGGCACCTCCCGGCATTCAAGATTCACTGTAAGCTGCGTGGCCGGGCAATAGTCATATTCAATCGCATAAGCATAATGCACAATCTTTGCCCGCTCCGTACCGGGCATCAGCCGCAGCATCGCCTCCTGCACATCGTGGGGCACGGAGGTACTGATCCCATTGCAATAAAAGGTCGTCATCCCGCGGTCTTCCGGCTCCAGAAAAACCTGGTGACGCGTCTTATCGGCAAACCGCGTAATCTTCGTTTCGATGCTCGGACAGTACCGCGGGCCAATCGATTCAATCTGGCCCGTATACAGCGGCGCACGGTGCAGATTATCCTTTAAAAGCTGATGAATCGCCTCATTGGTATAAGTGATCCAGCAGGGAACCTGATCTTGTTCGATCGTGTCACTGAGAAACGAAAACGGAACCGGATTTTCGTCGCCGGGCTGAACCTCGAGCCGGTCCAGGTCAACACTTCCCGCATCCAGCCGCACAGGCGTACCCGTCTTGAGCCGTTTCACAATCAGGCCCAGACGCCGAAGACAATCGGACAGTTCGTTACTGGCCGGTTCACCAAGCCGGCCGCCCTGCCATTGTTCGGTTCCGCAGTGCATGACCCCGCGAAGAAACGTCCCCGTAGTCAAAATCACGGCCGCCGCCGAAAAACACGCCCCGCTGTCACAGGCAACACCGGAAACACATCCGTCTTTCACGAGCACCTCGGTGGCAATCGCTTCCGCAATATCCAGGTTGTCCGCGGATTCAAGGACACCGCGGATCCAATCCTTATACGCGTACTTGTCGGCCTGGGCGCGGGGACTCTGTACGGCCGGGCCCTTCGAACGATTGAGAATGCGGAACTGGATGCCCGTCGCATCAATAGCGCGGGCCATCAGGCCGCCAAGCGCATCGATCTCGCGGACAAGCTGCCCCTTTCCAATGCCTCCAATCGCCGGGTTGCAGCTCATCTTGGCAATCGTATCACGGCTCATGGTAAGCAGCAGTGTCCGGGCCCCCATCCGGGAGGCCGCCCAGGCCGCCTCTGCCCCGGCGTGTCCGCCGCCGACAACAATAATGTCATAGTCTGTGCCCATAAAATGCGATACAATACCAGATTTCGCCCTCAATTGCTACTGCCCCTTATAAATTGCACCTTGACTGTTTTCCGCATTCCGATACGATACAATATGGCGACAAGGGTTAAAACATCGGGCATCCCGCTGGAAAGGCCCGGTCGGGATGGCCGAAATACAAGCACGGGCCCGGAGCAAAAGTATGGAAAACCAGGCCAAAAAAGTCTTTCAGTTTCGGGCATTTATATCCCTCTTGACGGCCTTTTCATTTCTCCTGTCGGTTCTCAGCGGCATCGCCCTCTTCCTCGCACCCTCCGGCCGAATCGCCAACCGAATCGGCTGGACCTTCTGGGGAATTGATAGAGATCAATGGGGCGACCTGCACACATGGCTCTGCCTGCTGTTTACTGTCGCCTGCCTGTTTCATATAGTCCTGAATTTCAGGCCGATCATCAATTACCTGAAGATCTTCGGCTCCCGGATGTATCGCATTCGTTTCGAATGGCTTATCGCCCTGGCCGTCTGCGTCCTCATATTTGCGGGAACCCTGTACCAATGGAAACCCTTTTCCCGTTTGTTTGATCTGCGGGACAGGATTCAGCAGCGATGGGATCAGCCGGCCGAGGCGGCCTTGTCTGTTCCGGACAATACCGGCAGCCGCGGCGGGCAAGGGGGACAGGGCCGCGGACTTGGTCAGTTGACTCTCCGGCAGGTTTGCGAGCAGAACGGCCTGGACCCGGCACAGGCCGTACAAAGGCTGCATGTCGAGGGCATCACGGCAGAGCCCGAAATGACCATGCGGCAGATTGCTGATCTGCATGATCTTCACCCCAGCCAACTGCGGGAAATTCTCCTGCCCGGCTACTGATTACCCCTTTCGTTCAGGGATCAGGTGATCAAGGCAGCTTTGCCGGCGCAGCCGATCTTTCAGCCGCGCGATGATGGAGGTATGGATCTGCGAAACACGTGATTCCGAGATACCCAGCGCAAGCCCGATCTCTTTCATCGTCATTTCTTCCTGATGGTACAGGGTCAAAATCAACTGTTCCTGCCTTGAAAGGCCCTGGCCCATGAACGCCTTCAGATCACGTTTCTGGGCCTCGATCACGGGGCTGGGGCTTTTGCGGTCGGCAATGCCGTCGATTTCCTTAAAATCGTTTTCGCCGTCGCTGCCGGCAAACTCCCGGCTCAGTGAAATCAGGGTCGCGGCGTTGGCCTCCTTGAGAAATTGATAAAACGCATCTTTATCCAGGCCCAGTTCATCGGCCAGTTCCTCTTCCGTGGGCCGTCGTCCGAGGAGGGCCTCCAGCCGACCGGCGGCCTGCTCCAGTTTCCGGGCCTTCTGGCGGACCAGGCGAGGAATCCAGTCCGTCTTGCGCAGGGCATCAAGCATGGCCCCTTCGATCCGGCGGGAGCAGTACGTCTCAAACTTGACCCCCCTGCCCGGCTGAAAACGGCAGATCGCCTTGAGCAGGCCCAGGGCCCCGGTGTTGATGAGGTCCTCGAGCTCGACGGAGGCCGGCAGACGGGCGTGCAGACGTTCGGCCGTATACTTGACATGCTGTAAGTAGTGTTTGAGAAGAAGGTTGCGCAGGCGACGATCACGCCGTTGTGCAAATCGTCTCCAGACTCTCTCGATATAGTCCTGCCGGTCGGCTTTCATCAGTTACCTCCGTGTAACCTGTTTGGTTTCGCCGTTTTTCCCAATCCGATCCAGTGCTCAAAATGGACTCTATCGCCCGCGGCTCCGTATTTCATTAACTTATTTTAAAAGATCTTCTTGGAGTGCCTGGGCGGCGGCCCGACCGGATTATGGAAACCCTCATGGCTCCCGCAGACCGAGCATTTCGAGGACGATTCGGGCCGTCCCCTGACAGGCCTTTTGCCGGGCAAAGGGCCGAGTCAGCTCCACCAGTGCGGTACTGGTCTGAAGGAGGGACAGCTTGTTATCCAGCAGCGCGCTGCATCGGGCCGACAGTGTCTCGATCCGCGGCAGGTAGGGCATGAACTCCGGAACAAGCGGCTTGCGGGCCAGGATATTCACAAGGCACAAAAACCGCGTGCGGATCAGCCAGCGCCCGACGAGGTGCCACAGCAGCGGACTGGACTGGTACATCACGACCATCGGGCAGCCCGCGGCGGCCACCTGAAGCGTGGCCGACCCGGAGGCCACCAGCGCCAGATCGACCCGGCGGGCCAGATCGAATACGTCCCCGACCTGATAGCGGATGTGGAGGGATTCGATTTGCCCGGCCTTGAGCCGCTGGAGCTTGTCTTCATCGGTCGCGGCAGCAAACAGTTCGAGTCCCGGATGGATTTCAGCAAGGCGCGCAACTGTCTTCTGCATGGCCGGCCAGAGGGTCTCGATCTCCGCATTGCGCGAGCCGGGCAGCAGGGCCATCTTCGGGGCGCTCGGCCGGTAGTCGGCATAGGCCTTATAGCATTGATCGGGATCGAAGGGGATCTCGTCAAAGAGCGGGTTGCCCACAAAATCCGTCCGCACGCCCCGCCGGCTGAACCAGTCCTTCTCAAAGGGCAGAATGCACGCCAGCCGGTCGCAGCAGCGGCGGAGCTTGTAAATGCGCCACGGCGCCCAGGCCCACAATTGCGGAGCCACGTAAAACAGGACGGGAATGCCCAGGCGTTTGGCGGCTTTGGCAACATGAAAATTGAACGCGGGGGAATCGCAGACGATGACCAGGTCAACGGGATTGGCCCGGAGAAAACCGCGGACGCGGGCCAGCAGGTCTCGATAATAGCCAAGCTGGCCGAAGACGTTATAGATCATGGCCGCCCGGCCGACGGTGTTTTCGAGCAGTTCGCATCCGGCCTCGGCCATGTGAGGGCCGCCCAGGCCGACCCACTCCAGGCCGCCGCGCGCCGGGGCCGGGTCAACGTGTTTGTGATCAGCGCCGGGCCAGTCCGCCGACGGGCCGTCGTATAATTGACCGGCCGAGCCGATCAGGTTGGCACAGTGCGCCTCGCCGCTGGGCTCGAGGGCGCTGATAAAAATCCGTTTGGACTTCCGCTGTCGCATTCATGTTTCCTTTCCGCCGAATACTATACCGGCAGACAGACAGACGGAAAACCTTTAAAAAGTGGAATAGATAAGAATTTGCAGACAGAGACTGGCCGGATCAATGCGATTTTACAGGGAATCAGCCGAACAAATGCGGGGCACCGGCCGGGTTTTCGGCCGCGTTGTTTTCAGGAGAAAACGGCGTGGCATTCCTGAATGAGTTTGACGGCCTGGTCGGCGTTGTTCGCATCGGTCAGGACGGCGTCGAAGCCGCGTTTCTTCAGTGCGGCCGACTCATTTCCGTTCAGTCCGGCGGCCACGGCGATGACCTTGGTATCCTGCAGCTCCTGCTGGCCGCGAACGTGCGTGCATAACTGCTGGGCGTTGATCTGGCCGTTCATCAGGTTAATCAGAATAATCTGGGGCCTGAATTTCTCGGCCAGCAAACCCGCGTCAAAGCTGTTGTTAGCGCAGCATACCTCAAAACTGCCCTTGGTCTGGAGGGTCTCGGCAAACTGACGGCTGGTCTCGGCATCGGCATCAATAATCAGCACACGCATCTGCCCTTTTTCGATCGCATCGGTGGGCATGTTGTGGGCTTTCATGAATCGAATGAGCTCGCCGGTAGGAATCCTGCGGTCCCGCGAGCCGGGGATGCGGTAGCCGCGAAGCTGGCCGGAGTCGAACCATTTGGTCACTGTCCGGGGGGCGACATTGCAGATTTTGGCCACCTCTCCGGTCGTCAGCACATCTTTTTTCTTATCCATATAGGCAATCCTGACTTTCAGCCGCACCGGCCGTCTTCGCTCATTCTTTAAAATCCGGATATTTCGCGTGGTTTCCGGACGACATAACATCGGACCAAATAATTGCGGATTTAATGCGGATACAAAAAAAACCTGTATTTCCACGAATAACCGGACTTTTTTCTTCGAGGCGTCCGATAATAATTTACGATACGGCATTTCCTGAATCCGCCGGGGCACTTGACGATCCGCAAAAGTCAAGAACAACGGCCCGGCCGACCAGTACAAGACATAAAGCCCCCGAAATAGGTTTTCAAAAAGGTCTTGTTAAAGAGTCAGTTTTGTCTTGACCGAAAAGAACAAATAGCATACGATACAAGACAGACCCAGAGTATGGGTGAAGCGCATAAGAGGCGGCGGGCGGCCGAAGGGCGTGCCCGAGCCGTCGAAATCGGCAGCTTGATTAAGCTGGTGGTAGAGCTTCATGAACATCGACGTCATGCGGATAGGGCGAAAGGCGGACGGAAGTAAACCCGCCAAGTCCAGATTCCAGGTGAGTCGGTGAATGGGACGAATTAGGAATTTGTGGATAAAGACGTTACGATGAACCACGGCACAGGATGGGAGCCGGGCCGCGGATGAGAAAACAAACTATCGGCTATAGCGACATGTTCAAACCCGCAGTGATTCTCTGCACAGGGGGGATATGCGTATAAACGCCGTTTGACGGCGGCCGGTAAGCCACTGATTCTGTTTGATTTGTGCCTTTCCTGAGGTTTTTCCGCACCGATTTGGCCATGGGGCCTTATGCGCCGCATTACCAACCGGAAATCTGGAAAGGCATAAACTATGGAACTGGCAGCACAAATCTCATCGCCGGCGGCCTGGCTGACCGGCCTACTGCTCGGCGGACTTGCAGGCAGCATCGTCGCGGTCCTCATCGGCCTGTTGATCGCACGCATTCGCCAAAAAGAAGCCGATAAAGACATACAAAGTCGCGTGGAGACAGCCAAACGCGAAGCCGAAACAATCATCAAAGAAGCCCGGCTCGACGCCGCCGGCGAAATCATCCGTAAAAAGGAGGAGTTTGCCAACGAGGTGGCCTCCAAGGAAACCCAGCTTCAGAAACAGGAACTCCAGCTCGAAAAACTCAAAGACACCCTCGAACGGCGTGAGGAGCAGGTCAACCAGCGAGATCGGCAGATCAAAAATCTCGAACGGGATCTTCAGCGAAAAAACGATAGCGTGGATGGAAAAAGCCGGGAATTGTCAACGCTCATTTCCCAGCAGAAAAACCAGTTGCTCAAGATAACGGGCATGAGCACGGAAGATGCCAAAAATCTGCTTTTAGAGCGGCTGGAGGATGAGTGCGAGCGTGAAATGAGCGACCTGATCCAGCGAAAGGTGGCCCAGGCCGAGGAGCAGGCCGAGGAAAAATCCAAGGAGATCATCAACCTGGCGATTCAGCGGTACGCCGCCGAGCAGACCTGCGAGGTCAGCGTCTCAATGGTGGACATCCCCAGTGACGAGATGAAAGGCCGGATCATCGGCCGGGAAGGGCGAAACATCCGGGCCTTCGAGAAGGCCACCGGCGTGGATGTAATCGTGGACGATACGCCGGGGGTGATCGTCGTCAGCGGGTTTAACCCCATCCGGCGCGAAGTGGCACGGCTGAGCATGGATCGGCTGATCCAGGACGGCCGCATTCACCCGACGCGGATCGAGGAAATCGTGAACGTAACCAAAAAAGATGTCCATCAGCGTGTCATCCAGATCGGAAAGGAGGCGGCCGAGGAAGTGGACGTGCGCGGCCTCAACAACAAGATCATCGGGATGCTCGGCGCCCTGCACTACCGGACCAGCTATGGGCAAAACGTCCTGCGTCACAGCGTCGAAGTGGCGTTTCTGGCGCAGGTCATGGCCGACGAGCTGGGGCTGGACGGGGCGATCGCCAAACGCGCCGGGCTCCTGCATGATATCGGCAAGGCCATGGACCGCGAGATCGAGGGCGGCCACCCGGCCATCGGGGCCAATTACCTCCGGCGGTTTAAGGAATCGTCCATTATACTCAACGCCGTCGAGGCCCATCACGGCGACATCCCGGCCGACAACCCCTATACGCCGCTGATCGCGGCTTCGGATGCCATCAGCGCCTCGCGACCGGGGGCCCGCCGAGAGACCCTCGAACGCTACATCAAGCGGCTGGAGAAACTCGAGGAAATCGCCAAGAGTTTCGACGGCGTGGAAGGATGCTATGCCATCCAGGCCGGCCGCGAAGTGCGGGTGATTGTCAACGCCGACCATATCAATGATGAGGCGGCCGTCAAAACCGCCCGGGATATCGCCAAAAAAATCGAAGACGAAATGACCTATCCCGGCGAAATCAAGGTCACGCTGCTGCGGGAAGTACGCTGCATTGAGTACGCCCGGTAAGCCGGTGTGAACAGACAGGAAAGACAGCGGGACGATTGTGAAAATCAAAGTGCTTTGTATCGGAGATATCGTGGGCCGGCCGGGGCGGCGGATTCTGTCCGCCCAGCTTTCCGGCCTGGTGCGGCAGCACGGGGTGGACGCCGTCATCGCCAATGCCGAAAACGTGGCCGGCGGGTCCGGCCTGACGCCCCAGATCTACGACAAACTGAGCCGCTACGGCATTGACCTGATTACGCTGGGCGATCACTGCTACCGAAAAAAGGAAATCATCCCCATCCTCGAAACCGAGAGCAACATCGTGCGGCCGGCCAATCTCTCCCCGGCCGCCGCCGGCAGGGATTTTGCCCTCTACCAGACCTCCAAAGGCGTCTCCGTAGCCGTGGTCACGCTGATCGGCCGGATTTATATGAAGCCCTCGGACTGCCCCTATGCCAAGATCGACTCGATTCTGCCGCGCTTGCAGCAGCAGGCCGATGTGATTTTTGTGGAGATGCACGCCGAGGCCACCAGCGAGAAGGTCGCGATGGGCTATTACCTCGACGGCAAGGTCAGTTGCGTATTCGGCACGCACACGCATATCACCACCGCCGACGAACGCATCCTGCCGCGGGGCACCGCTTACATCACCGACCTCGGAATGACCGGCGCACACGATTCGGTGCTCGGACGCAAGAGCGAATGTGTGATCCGGGCCTTTCGAACGCAGATGCCCTGCCCCTTTGAACTGGCCGCCGGCGATGTGCGAATCAGCGCCATCCTCGTGACCGTAGACAGCCATACACGAAAAGCCGAATTGATTGAACGAATTCAGGTTCGAGAAGAAGACAGCGGAGACGAATCCATCTATGACAGCGACGACGGCCGCCCAGACGCCTCCAACGGATTCCTGAGCTGATTCAGAAGGGCGATGGAGAAAAACGTTTCGCTCCATTCGTAATTCTCCATCCAAAATCCGCCTGTCCCAGCCGTCCGACCTGTCGGACGCGTCCGACAAGTCCGAGTCTGTGCTTCACACTGTTCTGGATGCGAGTTTATACGCAGTTACAACACCCAAAACAATGAAAATAAGATTGTCACCGTCAAAACTTCTGCGAACATTATACTTTCGCAAAGAAGAAAAGAATCCGACGATAGTTTTCTCCATTCGTTGACGGGTATCAGCCCGATAGGCCTCTTTTTCCGCTGCCGTCATGGAATCCCATTTGGCGGTTGCCTGTTGCCAGAGTTCCTCTGAATAATCCATTTGTACATCGAGTGGATTCTCTCCATCAAAGGTATAGGTAACAGAATGACCCTGCCCTTCAGAATCATCCAGAATCTCATCGGCCAAACAGCCGATCATATATTCATCATCCATGCCCTCTGCCAAACCCTGCTTAGCTTTTGTGATGTTTTTAATAATAGATACTTCGGCCGGCAAAAACCAACCGGCTAAAATTGACAAAACTGAAATCACTACAGCAATCTTGCCCATATCCGGGCCACCGTTACTACCCCATGCGACGGCCGCTCCAACGCCCGCACCAATCCCCCACGCCAGCCAGACAAGATAGAAACTCGTAAAACAATAGTAAAGCACTCCCCACAGGATGGCCCCACCGACCCCCGCGGCAATCCCCGCCAACAGCCCATTCCTGTCGCCCTTTAGCACCAAAGCACTCCACACAAACATTCAACATGAAACATCTTATCCGTATTATTCATTCTTTTCTATTAATCCTTTATTATCACCGTTCAAATGTTCTCAAACTTTCGATGATTTGATATATCTCAGAAAAGATTGATTTGTTGCTTCTAATTCGACCGTAGGCCACGCTAAGTTCATTTAATTGGTCTTGAAAGGTTGTTTCATTTTTTGAATCAGGATTCCAAATACCAAGTGTTTGAAATTCTTTTTCTAATAAATCCAATGGCTGATCCCGAAAGTGCCCTAAATAAAGTAATGCTGCCCACCATAATCCATGTTCTTTATCACTAAATAAAGGATGTTTTTTTAAAAAAGCGGTGAATTCTGATAATGAAATCTCGTCTCTCCCTATTTGGTCGTATATCCGCCGATTTTTAATTGAAATTGCGGTCATAAAAAACACCCCAATTTGCCACCCCCACAACAAAATAGTGTCTGACTTTTTTGTAATTGAAAAAACGTGAGCTACAATTCTAAAAAACTCATGCATCTGGCGTGCATTTATAGAAAACGTAATACATAGTTCAACAATATTATCTTCACGAGATATATTATGTTGAGCATACGAAAATCTGTTCTTCTTTTTAAAGGCTGCATCACTAAGGTATTCATTTACAAGCTGTTGACAAAAGTGTTTAATCATCGGCTGTGATTTTACCGGCAGACTGATGTCCCTATAAGAAAATTTACGGTAATATTCATCAAAAATAAGTTCTTGGCCAAACAATGCTTTGGCCGATGAAGCCAACTGGTTTTTGTCAACACCAATCACAAAAACGATTCTTTTGATATCGAATACGTGTTTAATTGTTTCCAAAAACTCGATAGCATAGTTAGGTTTACATCTGTCTAATTCGTCAATTATTATTAGTATCGGAAGTTCAGATTTGCGAACAAGATCACTAAGCATAACTTTTAGTTTATCGAATAGCTTTTGCCTTTCATGATAAAGTTGAAAACAGGCATGTCCTAATTCCGTCTTGGGGTCGCCGCCATCAGGTCCAGCATATTCTCCTGCCTTTATAATATCTACTCCAGTAAATTTTTGAACAACATCATTTCCAATAGACAAAGCGAATTTACAAAGTTTTCCTGCAGTTTCTTTAATTGGTTCCATTTCTTTGCCGGGATTCAGATTATCTAATAAGCATGATACGATTGCCAACAATGCATCTCCTTGGAAATCAGACTTCCAGGCATTTATGTATACGACCTTGAAAGTATCTTGAGTTGACTTTAGTTTATTGGCCCACATTTCAAAAAAAGTACTTTTCCCACTTCCAAATTCGCTATTTAGACTCAGAACAAAGCTTTCATCCACAAACTGAAATTCAACTTGAAGATATTTCGTAAGCTGATCTGCAAATGGCTCTAAACCAAATTTATCAAAATCAGAAAATGTCTTTGTCATTTTTGCTTTTCACTTATTATTGATTACCAATTCCCATATTTCCCAAAATACATATTTCTATTGTTTTTCAAAAACATATTCAGAGAGTTCATCTTCACTTTCAAAAAGAAAATAATTGCCCGCCAAAGTACCTTTCCATGTGACCTGTCCGAGATCATCGCTGACAAGTTTTAATGTGATCTGCTCATCAGTAATATCGTTTTTCTCTTTGATGGAATATACCATTTTCCCATCAATTGTGCGGAGTGTAATTGTATCTTCATCAATCGTTAAAAGTACCGAATCTAAAAGTTCCTGTTTCTCTTTGAACATATGAATAACTCGTTGGATATGTTCCTCTTTATCACTGGGATCAGGGGCATCCTCTACCCCTGTCTATTTCATCAATCTTTTGCAATCCCAAGCAGTCCATCAACCTGTTTACGAGCGCTCATCTCAATGCTAATCTTATAAATTCCTTTAATATCCATGAATCATCCTTTCTTTTTAAAAAATTAAATTTTGTTATTTAAAACAATTCGAAACTCAAAATTAAGAATTGTGAATAAAATAAACTGGTGGCAATAATTATCTCCTTGTCACCTTCTTGCTTTCGCTGCAAATTCACAAAGTAGCCAAACCGCCCATATTATACCCCCAATTTTACTCCCGACAAGACATTATTTGCAATTTTTCTCCCTAATAAAGAATTAATAAAATCCCATATTTTGCGGCTCTGCTGTCTCCCGTTCTCCCATTCTCAGCCGCCGGAGGCAGAATTCTTCCCCCATATTTTACTGTTAGACAACCGTTTACAAAATGTTTAAAATAATCTGAAATAATACTTGATTTTATATAGATATGTGAGATAATACCCGGCGACAATTGAATACTGACTATTGATGCAGGCCGGCAGCGATGGAGGCGGATAAATGAAGGAGTTCAAACTCAATTCTATAAGCAATCTTTTTATACAAAAACGCTGCGAAATCTGCGGTTTCACTTTTCTTTCGGGCCGCCTTCGGGCCACATGGGACCGCAAAGTGATTCAAATGGGCCACGTTCCGGCTCACTTGGGCCACATTCTGGCTCGTTTGGGCCACGTTCGGACTCACTTGGGCCAATCAAAAACACCCCAAATCCCAGTTTTTCGCCCAAAAATGCATATTCAGCCCCTTTTTCCACGCAAAATCACCCCCAAAGTGGCCCATTTGGCTTGACCGCTCTTTAAAATAAAAAATAAGTTGAATGCCCGCCCCTTCAATCCGATGGGGTGGGGATTTTGACGGCCTGATTGGCCAGGGGCAGGTCGAGGGATCGGGTCCAGTTGGCTTCTCCGGCCATGCGGCTTCGGTCGAAGCCGTAGCGCACGCCCTCGGCTTCGGTGACAACCTCTTCTTTTCGCTCATCCCAGCGGGTGTATCGCCCGGTGATCGTCGCCATATACCAGCGGTAGGGGAATTCGTGTTCGGCAATCCACGGATCGAGCGCCGTGATGTCCACGTTGTGCGCCCCGGCCAGATCGTGCTCGGTCACCGAGCCGGTAAAATCGCGGGTGTAATACTGCTCAGCCCAGCAGCGCCGGCCGGCCGCCCCGCCCGGAAACACCGGCCCCAATTCATCGGGAATCCATTTCGAGGGAACATAGGCATCCAAAAACGTCAGGTGAAAGTCGGCGTCGGGATACTGCTGAGCCAGCCGGCTTGCGGCCGTCTGAATCGTCCAGACCCCGGCCGAGTGCCCGATCAGGTGAATGTGCCGCGGCCGAAGGTTCAGCCGGATGAGGGCTTTGGCCAGGCGGGGCCCGGCGATGTCGCGGGCGTACTCGGCGGCCTGTACGGAACTGACCACGGCCGAGCCGCCGCGCCAGTCCCACGAAACGCACACCCACTGGTTGGGGTCCGTCCGCCCGGCAATGGCGCAGGCCATCTCCAGCGGCCAGCGGTCCTGCCCCTTGTCCAGCCAGCCGTGCGTGACGACCGCGACTCGGCAGACCGTCTGCGGAATCGCGATGGGGCCGCACAGGACGATGTTGGGATCGGCCGCCGGCTCCGGGGCAAGCAGCGCATGCTGAATCGCGAAGAGACCCTGGTCGCGCATCGACAGCACCCCCGGCTGCGTCTGGGTAATCTCCACCGGCGCCTCCAGCCACCGCTGCAGGCCCGCCTTCTCCATCCAGCCGATGAGCTCCCTGCGGGCGTCAAACTCCGCCCGGCAGCCGGCCGAGAAAGCGACCATCCACAATAGAAAAAAATACCTGTTCATAACAAGCCGTCAAAGACTCCTTTTTTCGCGTGCACGAACACAAACACAATCCTCAGGAGGACTGTTCCCTCGCTTTTTTAATCGACTCGGCCATCGTCCGCAGCGCAAACAGATCCAGCTTGCCGGAACCGAGAACGGGAATCTCATCCACCGGCAGAATATTTTCGCGTTTCGGGACGTACAGTTTGGGCAGATCGCTGTCGGCCAGTTTTTCATAAAGCCGGTCCGGATCGACCTTGTCTTTGGCGACGATCAAAATGAGCTGCTCGCCTTTTTTCTCATCGGGCAGACTGGTGACGGCCACCGCCGGCTCGCGGAGGCCCAGAAGCTGCATACAGGTTTCCTCGAGCGTCAAATGCGGCACCATCTCCCCGCCGATCTTGCTGAAGCGGCTGAGCCGGTCGGTGATCGTAAGAAAACCGTCCCGGTCCAGCGTGACAATATCGCCCGTGTTGTACCAGCCGTCGCGAAGCGCCTGCGCCGTCTTGTCCGGCAGATTCAGATAGCCCTTCATCACGTTGGGCCCCTTGACCCACAGCAGGCCGGGTTGGCCGACCGGCAGCGGCTCGCCGGTTTCGGGATCGACAATCCGCACCGCCAGCCCCGGCAGCGGATGCCCGGCGGTGCCTTCCTTGGTGCCGACCTGCCGAACCCCGGCGACCTCGGCATCAATGACGTTAAACGAAATCAGCGGCGAACATTCCGTCGCGCCGTAGCCCTCGCGGGGACGAATGCCGAATTTTTTCTCAAACGCGTCGATCATCTTAACCTTGAGCTTTTCGGCCCCGGCAATGATAAACCGCAGGGTCTTAAAGTCTTCCGCCTCGCAGCGGCGCAGGTAATTAAGAAGAAACGTCGGCGTCGCAAACAGCAGCGTGGCCTTCTCGTCCCGAACGGTCCGCCCGACGAGCTTTCCGTCCAGCGGATTGGGCACAAAACAGACCGGCACCCCCGCCAGGATCGGCAGCCAGAGCGTACAGGTCAGGCCGAAGGAATGGAAGAAGGGCAGGATTCCGCAGAGCTTGTCGCCGCGCTGCACGCGGAAGATCATCAGGGCGGCCTCGAGGTTGGACAGAATATTGTGATGGCTCAGCAAAATCCCCTTCGGCCGCCCTGAACTGCCGGAGGAAAACAAAATCGCGGCCGTCTGGTCGGCCTGAAAATCGCGGGCATGGGCCAGCCGACCCCGCGGCAGAAACCGGGCCTTCAGCCAGGCCGTCCGCTTGTCGGCGGCCGTCAGCGAGGCCAGGATGTCTTCGAGAAAGACCGCTCCCGGCACGGCCTCGGCCGGCAGGTCGAGTTTTTCGAGAAAACCGCGGCTGGTCAGAATCGTTTGGATCTCGGCCTGTTCGATCATATACCGGCGGTCGGATTCGGAGGCCGTGTACGACAGGTTGACGGCCGTCTTGCCCAGCAGGGCCGTTGCCAGGTTCGCCAGCGCCCCGCCGACCGACGGAGGCAGAAAAATCCCCAGGTTCCCCTGCCCCTCGGTGCGGGCCTTGATCTTGTCGCCGAGGGCGACGGCCCCGATCAGCGCGCGGCCCCAGGTCAGCCGCTTGCCGGTCGTATCGCTCATAAAGTCCGTGCCCCAATGCCGGCGGGCCGCGCGGACAAACGTCTGGCCCAGGCCCGGGCGGGCGGGTTTTTTCGCGTCAAAATAATCGACAGACAGCTCCTCGATCGCCCCGCGGATCTCATCGGCCGAGGTCTCTGCCGGCAGCGGCTTTCCAAAATGCACGCTGACCGGGTAGGGAATTTT
>JAHDQI010000226.1 GCA_018433925.1 Phycisphaerae bacterium | reverse complement strand
TACAAAGAGAAATACAAAGGATATAAAAAAAGATATGATGAGGTGTCGATAATATTACAAGGAAAATTATCTTCTTTGCAATTACAAGAAGAAAGAAAAACAATCACTTTTAATATAGAAATTGATAATGATACATTAATCTGTAACTCCATTGAATTAGTTAAGGAGGCGTTAAATGATGAGAGTGCCAGAGCGGATTATATCAAAAGGATATTATTTGAGGATGATACTGTTATACAAGAATATCTTAACGAAAAGGATAAAATTAAAGAAAAGGTTGAAAAATCTAACATTGCACATAAACACTCAAGTTTGTTAAAAGAATTAGTGAACGATCCGACATTTCTTGAAAAATTATATCTGATTATGATAAAAAACTTTTATGATATTGGAAATATACGCGCACAGACAAAGCTCGACGGAAAAATATTAAAAAACACTTCTTTTGGAGAGAGATGTTCTATTGTGATATCAATTATCATTGCAGCGGGAACGAATCCTATTTTAATAGACCAACCTGATGATCATTTAGATGGGAAATTTATTACAGAAAACCTAGTGCCGCTAATAAAAAGGCAAAAACATAATAGGCAAATAATTTTAATTACCAGAGATGCCAATATTGTTATTGGTGGTGATGCTGAGTTAATAAATATATTAGAGGTAAAAGGCAAGAAAACGGAAATAACGCCCTCCACAATCGAAAACAGTGCAAACAGAGAGAAATATATATGGATACTTGATGGAGGCACAGAAGCCTTTAAGAAAAGAGAGCAAAAATACAATATAGATTAACGGGTGATTGAATGAAGAATCAAATCATTAAATGTCCTAATTGTGGCATAGAAATTGAGTTAACAGAAGTATTAACCGATCAGATTGAACAATCAATACGGGGAAAATACAAGGCCGAGGCAGCACAGAAAGAACAGGAAATAACTGCAAGGGTTGAAGCGTTAAAACAGAAGGAAAAAGTACTTATTGAAAAACAACAGGCAATAGATGAACAGGTTGCTGAACAGGTTAAAGCTGAACGAGTGAAAATTGCCGAGGCGGAACGGAAGAAGATTCTTTCTGAGCAGGCCGAGGAGACTAAAGCACTGCAGGTGGAATTACAGGAAAAGAGTCAGAAACTTTCTGAGATGCAAAGGCAGGAGATTGAACTACGTAGAAAGCAGCGGGATATTGAACAGAAACAGCAGGAACTTGAGCTTGAGAATCAGCGCAAACTGGATGCGGAACGAAAAAAGATCGCTGAGGAAGCCGCTCAAAAGGCCGCTGATGAACAACTGCTGAAGATGAAGCAAAAAGACGATCAACTTGAGGCAATGAAAAAGCAGGTTAATGAACTTAAGCGGAGGATCGAGGTCGGTTCACAGGAGGCACAGGGAGAGGCGCTGGAAGGGGCTTTGCAGGATATGCTGATGCAGGCGTTTCCGTATGACCGCTTTGAAGAGGTCAAAAAGGGGCAGCGAGGGGCGGATATTTTGCAGGTTGTGATTAATCCAAACGGCAAGGAATGCGGGAAGATTGTCTGGGAGGCCAAATATACCAAGACCTACTCGAATTCATGGATCGGCAAGCTGAAAGGCGATCAGCAGGAGGCCGGAGCGGAACTGGCCGTACTTGCCGCGACGGCTCTGCCGAGGGAGGTCAAGAATTTCGGTCTTCTGGACGGCGTGTGGGTCAGTGATTTCGCCTCCGTTTTGGGGCTGGCGACGGCGCTTCGTATTGGGCTGATCGGGGCAGCGCGGGAGAAGATGGTGTCGGCGAATCAGGATACGGTTAAGGATGTGATTTACCGGTATGTGACGGGGCCGGAGTTTATGATGCAGATTCGGGCGATTGCGGAGGCGTTTGAGGGGATGAAGGGGGATTTGGACCGGGAACGGCGGGCGATGGAGAAGATTTGGAAGAGCCGGGAAAAGCAGATTGAGACAGTGCTGATGAATGTGGCGGGGATACAGGGGTCTTTGCAGGGGTATCTGGGGGCAAAGAGCCGGCTGGGGACGGGGCTTTTTGAGTTGGAGGCGTTGGGGGATACGAGTGATGAAGGATAAAAAGAATCGGGCCATTTGGACGGGCCGGAGATGTTGGGGGATTTGGGGGGATTTGGAATCTGAGATTTGAGATCACTACTGTCCCGTTAACTTTTAACGGCTTAACGATAACATTTTTAAAATTAAAGACTTAAGGCAAATGGCAACTTGTATCGACTTCAACTTGAAATTGTTCCTTTCTGAGATAATTCTTCATTTTCAGGCAATAAACTACCATTTATTTTATCTGTTTATCATTTTACTTTTTAGCTTAAAGGCCAAGAGAAGGCCATTTGAAGCAATTTACACAACTTTTCTATTACCTATTACAATAAACTCATATAAATAAATGACTTTTAACGGGACAGTACTGATTCTCACTTAAAGTTGGAGCGGATATGGATATGTTTTTAGAGGCGGCGATTGAGGAGGCCCGGTTGGGTTTTTCAGAGGGTGGGATTCCGATTGGGTCTGTGCTTGTGCTTGACGGGCGTATTGTCGGCCGCGGGCATAACCGTCGTGTTCAGAAGGGCAGCGCGATTCTGCACGCGGAGATGGATTGCCTGGAGAATGCGGGGCGTTTGCCGGCGGCCGCGTATCGGCGCGCTACGCTGGTTTCGACGCTGTCACCGTGCGATATGTGCAGCGGGGCGGTGCTGCTGTACGGGATCGGGAAGGTGATTATCGGGGAGAATCGGACGTTTCAGGGGCCGGAGGCGTATTTGCGCCAGCGGGGGGTGGAACTGGTGATTGCCGATAACGCGGAGTGCCGGGGGTTGATGGAGGAGTTTATTGAACGGCGGCCGGAGTTGTGGAATGAGGATATCGGGAAAGTGTGAGTTGGGTAGGCGGGTTCATGTATTGGGAGGTACGGGGAGTTTAGCAACCACCCCGGCCTTCGGCCACCCCTCCTTAAATAAGGAGGGGAGTTTATGGTATCCAATTCGGGCTTGGGGCAGACCTCCTTGAATAAGAAGAGGAGCTTTGAAGATTAAGCAGAAGGGTAGTTTATGCATAACCTTCCTGAAATGAAAACGATTCGTCGAGAACTTAGAAGCCGGATGACACCTGCAGAAGCGAGACTCTGGAGTTATATCAAACACAAGAATTTAGAAGGGCGTAAATTCAGACGACAACAGAGTGTGAATCGTTATGTACTGGATTTTTACTGTCCGGCGGAACGACTGGCCATAGAATTGGATGGAGACAGGCACTGTTCTTTGTCTGCAAGGGAATCTGACAGAAAGCGGGATTTGTTTCTGGCTCAGTTTAATATTCTGGTTCTGCGTATTGAGAACAGGCATGTTTTTGAGAATCCCCAGGGTGTTCTCAGATATATCAGAGATCATTTTGGATGGCTTGAAAAACAACCACCCCGGCCTTCGGCCACCCCTCCTTAAATAAGGAGGGGAGCTTACGGTGACCAGTCCGGGCTTGTTTGCAGAGGGATGCCTATTGGCTGGCACCGGGAGTTTAGCAACCACCCCGGCCTTCGGCCACCCCTCCTTAAATAAGGAGGGGAGCTTACGGTGACCAGTCCGGGCTTGGGGCAGGCCTCCTTGAATAAGGAGCGGAGTTTTTTGGGGGGAACCTACTGAACTGTAGGGGATTGGGGGGCGTATAGGCAGGAAACGATGTAAGGAGACAGAAATGAGTAAGCTTTTGTACATTCAGGCGTCGCCCCGTAAGGAGCGATCGAAATCGAGTCAGGCGGCCGACGCGTTTGTTTCGGCGTATGGGAAGCGTCATCCTGAGGCGGAAATTGAGGTTTTTAACCTGTTTGACGCGGATTTACCGGTTTTTGACGGTCCGGCGGTGGAGGCCAAGTATGTGATTTTGCACGGGAAGGAGCACACGGCCGAGCAGCGGCGGATCTGGGGAGAGGTGGAGCAGGTGATTGAGCATTTTAAGAGCGCCGGGACGCATGTTTTCGCGGTGCCGATGTGGAATTTCGGGATTCCGTGGCGGCTGAAGCAGTATCTGGATATTCTGGTTCAGCCGGGGTATACGTTTCGGGTCGGCGAGTCGGGGTATGAGGGGCTTGTGCCCGGCCGAGCGGCGGCTTTTTTTGCGCGAGGCGGATCGTATTCGGAGGGCCAAGCGGCGGCTTTGGATGCGCAGAAGCCGTATTTGGAGCAGATTTTGCGTTTTATGGGCTTTGAGCGGATTGAGTCGGTCGCGGTGGAGCCGACGCTTGCGGAGGGGCCTGAGAAGGCGCAGGAGACCGTTTCGCGGGCCATCGGCCGGGCGCGGGAACTGGCGGAGCGCTTTTGAGGGCGATCAGGCGTTGACGCCGGTGTAGAAATGTTCCGGTTTGGATCCCATTCGGCTGCTGAGGGTGCCGATGCCTTCGATGGTGCAGTCGATGCGGTCGCCGGGTTGGAGGTAGTTTCCGGTGGCCGCGCCGACGCCGGGCGGGGTTCCGGTGGCAATGACATCGCCGGGTTCGAGGGTCATCAGGTGGCTGAGGAAGGAGACGATCTCGAAGACGGAATAGAGCATTTGCGAGGTTGAGGATTGCTGGCGGACCTGTCCGTTGACGGTGAGGGTCATCTTGAGGTTCTGGGGATCGGGGATTTCGTCGGCGGTGACCATCCAGGGGCCGAGGGGCAGGAAGTCGTCGGACCATTTTCCCATGAGCCATTCGTAAAAGTCTTTTCGGGTGTCTTCTTTTTCTCGCCGGGTGAAGGTGACGGAGCGTGCGGAGATGTCATTGGCGATGGTGTATCCGGCGATGGCTTTTTGGGCTCGTTCGGGTGAGAGGGCGCGGGCTGTTTTTCCGATGATTACGGCCAGTTCGATTTCGTAGTCCACCTGTTGGCTGTAAAGGGGCCACTGGATTGTTTTCTGGTGCCCTGTGACGGCTGTCTGGGGCATGAGAAAGGGCCGTATGGGGACCTTTTTTGTATCTAATTCGAGCAGGGGGTTGTCCTGGTTGGTTTCGAGAATGTGTTCGGCGTAATTTCCGGCGAGGGCCAGGAGTTTGTTGGGGCGCGGGATTGGGGGGAGCCAGTCCACTTCACTGAATTCGATTGAAGGTTTCTGGTTTTCGGCGATCTCGCGGACGGCCTCGATCGCGGAGGGGCCCTTGATGAAGATTTCTTTGAGACTGTGCAGCCGATTTCCGGGGTGTCCTTCGGTGGCCGAGGGGATATCAATCAGACCCTCATCGGTGACCACTCCGCAAAGGACGCGGTTGTTAACAAAGCAGGAGGCGAGCTTCATTCCCGACCCTTTCGAATGAAAGCTTTTCTTTTGGCGTTTTTCTGTATATACTGTAGTTTACTAAAGAACGTGTAACAACTGCAAATAACATAAACTATATCGGCAATAGTTGCAAGCAACTTTTGGGAGAAGCTGATGATTCGACAAATATGGGCCAAAATCGGGCGTCGGAAAGGGGCGGGGGCGGCGAATTCGGATGAAATGAATCCGGAACAATCGGTTGTTCCGCTTCGCGGTCGGAAATCGAGGGAATCAGGCGAGCCGGAATCGTTGATTGTGACCAAAAAAGACCATATTGAGCGTTTTACGGAAACGGTACATCAGGTGGTTGAGAAACTGGAGGGGATTGGTACTCACCTGGGTCGTCAGGCGGAACAAACGAATGAGCTGCTTGAGAAGATGGGGCAGCTTCCAGAGATGCTGAAGGCGATGCCGGAGGCGGCGGGGCGGCAGGAAGAGGCAGTTCGCTCGCTGCTTGCTCTGCTGGAGGAAAAAAGCCGGCGTGATGAGGCGATGATGGAGACGCTGTCTTCGCTTCCGGAGCAGGCGGATCGGCAGAGCCGGGCGCTTGAGGAGATCGGCCGTCATGCGGGACAGAGCGCGGAGGCCGGGAATCATCTGAATGAAAAGATGGGGCAGGCGTGCGAGGCGCTGGATAAGCTGGATCAGGCGACGGCCGGGCAGACGGAGTGGCTTGAACACATGAGCCGGACTTTTGTGGTGACGGATCGGTATCTGAAGCTTACGCTGGCCAAACAGCATCGGCGTTTTTTGTGGATGCTGGCGATTTGCATGGGGATTTGCCTGCTTTCGGTTGTTGGGCTGGTGGTTGGAATTTTGCTGATGCGGCAGGGGATGTAGAAAGGATCAGGCGTATGCCGGTCATTCGAGGCAGCCGATGGGGGGTCCTGGTGTGGATTGCGGCGGCGGGTTTGGCTGTGGGGGAGCCGCCCGATGAGCCGGCGTGGGAGCCGCTGCAGAAACATCCGGTTCCGAAGTGGCTGGCGGACGCGAAATTCGGGATTTATGCGCACTGGGGGGTTTATAGTGTGCCGGCCTTCGATAGTGAATGGTATCCGCGGAATATGTATATCGAAGGGAGCCGGGCTTACAGGCATCATGTCGAGACATACGGGGATTTGTCGGAGTTTGGGTATAAGGATTTTATTCCGCTGTTCCGCGGGGAGCATTTTGACGCGGAGGCGTGGGCGGATTTGTATGCGCGGTCGGGCGCGAAATTCGCCGGTCCGGTAGTTGAGCACCATGACGGATTTTCGATGTGGGCCAGCGAGATCAACCGGTGGAACGCCGGGTCGATGGGTCCGCGGCGGGATGTGGCGGGGGAATTGATCGCGGCGATTCGCAAGCGGGGTTTGAAGGTGGTGGTCACGTTTCATCATGCTTATAATTTACAGGGCTATTTTTCTGAGAAAGAGGGCTGGGATACGGCCGATCCGCAATACGGGGATCTGTATGGGAAATTTCGTGATCCGAAGCTGGGGCTTGAGCGGTGGCTGGCAAAGATTCGGGAGGTGATTGACGGGTACCGGCCGGACCAGATCTGGTTTGATTTCGGGCTGGGTAAGATTCCGGATGCCTACAAGCGCCGGATGGCGGCTTATTATTACGGGCGAGAGGCGGCCTGGGGCAAAGAGGTGATCCTGAGCCGCAAGCATGAGGATCTTCCGGAGGGGGTGGGGGTGCTGGATATTGAACGGGGGAAGATGGAAGGAACGTCTGAGACTTTGTGGCAGACGGATGATTCGATCGCGGTCAATACGTGGTGTTATACGGATTCGATGGCGCTTAAATCGGCCGGGGAGCTGATCGATGAGCTGGTGGATATTGTCAGCAAGAACGGGGTATTGCTGCTGAATGTTTGTCCGAAAGCGGACGGCACGATCCCGGCCGATCAGCAGGGGGTGCTGCTGGAGATGGGCCGATGGCTGGAGGGGTGCGGGGAAGCGATCTACGGGACCCGGCCGTGGGTGATTCACGGGGAAGGACCGACTCTGTATGATCCGGGTCGGGGTTTTGGGGATAAGGAACGTCCGGCGGCACATTTTACGGGGCAGGACCTGCGTTTTACGACGAAGGGGGATGTTTTTTATGTGATTTGCCTGGGCCGGCCTGCGCCGGAGGTGGTTGTGGAGTCGTTGCGGATTCAGGCGACGGATCCGGGGGCCGAGATTCGGCTGCTGGGTTACGATGAGTCGCTTCGATACGCGATGGACTGGGGGCGTGAGCTGCGTATCTGGATTCCGGAGGCGGCCCGTGAGGAAGGGGCGAGTGAGTATGCCTCGGTTATACGACTGGAGGGATTTCGGATAGAGGCCAATCCGTTTATGCTGCCGGGGTCTATCACGCTGCGGCCGGGGCAGGCGGTTTTTGAGGGGGATCATATTCGTGTGGACAGCAAGCTCGGCCGTGAGATGATCGGTTTTTGGGACAATCCGAGGGAGCGGGTTCACTGGCTGGTTCGGATTCCTCGGCCGGGCCGGTATCTTGTGCGGGGCGAGTTTTCGGCGGGGATGGGAAACAGCGAGGTGACGTTGAATTACGCATCGCAATCGCTTCAGGGGAAGATTTTGAAGACGGCGAGCTGGGAAGGGACGCGTTTTGTTGAACTGGGGCATTTGCAGTTTGAGCAGGCCGGTGTGTACCAGGTGACGCTGCAGGCGAGTGATTTCCGGCATTGGCGTCCTGTGCATGTTTATCGGCTTCAATTCGCGCAACCGTAGGGGGAGGGGGCGTATGGGTACTTGCGGCGGCAAATGGAACCGTACAGGCAGCGGAAAGGGCATTTGATGAAACGAATGGGACGACGTGCTTTTTTGAAAGGGACGGCCTGCGGGATCGGGGGTCTTGTGCTTGGCTGTGAGTTCGAGGGGCAGGAGCCGGCGGCGGCGGGGGTTTTTGATCCGTATGAACAGGTGCCGCTGGGCCGGACGGGCCTGAAGCTTTCCCGCGTGGGGCTGGGCACCGGGATGTCGGGATTGAATCGTTCGTCGAATCAGACGCGGCTGGGGGCGGAACAATGCCGCGCCCTGATCCGGGGGTGTTATGAGCGGGGGATTCGTTGGTTTGACGCCGCGGATCTGTACGGTTCGCATCGTTCCCTGGCGGAGGCCCTGGAGGGGGCTGAGAGGGATTCGTATGTGCTTGTGTCGAAGATCTGGTTTCGCAGGGGCGGTCTTCCGGAGGCGGAACGGCCGGACGCGGATGTGGTCATTGGGCGGTTTCTGGAGGAATTGCGGACGGACCGGATCGACTTGGTATTGATGCACTGTATTACGGAGCCGGACTGGCCGGTCCACTATTCAAAGCAGATGGAAATCATGGAGGGGCTGAAGGAAAAGGGGGTTATTCGGGCGTGCGGCGTGTCGTGTCATTCGCTGGAGGCCCTGAAGGCGGCCGCGGAGGAGCCGTGGGTGGATTCGATTCATGCGCGGATCAATCCGTACGGGGCGCAGATGGACGGGCCGCCGGAGGCGGTGACGGCGGTTCTGGAGCGGGCGCATGCCAACGGCAAGGGTGTTATCGGGATGAAGATTATCGGGGCCGGCGAGTTTCGCAGCAGCGATGAGAAGCGGAATCGGTCGATCGATTTTGTTTTGAACCTTGGGTGCGTGGACGCGGTGACCGTGGGTTTTGAATCGCTTGAAGAAGAACGCGATTTTGCCGAGCGGGTTCGGCAGACGCAGGTCCGGAGATCGTGACCGCGGCAGCGGCAGGTGCCCCGGCCGTGCTGACACGGAATGATCCTTCACTCTCCTGAAGAGAATAGAAACGCAATAAAACCGGCTCCTCTGCGAGGAGCCGGTTTTGCTGTTGCTGCCTGGAAAAAGACCGCTGCTATTTGCGTTTGCGAATCAGCGTCAGGGCACCGAGGCCGAGCATGGCCAGGGTGGCCGGTTCGGGAACGACCGTACGGCTAATGTCGTCGAAATAGATCGTGCCTGCGCCATAATATTGTCCGCCCATGACGATATCGATTCGTGCGATTCGGGCGATCTCGGATTCACTCAACAGTTTTCCATTCGAATCGGCGGCTGTCAGATCGACTATGGCCTCGGTCCAATCGCCAACCGGTACAACACCGATTGTCTTGACGAACACGTTTGCCCCGTAGGTATCCACCAGGACAAAACGAAGCGGTTCTTTGGCGGCCGTCACTTTGTACCAAACGGAAAGTTCCGTCGTACCGGTCCAGTCCTGACCGCTGACGCCCCATTCAATGCCCGGCAGGAAATATTCGGCCTTCGAATACCACGGGCTTGCCCCGTTATTGTAATCATACTTCATCGACTGGTTTCCGCTATGAAACTCCGTCGTGTTCAGCGAGAGCGTGACATTGGCGGTGTTTGCCCACTCGGCTCTCAATTCGAGCGTGTTCGCATAGGACTCAAAATCATTGATCCCTATGACTGTAGCGTGGCACCAGCTTGCTGCAGCCAACAACATACCCACAACCATTGCATACTTTTTCATCTTCTTTCCTCCAAAATAGTGTTAACGATTTTTTCGGCACTTTTCAAGGAACCATTTTCAAGGTGATTCCAGGGCCATTGTTATTTTCGTTTACGAATCAAGGCAAGCGAACCCAGTCCGAGGAGGGCAAGCGTTGCCGGCTCAGGAACAGCAACAACCCCATCATAAATCTGGAAATTGTTGAATAAGCCCGACATCATCTGGGGGCCCCATCCGGGATTGCTGGGAACACGGACTTCTCCAGGCGCATCATACAGGACCATATCCATCGAGCCGATCAGAGACCCGTTTTTATACAGTTTTACCTTGGTCCCGTCATAGGTGGTGGTGATCCTTTGCCACTGGCCGACATCAAAGGTTGCATCGGTAACCAAAAATCGGCTGCCTGCTCCGCCGCTGCTGCCTCCGGTGAAGACGATGTTGCCGGCGGCATTGGCGTACACAGAGCGGGACGCCCCGGTGCCGCCCGGCTTGCTGCCGATCGCATACAGAACGTTCCATTCGCTGGGGGCGTCATCGGGTTTTACCCAGACATCGACACTCCAGGAAGCAGATCCGGACAAGGGAAGGAGACTTGTGTTAATGCCTGTTTTATAGACACATTGGGAGCCGTTGCTACTCAGGGCCTGGCTGACCCCATCATATCCTGTGCCCGGCGCGCTAAAGGAGGCCCCGCCGAACAATATTCCATTAATGCCCTGACCGCTGGTATCGCCGGCATTGCCGTCAAACTTCCACTCCAGTTTGAGCGTCGCCCCGATCGCACTGCCGGCGATCCATGACACTAACAATAGTACTGCCACTTTTCTCATCATCTTTCCTCCACACAAAAATGTTAATACGTTGTAATTCCGGAAAACGGATCGCTGACCAGGCCTGTCTTTTCACACACTACTTCACACTTCTTACCACACCTGACTTTCCTCTGCGTATCCAAACTGTTCCGCGGCAACGCACCGCCTCATGTTGTTTCGATCCGCCGTTTTCCTCCGCTCTAAAAAGTTTTTTCTCAGGATCAGATTCTGCCCACACAGCAGAATCCTTCGGATCTGTCGATCCGGGTCAAATCAATCACCAGTACCCGGTAAGAACAGTAGAGCCGGGTTCAATCGTCCACGAACCAAAGTTTTTCGCCCTGTGGTACTCTTTCATTTTATCGAGCGGTTTCCATGACACAGACCCGTCCAGATACCCGATATTTCCGCCTGATCCCGCGGATCCCGGAATGTCCATTGGTTTTTGATTGATTTCGCCGTACAGGGGGCCGCTGGCCGCATGGCCGATAAACGTTTTGTCCCTGTTGTGAGACCTGCAGATTTTATCAGAAAGAAGCGGCAGGGCGCCTGAGTCGGTCAATTTATAGGGAGAAATCCATCGAGAAATTCGAGTCTCGTTTATCGGCGGAGGCCAGGCCTGTGCAAAGTGGCCGCCGTGATAATTGTAGCCGATCCAGTAGGCATTCCATGTGGAACCGCTTGGGATGTATGGTTCGCCTGTCCATTCCGGATCCTCCAGCCGTTCTCTCGGTACGCTGGCCATACAGATCATGGTTCGGGTATCTTCCAGATAGTCCGCAACCGGGAGCCATGAAGTCTCATGGATATAATCCAACTGACTCCAGGAATGGCCTCTCTGATAATCTTCCAGAGTATGACCGCCCATCGCACCCAAGGGCAGTTTGCCCTCTCCGACCGTGGTTGCATAACAGAGAAATGCCGTGACGCCCTGTTTCAACTGGCTGGAGCAGACTACCCGTTTGGCGATGAATTTGGCCCGTCTCATGGCCGGCATAACAATCGAAAGCAGCAAGGCGATGATGGCAATGACGACCAGCAGTTCAATGAGCGTAAACCCGTTTTTTTTGTGTGTTTTCATAATCGTTCATCCTTACTAAAGGTTGCCGACGGAACCTCGCCGCGAAGGCGTCCCTCTGATTGACCTTTTCTTCGCAACTGATCCGCTCCCGTTTATACGCATCTTCGTTATCCCGATCCTCAGACTCAAAACCTGTTTACTCGATCCACGTATTCATTAACCAATTTTCACTCAAAATAATCAGATCGCTTACATTGATGAGGCAATCCGGGCAAAGATCGCCTGGCAGTTCTTCGGAGCAGAGGCCGTCCTCGGTGTTGAGCGTGATCTCGTCAAAGTACACGATTCCCGATGCGTAACTGCCCGCCAGCATCATCAGATCCACCCGGCCGACCTGCTGCAGTTGTTCGGAGGTCAGATTCTCATGAAGATCAATCACGGCTTCCTGCCAGCCCTGGCCTGCCTGTACATTGCCGAAATCCGCCGTGTACAATTCACTGCCCCAATAATTGGAGATTTTGATCTTCAGGAGATCGCCGCCGTTGGCCTGGACGTTATACCAGACCGACAACTGACTGTATTCGTTCCAGTCTGCGCCGCTGACATTCGGCACGGCGCCGGGCACGTTGTATCTTGTAATGGAATACCAGGGATCGGCTCCGTTATTAAAGGCAAACTTCATGGATTTGGAACCGCCGCGGACGGTTTCGGTCTCCAGGGAAAGCGTTACATTGTTCGTGGTGCTATACGCAGCCCGCAGTTCGAGCGAGTCCGCATAGGACTCGTAATTTTCGACGGTGTCTTCTGCGATGATTCGAGCGTCTTTAAGCCAGTCGGCCGCCAGGATGCCGAAATCGCTGAGCGTGGTACGACAATCTCCATCCAGATCTCCTGTCTGCCTTCCGGTACAGGCGTTGACCTGGGCAACCACCGTCAGCGTACTTTCGGGGGCCAGTGTGATCTCCATGCTTCGGGACTGGTAATCAAAGCTGAGTTCGGAGAATTTGTCGACAATAGCCCCTGCTTCAAAGGCCTGCGCGGAGGTAAGAACCAGACTGGATACTCCGCTTACCCCCACAGTCCGGCTGACCGGTTCGGCCGTGCTGTTGGCAAACGCCATCACCAGTTGATGGCCGCCGACAAATCCGGCCGCACTGATCTGGCTGTCGTTCCAGGTCTTCTGCAAAACCATGGCATTGTCCGGGATTAACGGCGCCAGCGTTAAGAAAGCATAATAGACCGGCCGCAGACTCGAATTGACTCGAAGGAAGCCGTACAGGGGAGGATCTTGCCAGCTATGATTGGCCGCTTCCCAATAACACAGGATATTGGCTCCGTTGTTGATCAGCGTCAGCGAGTTTTCATAACATCGCTGGGCAAACTGATTGGTATCCGTCACCTCGTCTTCGAAGACTACTCCATTATAGGTTCGTACCCCGGTGGCATATTCGGTTACGATGATCCACTTGCTGTGATCCGGGTCGGCGGTATTGACGGCGGCCCCGAAGTAATTCTTCCACTGCTGATCCAGGTAACTCGGCAGGGCGTTCGTACCCCACCACCCCTCGTCCCATGCATGGGTGGACCAGCATTCGAGGGCCTCTTTTGCATCGTTGTCAAGGGAGCTGATCCAACTTGGGCCATTTTTGAGAACCGCCATTCCCGGCCCTACAATGCCTACTCCCGTCAGGCCCCGGCTGTCCAGTTCGCTGCGAAGAAGTTTAAGCACGGTATTGTAATAAGAGCCGGGGACATACATATTCCAGTTGCCCTCGGGCTCATTGAACATCTCAATGTAGCGGATGGGCATATTGTGCGTCTGCATGTAGTATGCGATGGATCCCCACAGCCGGGCAAAGTCATCGAGGTGCTGGCTTTTGAGCAGATTTCCGGTCCCCAGCCAGACAGACGGTCCCTCAAAATAGTTTCCAATGACCGCAATATTGTGCTGATTGAGAAATGCGTACGTATTGCGGATGGCCATGTTCCCATCATATTGACTGGCTACATAAGCATCCATTTGTGCCTGTGTCGCATCGGTTGGGGGATTCCAGTTGCCGCCGAACTTCATGCGGACATACTTCATATTCAAAGAGGTCAGCACGGACTCGGCGCGCAGATCTCCTTGCCATATCTGCGCGCCAAATCCCGCAAACGGATGTGAAACGTCACTGGCATCCATCTGAATATCGACCTCCTGTGCCGTCGCCGCACAGACGCACAAAACACTTGCACACATCCATATTCGCATGTTCATAAACCAGGTCATAATCTGCCTTATTGAACGAAGCAATCGCCCTGATAAAACATATTGCAATCCAGCCATTCCGAGAGAACCTCCGCCAGATCATCCAGATCCACAGCGCCGTTGCGGCTGCCATACAGGTTGAAATCGGCTCCGCCGCAATAGTCATTTGCCGCCGTGCAGTTTGTATCCATCCAGTAGGATGCAAAGATGGCCACGTCTTCCAAATCGACCACACAATCTCCGTTCAGGTCGGCGTCCAGGTCTCCGACTCCATCGACTCCCTCTCCGCACACATTGACAAACACGTTGTCCAGATACATCACTCCCTGGCCATAATCGCCCGGGGTGAACTGGACCTCAATGCGCCTGACATTATTCAACTGGAGGAACAACTCCTCAGGATCCTCGTAGTCATACACCGTTGTCGGATCGATATCCCAGCGAATCCAATCTGTCGGCTCCTGAAGACTGTTGGGATCAGGATAATAATAAACGGCCGTATTGTTTCCCTGCGAATCAATCAGGGCCACCCGTACATTTCCTTCGGGATTTTCCACTTTGAAATGGAGGGTGAGGGGATTGTAGCCGGCTCCTGAGATCGGGGGGCTCCAGTTGGGATTGAAGCGCAGCGGTCGATTGAAAGCGACTTTTGCAAAATACGGCGGCACTCCGTTGTCGAATGAAATCTTCAGCGATTGGTTGCCTGCAAAAATGTTTTCAGGATTGGAGGATTCAATCTCAAGGAGGGTTTGATTGGGTTCTGCCGGTACGAGGATATCCCCGCTGGCAAACAGGTCATTGGCATCCGCATAATCCTCGAAATCATTAATCAGTCCGCCGTATCCTTTTTCATCGAGCGAGAGGGCATCAATATGAATCACCCCGGCCCCGTAAGAGGCAGGGGACATGCCGAATCCGATGGCCCGGACGTGATGCAGGGGTTCAAAATTAAAGGCGATATCCGCCTTCAAATTTACCCAATACGGAATTCTTGTTACTTCATAAATTTTCTTCGTTTTGCCCAGCATGGAAAGGTTGCTGTGATCGATCACATTTGCATCGGGAGCACTATACAGCACGACGTACATGTTTTCGAGGGCCTGACTGACATCTTTGCCCTTGACCCACAGGTTCAGGGTTTTATAATTGGACCAGTCCTGTTCCTGCGGAAGGATTGCAAAGACCTCAGACCAATAGGGCGCTGTGCCGCATGCATAGGTGTACTTCATGGACTGACTGCCGTCATAGGCCTCTTCATCCGTCACTTCGATTGTGCCTACGGTCGGATTTCGCTCCTGCCACGTTCCTAAAATATCGTTCGGATCCAAAAGGGAATAGGATTCAAAGTCCTCAAGCATCGTTACGGCGCGGGCTAAACCGCATACTGACAATACCATAATCGCAACAGATACTACACACTTTCGATTCATTTCACACCTCCAGATTAATGTAACCTCTTCCTTTGTTCAGCTTTCTGTCTTATCCGTAAAATGCATCCGCTATTTAGGATGCTTCTCTTGCCAACGTCTTTTTCCGCCGGGGTTTGGCGGTTGAGTCTCGAACGAGCAATTCGCAGCCGACGCGGATTGTCGAAACCGGCCC
>JAHDQI010000423.1 GCA_018433925.1 Phycisphaerae bacterium | reverse complement strand
CTATTAACCGGATGCCCTGTGCCGTCCGCGTGGAGTCTATCACGTACAAACCAGGAAAATTTCTCAACGCCATGAAACAAGAATCCGGACGGGTCAACGAATCCAACAACCTGCTGCTTGAACGGACTGTCGAACCGACGGACCGGCTGCTGGTACGCCAGATTTCCGGGGCCATCGCCCGCCGTATTGTCTGCGCTGCCGACGAGCAGCAATCCTTTGCCGCCGGGGAACCGTTCGGTATGATCAAATTCGGATCGAGAACGGAACTTCTTTTGCCGATCCGCCAAAACGCCCGAACGCTCGTCCAGGTCGGCGATTCCGTCAAAGCCGGAGCGACCCCGCTGGTGCGATACGAACCATGAGCCATCGATCCAAAAAAAGACATTTCTTTCGGCCGCCTCATCCGCGGCGTCTTCGGACAGTGACGATCCTGCCGTCGCTGATTACGCTGATCAACGGCATCTGCGGATTCGCAGCGATCGGGCTGGCGGCGCGCGGCTCGGAAAAATTCGCCCTGGCCGGCTACATGATCTTTTTTGCCATGATCGCGGACATGCTGGACGGCCGTGTCGCCCGCATGAGCCATACCACCTCGAGTTTCGGCGGCCAGCTTGACAGCTTGTGCGATATGCTCAGTTTTGGGGCGGCTCCGGCGGTGCTGACCTTTCAGGTGCTGATGCAGAATTTTCCCGATCTGTTCGGGGAAGGCACTTTTTTCTTTTCTGATTTTTTCCGCCGTTTTCTCTGGCTGGCGGGGGGGACCTATCTGTGCTGCGCAACGGTTCGCCTGGCCCGTTTTAATGTTGAAAACGAAGAAGATGAGACCGCCCACCAGGTTTTTTTCGGGCTGCCTACCCCGGCGGCGGCAGGCGTACTGGCCGGGCTGATCGTGCTGATCGAACATATGAAAGCCGACCCGACTACTCAGACTCCGATCTTTGTGCTGACTCTGAAAACGATGCTGTACTGCCTGCCGGTGATTACGATTGGGCTGGGTACGCTGATGGTCAGCCGCCTTCCGTATCCGCACCTGGTCAATCAATACCTGCGCGGCCGAAAACCCATCACCCACCTGTTCTGGATAGCCGTAATCATCGGCCTGATCTGGCAGGCCGGTCTGCAGGCGGCGCTGGTCGTCTGCTTCGGCGGCTATGCCGCTTCCGGCCTGGTCCGCTGGGTCTTGCATCGGCCGCGGGTGCGTCCGGCGGCGATTCCTGAACCATCGCAAGCCGATGCCCCGGCCGCTGAGTCGCCCTGACCGATGGCCGCTGATCTGTCCATTCAGCCCAGCGGCCCGGGCGGCGACCTGGGTCTTTATGTTCACATTCCCTTCTGTGAGAAAAAATGCCGCTACTGTGCGTTTTATTCCGTACCGCTCCGGGGGCATGATGTATCGGCTTTTTTGGATGCGGTTGTGTGTGAACTGGACTTGTACGCTCCGTCCCAACCCGTGGAAACCCTTTACCTGGGCGGCGGTTCGCCTTCGGCGGTCCCTGAAGCCCTGCTGATCGGCTTTCTGCGGCGGCTGCTGGACCGGATCGGTCCGGTTGCCGAATGCACGCTTGAAATCAATCCCGCGCAGGCAAGCGAGCGTTTGTTTTTCCGGCTCAGGGAAGCGGGGGCCACTCGTCTGTCCATCGGCGGGCAGTCTTTTCATCCGCGTGAACTGGACTTTCTGGGCCGTATTCACTGCGCAGACGACATCGGCCGAACGGTCAGGGCGGCCCAAGCGGCGGGCTTTGAGAATCTGGGGCTGGACCTGATTTACGCCCTTGCCGGCTGTTCGCTGAAAACCTGGGAGTACAGTCTGGAAAAGGCACTTGCTCTGGATGTGCCCCATCTTTCCGCCTACAGTCTGACGTACGAGGCGCCCTCGCCTCTTTATACCGATTTGCAGTGCGGCCGGGTGCGGCCGGTGGATGAGGAACTCGACCGGGATCTGTACGAGGCGGCGATTGATACGCTGACGGCGGCCGGGTTTGAGCAGGTGGAGATTTCCAACTTTGCCCGGCCTGGTTTTGCGTGCCGGCACAATCTGCGTTACTGGGAGAACCGGCCGTGGCTGGGCCTGGGGCCGTCGGCCGGTTCGTGGTATCAGGGCCGCCGCACCACAAACGCGGCCGATCTCGACGCCTACCTTGCCGCCATCCGGCAGGAGACCTTTGCCTATGCCGAACGCCACACTCCCTCGCCCCTCGAAATCGCCTGTGAGACGGCGGTGCTGAATTTGCGCAAGATCGCCGGGATCCATCGGGCCGTCTTTGAGCAACAGACCGGTTATGATCCGCTGACCCTGTTTGCCGATCCGATCCGGCATCATGCGGCGCTTGGCCTGCTTGATGCGGACCCAGAGGGCGTTCGGCTGACGCGGCAGGGGCTGTTTATCGCCGACTCGGTGCTGTGCGACTTTGCGGCCATCGATTCCGGTTTCGGCTGATGCGGGGATCCGTCGGCTCAGCGTTTGTTTTGACTTCGAAAGCGAGTCGGCGTCATGCCCACCCATTTTTTGAAGGTTCGGTTGAAATAGCTGAGGTTGTTGAATCCCGAATCATAACAAATGGCCAGGCAGGTTCGTTCGGTTGATAACAGGAGATCGCGTGCGCGGTTGACCCGCAAGCCGGTGAGGTAATCAAAGACGGTGGAGCCGAACTGCTGTTTGAACACATGGCAAAGCCGCGATACGCTGAGATGACCGGCCGCGGCGATGTCTTCGAGGGTGATTCGGTTTTTGTAATTTTTCTGCATGTATTCGAGGGCCTGTTTCAGCCGGGTGTGTTTGCGGGCTTTTTGCAGCTCATAGACGCTGTCGATAAAGTCGTTAAGGGCCCGGCTGATCCAGAGGCAGATATCTTCCTGTGTCTGGAGGGTAATGACGCGGTTGATGTACTCCGAATTTTTTTCGAGGAGGACATCGGGATCGACGCCGGATTCGGAGGCCGAGCGGCTCAGGATACTGATCAGTTCCACGAGGCGGATTTTCAGGATCTTCAACTGTCCGGGGTTGCGGAATAAAATGCTTCCGAGGATGGAGTTTAAGATTTCGCGGGCTCCTGTTTTGTCGCCGATTTTTACCTTGGCGATCAGCTCCTGTTCGCTTCGGAAAGGGTATTTCTCGTCGAGGCCGGTCAGCTTTCGCTGCTGAATGGCTTCGCTGATCTGGGCCTGCTGGATGGTGCGTGTCCGTTTCCACTCGATGACGCGGGGATCCAGGTCGGTGCTCTGGTACAGTGTGATGAAAAGAAATTCGACGGCTTCGTGAATGGATCGAGCGCTGAGGATCGGCAGTTGGCCGGCGGCGGAAAAAAGTTCTTTTTTGGGGATCCGCAACCCGATCAGCCGTTTTTTCATATCTTCCTCGATGGCCGTGCTGAACGGCTCGGAAAGACATTTTCCGAGAACCATGCCGCCGATGGGGGTTTCATTGTTCATCACGGGCACGCAGCTTACCATGATGCCGGCGTGGCAGAGGGTGGTGTAGGGCTGTCCGGTTTCAAAGGCCATGCGGAGACTTCGCAGTCGATCCTGAAGGCATCGTTTTTCTCCGGCCCCGGTCCGGCCAATGATTTGGCAAAAGGCGGGCCGGCAGTCGGCCGAACAGTGCGAGAGAATCTGCTTTCCGCTGAGCCCAACGGTTTCGAGAGGGAGGGGAAAGTGTTTGCCGAACCTGGTTTCGATCTTCTGAAACTGTTCGGCCGTGAACAGATGACTGAATAGATTCGTTTTGGGCGACACGCCGGAGTCTCGCTTATGAAATGACAAGATTGTACTATTGCCGTTTTAATTCCAAAAAAGATAAATAGAATGTTTTCATAAGAATTTTATTTAATTCAAGTTATTGCTTTCGGATAGAATGGCTCTTTTTTTTAGGATAGCAATATAATACCATATACAAGGGGCTATGCAACCCGTTTTTTTCGGTTATTGCGAATTCTTTTTGAGCAGGCCGCTCTTGAGCATTCGGTCGGCGCTGGTGCGGAGGTGGGATTCCATTTCGACGCGGGCACGTTCGGGGTCCTGATCCCGTATGGCCTGGACGATGGACTCGTGAAAATGCAGCGCCCGCTCCCTGCGGACCTGGTCTCCCTTGCAGCTTAAAAACTGGACATAGGCCACAAAGCCGCTGAGGGCCTCGAGCAGGAGCGGAAACAGGGGATTGCCGCTGGCTTTCGCGATTCGGATATGGAATCTCAGGTCCGATTCGAGGGATTGTTCGATATTCTGCGCCAGATGTGATTTCAGGATCGCAAGGACCCTTTCGAGTTCGTCGATGTCCTGTTTTGTGCGGTTGAGGGCGGCCAGATACGCGGTGCGGGATTCGATGGACAGGCGTACCTCAAAGATTTGCTGATAGGTACGCTCTCCTTCGAGCGAGAGCATGAGGGGGAAAAGCCGTCCGAGCAGTTTGGCATCCATTTTCTGTACGACGGAGGCCTTGCCCTGTGAAATTGACAGGATGCCGAGCGCCCGTAACATGCTGAGGGCCTCGCGTATGGTCACACGGCTGTGCCCGAATTCGGCCATGAGAACTCGTTCGGAGGGAATTCGGGATCCGACGGGCCATTGGCCGGTGCGGATTCGGTCAAGCATTTCTTCAAAAAGGATCATGCTTGCCGGTTTTTCGCCATTTGCCATATCCGTTTTCCTCAAACTAAGGAGATAAGTGGTATTACCAGTTTATCTAAATATATGGATATAGCAAGCATTTTCTGATAAAATGCGAAAACTGGTAATACCAATTAGCTTATGGAGATTTTCGAATGTCTTTTTCTGAGCCGGTATTTTCTTTTGAGCCGTATCGTGTGGGTTTGATGGGTTTTTCGGACGGCCGTGTGCGTGTGCATAAGACCCTGGAAGAGACCCTTGCCCGACATGGGAAGGTGCTGAAGAAGGCGATTGAATCGGATCCGCTTTTGAAGGCGGCGCCGGCCGGGGAGATTGCCTACAGCAGTAAACTGGCTCGTCAAGGGGCCCTGGAGCTGCGAGCCGGAGGGGCGGAGGCGGCCGTCTTTAACATTCCGGTTTTCGCGTTTCCCAATTTCAGTTTGATCGCAGCGCGGGTGCTGGGTCTGCCGGTGCTGCTCAGTTCGCCCAAGGACGGCAAGCTGCCCGGTTTGGGAGGCATCATGGCCGCACACGGTGCGATGCTCCAGGCGAACCTGACGGCCGAGAAACTCTGGGGCGATCCGCTGGCAGAGCCGGATTTGCTCAGGACGCTGTCGTCTTTCTGCAGGGCCAGCGGCGTGATTGAGCGGATGAAGGGATCGGTGTACGGGCTTTTCGGCGGGCGCAGCATCGGGATGAATACGGGAGCCGTCAACCCGGCCGGGTGGATGCGGAAATTCGGCGTGGATGTGGAGTCTATTGATCAACTGGAGATTGTCCGTCGTGCCGGGAGCATTGAGGACAAGGAAGCCGACACGGCGTACCGTTGGCTTTGCGAAAACGCAGGCCGGGTTTCCACGGAGGGCAAGGCCGCGCCGGAGCATGTCAAAGGACAACTGAAGCATTATATCGCGATCCGGGAGATCGTCGAGGAGCGGGGGCTGGATTTTGTCGGGATCCAATGTCATTACGATCTGAGCGAGTATTTTCTGACGGCGTGCGCGGCGGCGATGCTGCTGAATGATCCGTATGACTGGAACGGGCCGCGCGAGCCGATTGTGACGGCCTGCGAGGCGGACGGCGACGGGGCGCTGACGATGCAGATTCTGAAACTGATCAGCGGGTTTCCCTCGCTGCTGTTTGACGTGCGCAGTTATGATTTTGAAAGGAAGCTGTTTGTCTGCTGCAACTGCGGGGCCCAGCCGTCGTGGTACGCCGCCCGCAGCCGCGATCCGAAGGTGAATTTGAGCCGTGTTCATGTGGAGCCGGTGATTTCGAAATACGGCGGAAACGGGGCGCATTTTCCGTATGTCTGCGCGGGCGGTGAGATAACGATTGCGCGGCTGACCCGCCGGGGGGAGTCGTACCGGATGTTTCTTGCCCGGGGCGAGTTTGTGGACCTGCCTCGGGAGACGATGAAGGCAACCTGCGGCGCCTGGCCTCACGGGTACGTGAAGATGGATATCGAGCCGGAAGCGTTTTTGAATATGTTTAATACGAATCACGCCCACGTAATTCCCGGCGACCACAGGCGTTCTCTGGAACTGTATTGCCGATTGATGGATATTGAACTGGACCGGGTATAAGGAGGCGTCATGATCTTCGGAATTCACTGGTTTGATTTTTCGATTCTGATGGCTTATTTTGCCGTCATTCTTTACGTGGGGGTTATAAAGGGCGGTCGCAAAACCAAAACCCTGGGCGATTTTTTTGTGGCGGGCGGCAAATGGGGACCGCTGGTCTCGTTCATTTTTATCTTTGCCTCGGCGATTGCGGGCAATGAGGCGGTGGTGGTTGGGGGGCAGGCCTATGAGAGCGGGCTGAGCGGGGTCTGGTACTGGTGGAGCTTTCTGTTTGCCACGCCGATCTATTACCTTTTCAGCACTTACTTTCGACGGGCCCGGGTGTATAATGTTTCGGAATTTTTTGAAATGCGTTATGACAAATACGCATCCGCGGTTTATTCGCTTTGTGCCGGTTTGATCTGCATCCTGTTCATCGGGATGTTTTTGCTGGCGATTGCGAAGATTCTTGCCGGATTTATGACGCTCAGCCAGATTCAATGTGTCTGGGTGATTGCCGCGATTGTGGGCGCGTATGTTTTTTCGGGCGGGATGATGTCCACCCTTCTGACGGATCTTCTGCAGGGGTTGATGTGCCTGACCATTTTGAGTTTTATTATGCTTCCTTTTTTGTGGCATCGTGCCGGCGGCTGGGAAACGCTTCAGCAATACAGCGCCGCACACCCGGAAATCTGGAACCTTTCAGATCCTGAGAAAATGACTGTCTGGACGATTCTGGCACTGAACCTATCGGCGCTCGTGGGAGGGATCGCGGCGCCCTGGATTTATAACTGGATCTCGGTGTCGAAAAACGAGCGTGCTGCGACGCAATGCGGCTGGGGGCATTTGTGGAAACGAATCATTACCCTTTTGTTCGCGGTGTACGGTATTCTATTTGCGATTTATAAACCCGGGCTGGCGGACCCGGAAACGTCGTGGGGCATCGTGATGGGCGAAATTCTTCCGGTGGGGGTGCTGGGTCTTCTGATCGCCAGCTTCTTTGCGGCGGCCATGTCCTCGGCGGGGACCTATGCCACCACCTCTTCGGCTCTGTACGCCAATTACCTGTATCGAAAAATCGTCCGGCCCGGCAAAAGTCTGGGGCATTATCTGCTGGCGGGGAGGTTATGGGCGATCGCATCGGTCCTGATCGCGGCGGTTTCGACGATGTACATCCCGACGCTCAAGCAGTATGTAAAAATCTCCCTGACGCTGCTTTCCTTTTTAGGGATTCCGATCTACTTCGGCATCCTCTGGCGAAAAGCCAATCGGGCCGGGATGTGGCTTTCGCTGGCGGGCGGAATTTTTACGTACCTGGGGGTCATCTTCCACACGATGGTTCGAAACGGCACTCCTTTTTTCGATTCCATCGACCCGTCTTTTGAAGCGGCGGTTTTTCTTTCCACGCTGGTTTCGCTGGCCGGCATGTTTGCGGGGATTCTGTTCGGCAAGCCGGATGATCCGCTGCGAATCAAACGGTTTCACATTATCATGCACACGCCGGTCGGGCAGGAACAACGGCTTGTGAAGGCGGGCATTAAACTGCCGGCGCTGATTGACGCCGGCCTGATTGACGATGGGGAAGAAACCATTCACGCCGCGGAAGTGGAACGGTTGTATGCCCAGGACAGTAAGGATAAATTTTTCGGCAAAGACAGCGCCATTGAGCTTCGCAGAGAACCTGATTTGAAGTGGTATTACCCGGGGTTTTTCTATATTACCCTGGCTTGTTTCGGGATGATTTTCTTTACCTGGCTGATTACGAAGATTCTGTTTGTCTGGGGGAAATAAGGACGAACGATGGCATTACGGCAGGACATAGAACGGATCGATCCGGCGGCGATTTTGGCGGAAACTGATCCGGACAAAAAACGTCAACAGATGCAGTACCTGGCCCGGCAGTGCCGGGTGGATGTATGGGATACGATTTACGACCTGCAGACGGGGCACTGGGGCGGGGCGTCCTCGGCGGCCGAACTGCTGGCAGTGCTGTACTTTCACATGTTGAATGTGCGGACGGAGGAGCCGCGCTGGCCGGGGCGCGACCGGCTGGTGCTCAGCAAGGGTCATGCCTCGTGTATGTATTATGCGATGCTGGCCAATCGCGGGTTTTTTCCGCTTTCCCGGTTGTGCACGTTTCGCCGTCTGCACAGCGATTTGCAGGGCCATCCGTGCATGGTCAAGCTGCCGTGTGTGGATATGTCCACCGGCTCGCTGGGGCACGGGCTGAGTGTGGGCCTGGGCATGGCGATGGCGGCACAGGCGCTGAAGGCACGCTACCGGACATTTGTGATTGTCGGCGACGGCTGTCTGAATGAAGGGCAGACGTGGGAGGCGATCATGGCGGGGGCGAAGTTTCGCCCGCATCGGCTGGTGCTGATGGTGGATTATAATAAAGTGCAGCTCGATGGGCCCAGCGAGGCGATTATGCCGATGGACCCGCTGGCGGAGAAACTGAAGGCATTCGGCTGGAATACAGCACCGCGCCTGTATGACGGTCACCGGGTGGGTGAGATCCTTCAGTCGTGGGAGTGGATTCAAACGCAGGAAGCGGGGCCGGTTGCGGTGGTCTATCAGACGCATAAGGGGCACGGGATTTCGTTTACATCGGACCAGAGTCGTTGGCACGGCTGCCCGATTGACCGGGAAAGTTATGTACGCGGAAGGGCTGAATTGATACAGGCACTAAAAAACACGGAGGCGGAATCGTGAGCGTCCAGCACATCGCTATGCGTGAGGCCTTCGGACAGGCGCTGGTGGAACTGGGCCGGGACAATCCCCGGCTGGTGGTGCTGGACGCGGACGTATCGAGCAGTACGAAGACGCTGGATTTCGGAACGCAGTACCCGGATCGCTTTTTTAATCTTGGTGTGGCGGAGGCGAACATGGCCGACATCGCCGCGGGGATGGCGGCCTGCGGGCTGCGGCCGGTGATCAGCACGTTCGCGATATTTCTTTCGCTGAAATGTACCGAGCAGATTCGCAGCACGATCTGCTACAACCACCTGCCGGTGGTTCTGGCGGGGGGATACGCAGGGGTTTCGGATTCGTTTGACGGGGCCAGTCATCAGTCGCTGGCCGACCTTGCGATACTGCGGGCGATCCCGAACCTGACGGTGACCGTTCCCGGGGACGGCGCAGAGGTGGGCCCGTGCCTGCGGCAGGCCCTCGACCGGGAAGGCCCGACTTATATTCGCCTGAGCCGCAACCCGACGCCGATTCTTTTTGACAGGGCCGCCCCGTTTGAGACGGGCAAAATCCGCGTTCTTAAAAGGGGCCGCGATATCACGCTGGCCGTCTGCGGAGTGCCGACGTATATGGCGATGGAAGCGGCCGAGAGACTGGAACAAGAGGGCATCTCGGCGGACCTGCTGGAGGTTTCGACAATCAAGCCGATGGATGAGGCGGCCCTGATTGAATCGGTCTCCCGAACGAATCGGATTTTGACGATTGAAGAGCACACCCTCCGCGGCGGACTGGGTTCGGCCATTTCGGAGGTACTGGCCCGTTCGCATCCGGTGAAGACGGACTTTGTGGGGATTGAAGATTGTTTTACAGAAACCGGTCCTTATGCGGAGCTGCTGAACGCCTACGGAATCAGTACGGAACAGATTGTCTTGAAAGCCCGAATGCTTGTGGACACAAAGAAGAGCCGACCATGAAATTATCCGTAGCCATTGCCGACAGTCGGGCCCTGCCCAGCGCCTTTGTGGTCTGGCGGGGGATTGAAGAGTCGATTCAGAAAGCCGCCGGTCTCGGATATGACGGGGTGGAACTGGCGCTCAAGCAGGCCGAGGAAGTGGATCCGGACCGCCTGGCCGCCTGCCTACAGCGGGCGGGGCTCGAGGTTTCGTGTATCTCCACCGGACAGGTCTATGCGGCGCTGGGCCTGATGTTTACCGATCCGGACACGGAGCGGCGAAGGCGGGTCTGCGGTGTGTTTGAGGCACTGATCGATCTGGCTGAGTCGTTCGGCCGGATTGTCAACATCGGCCGGGTTCGCGGTCAAATCGGCGATGCGCCGAGGGACAGGGCCGAGGGATTGTTTCTCGACATGGCCCGGCGGCTGTGTGATTATGCCGGGCCGAAAAATGTCACGCTGGTGCTCGAGCCGGTCAACCGCTATGAGATCGACTTTGTCAACAGCGTCGCGCAGGGGGCCGATCTGCTGCACAAGGTCAATCGGCCGAATTTGAAACTGATGCCCGATGTGTTTCATATGAATATTGAGGATCGAACCCTTGGCGGGGAACTGGCACGACACATCGAGCAGATTGGCTATATTCACCTGGCCGATTCCAATCGGAGGGCGCCGGGGCAGGGGCATACGGATTTTCAGGACATTTTTAATCATTTAAAGCGAAGCGGTTATGACGGCTGGGTTTCGGTGGAGATTCTGCCGGAGCCGGACCCGGATCGCGCCGCGGCTGAAGCGGCGGCCTTTCTGCGGCCGATGATCGATCAGTATAACGCAAACAAACCAATCTGAATAAACAGGGAAGGGACAAGCCATGTCTGAGTTCAACAGAGCAAAAAATCTGCTCCGTTTTTTTAAGGGGGACGCTTATCGGTTTGGTCCGGGCGCGTTGTCTCATGCCGGTCCGGCCGCCGCGGAGCTGGGAACCAAAGCGGCGCTGATAGGCAGCTCGTTTCCGGACAGCGAATCGTTTCTCCGGACGATTCGTGAATCGCTGCATTCGGCCTCTGTGCAGGTCTGCGCGGAGATCGCCGGCCCGGCTCCGAACTGTCCGCTGGAAGACCTGGCCCGTATTTCCCGGCAGCTTCAAAAGGCCGATCCGGATGTGGTGGTCAGTTTCGGCGGCGGCAGCACGATTGACGCGGCCAAGGCGGCGGAGGTGCTGCGAACGCTCGGCGGCCAGATTGAGGATTATTTCGGCATGAACCTGGTAACCACGGCCCGGCAAAAACAGAAGAAGAAGCTGACCGGTCATGTGGCCATCCAGACGGCGGCCAGTTCGGCGGCGCACCTGACCAAGTATTCCAATATTACCCATATTCAAAGCGGGCAGAAAAAGCTGATCGTGGATGAGGCGATTGTGCCGGCACGGCCGTTGTTTGACTACTCGGTGACCTACAACTCGCCGATGGATCTGACAATTGACGGGGCCATTGACGGGATTTCTCACTGCCTGGAGGTGCTCTACAGCGCCGCCGGGAAAGACACGTATGAAAATGTGGCGGAAGTCGCGGAGGCCGGTATTGGTTTGATTGTCAAGCACCTGCCTGCCGTCGTCCGCAATCCGGGCCATGAGGAAGGACGTCAGGGGCTCTGTTACGGAACCGACCTGGGGGGATACGCCATTATGATCGGCGGGACGAACGGCGGGCACCTGACCAGTTTCTCCCTGGTGGATGTTCTTTCGCACGGCCGGGCCTGCGGGATGATGAACCCGTATTACACGGTCTTTTTTGCTCCCCAGATTGAGCCGCCGCTGCGGCTGGTCGGGGCGCTTTATAAACAGGAGGGATTCATTACGGCTGATTTGGAACGTCTGTCGGGGCGGGATTTGGGGATGGCGGTAGCGGAGGGGATGCTGTCTTTTTCGAAAAAGGTGGGGTTGCCCACGATGCTGTCGGAGGTTAAGGGGTTTGGCCGGGGGCATATCCGCCGGGCGCTTGAGGCGGCGAAAAATCCTCAGTTAAAGATGAAGCTTCAGAATATGCCGGTTCCGCTGACCGCTGAGATGGTGGATGATTATATGGCCCCGGTTCTGGAGGCGGCCGCCTGCGGGGATTTGAACCTGATCAAGAATGTTTCCTGACAGGAACCGTTTATGAAGCTGTCTCTGGCATACGGGAAAACCGGGCTGGAATTTGAACTGCCTGATTCGCTTCGGGCGGATGTGCTTCGGCCGAAACACGCGGACCCGCCCGCCGACCCGATTGAAGCGGTTCGAGCGGCCCTTCGCGATCCGATTGGGTGCGAGGGGCTGAGCCAGCAGGTTCGGCCGGAGGATCGAGTCGGCATTGTGATCAACGATATCACGCGGCCTACTCCCTATCCGGTGATTTTGCCGGCGCTGCTGGGGGAGCTGGGTCATGTTCGGCCGGAGCAGATTATTCTGCTGATCGCGACGGGCACACATCGACCCAATACGGAGGCGGAGCTGCGCGGGATGCTCGGCGATGCGGTCGTCGATACGTATCGGATTGTGCAGAACTGTGCTGAAGACGCGGATGCCCATGAATCCGTCGGGACGACCCGAAGCGGCAACCCGGTTCGGGTATTGCGGGCGTATCTGGAATGCGACTTTCGTATTTGGACCGGATTTATTGAACCGCATTTTTTTGCGGGTTTTTCGGGCGGTCCCAAGGCCTGCGTGCCCGGGCTGGCGGACCTCGGCACGATCCTGAGAAACCACAGTACAGCGAACATTGACTCGCCCGACGCGGCCTGGGGGAAAACGGCCGGCAATCCGATCTGGGAGGAATTGAACGAGGCGGCGTCCCTGGCCGGGCCGGCGTTTCTGCTGAACGTTGCGCTCAATCGGGACAAGCAGGTGACGGCGGTATTCGCGGGGCGGCCGGATAAGGCCCACCCCGCCGGATGCGACTATGTAAAAAGCCGCGCGATGGTCGGCGTGGCGGGGCCTTATGATATCGTGATTACAAGCAATTCGGGGTACCCGCTGGATCTGAACCTGTACCAGTCGGTCAAGGGGCTCAGCGCCGCGGCCCGGATCGTCAAGCCCGGCGGGGTGATTGCGGCGGCGGCTGACTGCTGGGACGGATTTCCGGAGCACGGCCTGTACCGGCAACTGCTGGTCGAGTCGGACAGTCCGGCGGCACTTCTTGAAACACTTCACCAGCCGGGGTTTTCGGCCCGCGATGCCTGGCAGGCGCAGATTCATGCCCGGATTTGCACGAAGGCACAGGTTTATTTTTACAGCGATGCGCTGACCGATGAGCAGATCCGAATCGCCTTTATGCGGCCGTGCAGAGACATCCCCGGTCTCGTGACCCGGCTGGCCCGGCAGGCGGACCCGGCACCAACAATCTGCGTGCTGCCGGAAGGGCCCTTGACAATTCCCTGTCTTCCGGAGTAAGGTTCCCGTGTTCTGCGTTATTTATCAATGAGACGGGAATGCACATACTGACAACGCTCAGCCCGGTTTTTGCGATGGTTCTGCTGGGGTATCTGCTTCGCAGGAAGGGGTATTTGTCGGCCCAAACGGTCCGGCAGTTGTCCTGGCTGGTGTATTGGGCGGGTCTGCCGTGCCTGCTGTTTTATAAAATCAGCACCTCTCCTTTGAACCTGCCGGCCTGCGGCCGGATTTACTCGGTCCTGCTGATTTCACTGGCCGGATGCATTGGGGCGGCGTATGTTTTATCCAGGATTTTCAGGATTCCCTCCGGTTCCGTTTCGGCGGTTGTGCAGGGGTCTTTTCGGGGGAACCTGGCCTATATCGGACTGCCGGTGGTGGTTTTCAGTTTTGCCGAGGCCCCGGGGGAGACCGCCGCTTCGATTGAAGCGGCCGCGGTTGTTGTGCTGGCGCTGATGGTGTTGGCTAATAACGCGGCGGCGGTGCCGCTGTTTTTGCTGCATCAGCATCGAATCAGCCGGCAAGTCCTGCGCAAAATCATCGTTGGGATTGTGACCAATCCGCTGCTGATTTCTTCGGCGGCGGGTCTGCTGGTCGGCTGCTTGATCGGGCGGCTTCCCGCCGTGGCGGATCGGACGCTGTCGAGCTTTTCGCAAATGGTTCTTCCGCTGGCGCTGCTTTGTGTGGGGGCGGCGATCGCCGGTCCGACCCGCACAGGGCGCCTTTTTCCGGCTGTGTGGGCCTCGCTCATCAAGGTGGGGTTGTGTCCGCTGATCGGGCTGGCGGCCGCCCGGTACCTGCTGCCGTTAAGCCCGGAACAGCTTCGCCTGGCGATGATTTTCATGGCGTGCCCGACCGCAGCCGCTTCGTATATTCTGGCCGACCAGCTTGGCGGCGATCATGAACTGACGGCCGCGATTGTCGTCCTGAGCACGATTCTTTCAATCGGCTCACTCAGCGTCGTCGTCGGGTTGTTTTAAATCGAGATACGGAAATCCTGACTATTGGCCGGCCTCTGTTTGGCGGTTTATTTGCAGGGATTCCTTTTCGTTAAAAAAGGAGACCAGCAGACAGCCGCCGGCCAAGGCCGGAAGCAGACTGCACGGAGTAATAAACCCGCAGAGAAACTGTTCCTCGGAGAGCACGGATAACCCGCACAGGTTATTCATCCGGATTTGTTCGGCCGCATCGTGGACCGTATCCCGAATCGAGATGATTCCGCATGTATCGCCGATCCCCTGATCGAGGGTCATGGTATGATATCCCTTTTGACACGCTTCGGCGGTGTCCTGCCCGGAGATCCGCAGCAATGCGCGAACCATATCCAGCCGCGACAGCGTACCGATCCAGTGCTCCGTGGCATCGTACACCGGAAGGAGATACCTGTCTTCTTTCCGGAACTCGGCGATGGCCTTGTTGAGGATTTGGTCCTGTCTGAATCGAACGGGCGGGGTCAGCATCAGCGGCAGCCATTGGCTCGCATGAGGGGGCCGCCGTTCGAGCTCCTGTAAATACATTTGCTTGAGGGATAATTTGAGATTGTCCATTTCAAAAAACGCATTGCAGATCAGCTTTCGGCCGATAAATTCATCGAGGATATCGCCGATTGTAATGACGCCGAGGAAGCCGCCGTCGCCGATGACCGGAACCAGATCCCGTTTGCGGCGGATCATGTAGTCCATGGCGTCGCCGAGGGGGCTATGCGGGGTGATGGCCCCGGAGACCGGCTGCATAATCTGAAACAGCGGTTTTTGAAAGATCTCCCTGCAGGCGGCCGCGGGCCTGGAAAAGTGATATCCAATGACCCTGAAAATCGTTCTGCAATCGAGGATTCCCTTGAGCACCTGCCGGGGCCTGGTGACTTCGACGGACTGGACAACGGGAAGGGTAAAGCATTTGTTTTTTTCCATCCAGCGCAGGGCATCGAGAAGCGTATCGGTAAGCCCGACAGGCGGGATTGCTTTGCGCAGGATATCGCCCGCCGTACGGCTGGAAATCTGCGGGAACACGCCGGCCGGAGAAAACAGATTCTCTCGCCCGGTGCTTGCAGACAACGGCATAATCACATCTCCTTTCGCAAGGTCCTGCCGCCCGAACCTGAAGACAGACTTCCGGCCGGCTTGATTGGACACTTGATGCTGTTTGAACGCTCGCCTTTTGTTTTTGCATTCTGCGCAATCGCGCCAACGCTACAAAGAACCCTCTGCTGAACTACCTTCTGCAACAGATGTTTGCTCTTATTTCGTCCAATCCGATTCGGCTGTTAACCTGTTTTCCCTGAACCCCCTGTTTTTTTATGAAAAACCGGTTTCGCTCCGGCATTCTATCGGACCTGGGGCTGCCGGAACCTGCCGCCGCGGAATGGGCGGCGGAAAGGTTTCTTGACAATTTCGTATTTATTCGTATATGGTTTCAGTGATCTATCGCCACCCCACTCCGGCAGGCCAATGAATCCGCCGGCAGCGAGGTTGGCGTGAAAAAAGGAGAATCCGTCAAACGTATGATTCGGTTGGGAAAAAAACACGGCAGGGCAAAAGGGAAGGGGCTGATTCCGTTTCTCCTGATGATCCTGCTGCCTCCGCTGGCGGTCATTCCCGTCGTCAACCGGCTGCTCTCCGATCCGGACCCGCAGGATCACCGGGCCTGGGTACGGGCGGCTTTAAAACTGCGGAATTATCCGGCGGCCAAAGCGCATCTGGCCCGGCTGATCGAAGAGGAACCGCTGAGTCCATCGCATCATGTTCGTTATGTCTCGGTTCATTTTCGATTGCCGGACAGCGGGCGGGACGACCTGGCGCTGCTGGATACGTATGAATCCTGGGCCCGTGACAGCGACCCCAACCGGGTTCGGATCGGACATCTTGTCCGGGGACAGGCCTATTTGGAAATGCAGCAGCCGGACCTGGCGCTCCGTGAACTGGAACCGATTCAACCGTCACGTCTGCGGCATTTGCACACGTTTCGCGGGCGTGCGTATGCGCAGCTCGGAGATTTTCAAAAGGCCCGGGCCGCATTTGAGAGGGAGATTGCCAACCGCGGCGATCTGGCGGGGGCCCTCCGGGAGCTTGCTGATCTGCATCTGATTATGGGAGATACGACGGCCCTGGAGGCGCTGTATGGGGATCGGACGCTGCGGCCGTATCTCCCGATTCGAATCCTTCGGCGCCTGGCGATGCGAACGGGCCGGGCCGGGCGATATTTCGGGCTGCTGGCCGCACCGCTGAGGCGTTCGGGCAATCCGGTGGGGATCGCGGGGGCGTTGCTGATTTTGATTGTATGGGTTACTTTTCTGCGTCGAATGGATCCGTTTGAGCCGGAAAAGCTGTCGGCGGTTCTGCTGACGCTGGGGCTGGGGATGCTGATGCCGTTTGTCTCGCTGGTGCTGTACGATCTGTTTGAAATGGTGCTGGGGCTGCGGCTCGGCGACAGTCCCGGCCGCGATCTGCTGTTCTGTATCCTGGGGATCGGGCTGATCGAGGAAAGCGTCAAGCTGCTTCCGGTTCTGTTTATGATTGGGTGCACAAAAGAGGTTAATGAATCGATCGATTACCTGATCTATGCTTCGCTCGGAGCCCTGGGTTTTTCGTTTGTAGAGAACATTCTCTATTTTCATGACGCTTCGCTGTATATCATCAAGGAGCGGGGGATGCTCTGCTGCGTGGGGCACATGTTTTATACCTCGCTGGTGCTGTACGGGCTGGTGCTGGCCCGGTACGGCAGGCGAGGCAGCGTCGGCGGCAACCTGGCGCTTTGCTTTGCGCTGGCCTGCGTATTTCACGGGATCTATGATTTTTTCCTGCTCAGCGATCTGCCGCGGCCGGCGGGGGCGATGCTGGCGATGGGGCTGGCACTGCTGCAGGCGGTGCTGTATGTGCGGATGCTGAACAATACGCTCAACCAGTCGGAATATTTTGATTTCCGGAGGGCGGGCCGGTTTGCCTCGCTTCGGCAGACGCTCGGAGCGGCCCTGGTGGGGATTGTGCTGTTTGAGTATGTGGCCGTTTCGCTGCGGTACGGCCCGACGCTGACCTACGGGCGGTTCATGCCGCTGATCGGCTTTACGTGGTTTCTGGTGTTCTTTTTCGCCTCGACGCTGGGCACCTACACCCTCCGGCCGAATTACTGGCTGCCGTGGAGAAAACAAGACTCGTAAAAATGCCTGGCCGTATTCCGGTCCGTTTCAAAATCATTTGTTTTGTGCGGGCGGAAAATCGTTAATAACTCTTCATATCCCGCATCCACAGCGGCCATGAAGTCGGGTTTACATGACCGGCAAGGGTCCAGGGGCCTCCGATGTTATATGTGCGGTGCCATTTCAAGACCCAGAGTTGTTTTAGGCCGATGCCTGTCACATTGCCATCCATAAAAGCCATGTTTTGGCTATCCCGATGGCGATTCTGGCAGACACGAATAAAATCTGAGGCACCGGAAGACCAGCGTGTGTCTACACTGGACGGCGGACCCTCTGTAGGTTCAGGCCAGGCATCTATCCATTGGGCATCCGTCAACAGGGGAACTTTGCTTGGACTTGGAATGTTGGTCATCTTTCTCCAGAACTTGGGTATGTCTGCGGCCGCGGCCCACTCATCCGGTTTGTTTTCAAGCCACCCGTTGATTCCGTAACTGCCGTAGTCTTCCTCATTACGAAAAAAACCGGGGTCGTATCCCCATGCCCTGAATGGTTCTTTTCCTCGTCCGGGACCGTCTGTGCCGTCTTTATTAAATTCCACAAGGGTCGCCGTTGGACAGCAGCGAATTTCACCGACGTCGCCATAGTATCGGCGACCGGCATCCATCCACCAATTACTCAATGTGGCGTTCCCGGTCCCGGCCCACCCCTGATTAAAAGACTCATCATACTCCTGTGTGTACATCCTGAAGACAATAAACCATTGTTTGAGGTTGGACTTGCAGATCATGGACTGTGTTTGCTGTTTGGCCAGTTTTAAGGACGGCAAAAGAATGCTCAGCAGCAGGGCGATAATCGCAATGACTACCAGCAGTTCGATGAGGGTAAATCCGTGCTGACTGGGGGAATGAGAAAAAAAGGATTTTCTACTTTTCATACAATCAATCTCCCTTTCTTTGGTCATCCTTTCTTTTCTATGGTCTCTATAATTATATGTCTCTTCATCTCTGTTTTTAACGCGCCAAAGTTTTAAAAAGTGAGGAAACCCCCCAAAAAACCCACATCGTTTGCCTATTTTAATCAAATCCTGTCTGAAAAACGTGTATTTTTTAACAAAAACGGTATACAATCGGTCTTTCCGGGGACGTATAGATTTTATTCGGATTGCGCAGGCATCCCATTCGTCTCCGGGGGATGACCGTATTTTTTGACAGGAGTTGACTAAGACAATAATGGCAGAAATCAGGGAACAACAAGCCCGGCGTGAAGAGGAAATTTACCAGATTTCCTCGCTGGTGGCCGGGCGTCTATCGCTCCAGGAGGTGCTGGACCGACTGGCGGAAACGGCCGTGAAGATCACCCACACCACGGCCTGCTCGATCCGGCTGCTTGACAAAGAAGCCGGGGATCTGAAGATGCGCAGTACCTACGGCCTGAGCGAGACCTACCGCAACAAGGGGCCGGTGACCAAAGATGACCCGGTGGTCAATGAGGCCTTCCGGGGCAAGGCGGTGGTGCTGGACGATATGCGCGCCGACGACCGGGTCCAGTATCGGGAGGAGACGATTCGGGAGGGGCTGATCAGCCAGCTTACGGTGGCGATGGTTTTTCGCGACCAGCCGATCGGCGTCCTGCGCCTGTACAGCCCGGAGCCGAACCGGTTTGATGAGCACGCCATCCGCATTGCCCGGCTGGTAGCCAATCAGTGCGCGGTGGCGATTACAAACGCCCGACTCTATGCCGAAGCGCTGGAGGGGGCCAGAATGGCCGAACAGATGCGCTTGGCCGCGGTGATCCAGCGGAGGATGATCCCGGAAAAGGCCCCCTGTATGAAGGGGCTGGATATCCACGCCCGGTATCAGCCGTGCTATGAGATCGGGGGCGATCTGTATGATTTTCTGCAGATTGATGCGCATACGCTGGTGGTGGGCATCGCCGATGTGATCGGCAAGGGAGTGCCGGCGGCGATGATGATGAGCATGTTTCGCGGGACCCTGCGGGCCTATGCCGACGGCGGGTACGGCAGGCACAGTATGGCCGAGGTCATCGGTAAGCTGAACCGGGTGGCCTGCCGGGAATGCCGCGACGGGGAGTTTATTACCCTGTGGATTGCGCAGATCAACGTGCGGGACAATTCGATTACGTACTGCAATTGCGGGCATGAGCCGGCCCTGCTGCTGCGCGGGCAGGATGTGACGGAACTGAGGCAGGGCGGCCTGGTACTGGGGATCATGCCCGAGGCCGAATACGCCATCCAGACGGTGGAGTTTGCCCAGGATGATCTGCTGCTGCTGTATACCGACGGACTGATTGACGCGATGAATTTTGAGCAGGAAAGCTGGGGCAAAGAGCGGATGATTGAGGCGGTCGCGACCGCCTGCCGACACAGCTCCGAATCGTTTGTCCGTTCGATCCTGACATGGCGTCGGCGGTTTGTCGGGCTGGCCAGCCAGACTGACGATACGAGTGTGGTGGCCATTCGGCGGGATCCGCAGGCCAATCCGCACCCGGACGAATGCCAGTGTGCGCAGGTGGAAATGTAGGGTTGTCTCAAAAAAGCAACGACAGATCGTGCAGATTTAACAGCTATCAATCAGGGGGGTTCCATACATGAAACAACCCCGGGTCATGCGTTTGGAATCATTGGCTGCATACGGCGCCGAGAGCATTGGTCCCAAGGCCCACAGCTTAGTGCGATTGATGCAGTTGGGTATGCGTGTGCCGCCGGGATTCTGCGTTTCGGCGGAGGCCTATCGAGATCATCTGGGCCTGTGGGGACTGGATACTTCTATTCCTTCACGGCTTGAACAATACGGGCAGATAGCCGGCGGCCTGGCAGAGATTCGACAGGAAATCATTCGGTCGGATTTCAGCGCAGACCTAACGCAATCGATTCGACAGCATTATAGCGAACTGAACAACTCCCGTGTTGCTGTACGTTCTTCGGCGACGGCCGAAGATCTGCCCGGTTATTCGTTTGCGGGCCAGTATGAGTCCTTTCTTGGAGTTCAGGGCGCTGCCTCCTGTCTGGAGGCGATCAAAAAATGCTGGGCTTCGCTGTGGACAGAGCGGGCGTTTGCATATCGGGAAAAAAACGGGATTGAGCATTTGGATGTACACATGGCAGTCATTGTCCAGCAGCAGGTGGAGGCCGACTGTGCGGGCGTGCTGTTTACGTCCGATCCGGTTCGCGGACAGACAGACCGTATCGTGATTGAGGCGTGCAAAGGATTGGGCGAGGCGCTAGTCTCCGGCCGCGTGACTCCGGATGAGATGATCTTTTCAAAGAAAAAACTCAAACCAATATGGATTCTGCCGGCGGATCTGAACGGGCCCGGTTGTCTGGATCCGCGCACGGGCAGGCGGCTGGCGAAAGCAGGCCGCACAATCGAACAGACCTTCGGCCGGCCGCAGGATATCGAATGGGCGGTTGCCGACGGGCGGATTTATTTTCTGCAGGCCCGGCCGGTGACGACTCCGCCGGTTGAGCAAACGTGGGAGGAGCGGCAAATCTGGACCAATACAAATTTGGGAGAAGTTGCACCGGATGTGATCACGCCGCTGGATTGGTCTATTGTGACAGGTGCATTG
>JAHDQI010000357.1 GCA_018433925.1 Phycisphaerae bacterium | reverse complement strand
GGCGGTGATCTTCAGTTCGGCGTCTTTGTAGTTTTCATCGAGGTCGGTGCGCACGAAGAAGTCGCGAATGTGCCGTTTGGGGGCGGCGTAGAGATAGACGTCGCGGAAGATGCCGCTGAGCCGCCAGAAATCCTGGTCTTCGAGGTAGGAGCCGTCGCTGTATCGATAGACCTCGGCGGCGAGGGTGTTTTGCCCATCTTTGAGATAGTCGGTGATGCGGAACTCGGCAGGGGTGCGGCTGTCCTGGCTGTAGCCGACCTGCCGGCCGTTGATCCACAGGTAGAAGGCCGAATCGACGCCGTCAAAGACGACGAAGATTTCGCGTCCCTTCCAGTCGGCGGGCGGGGTAAACGTGGTTTTGTAGGAGCCGACGGGGTTGCGGGCCTCGTAATTGGTGAACCGTTCGGGAGGCGTGCTCGTCACGCGCGGCGGATCCTTGGCAAAGGGATAGGTGACATTGCTGTAGAGGGGGGTGCCGTAGCCGTGCAACTGCCAGTTGGAGGGCACGGGGATTTCGTCCCAGCCGGAGACATCGTATTCGTTTTTGTAGAAGTCGGCGGGGCGGCTGTCGGGATCTTTGGCCCAGTGAAATTTCCAGTTGCCGTTCAGAGACCGGTACAAGGGCGAGTCGGCGCGCGGGCTTTTGAGGGCCTGCTCGGCCGTGGCGAACGGTACCTGCGTGCAGCGGGGGGCTTCCTTATTGATGCGAAAGATCGCCTGATTTTCCCAGTCCGGCTGCGGCGCCGCGACGGCCGTGACCCAAAACAATGACATTGCGACGAAGAAAAAGAGTTGTTCCCTGCACATAATCAGTCTCCCTATTGATCGTTGGATTCCTGTGTGTTTTTTAACGCACCGCTATTATACACAGATGGCTGCGGTTTGAAACAGGTTTCATCGGTGATTCTTAGTGTAAAGAAGAGTTCGGATAGAAATATTCGGTCTGCCAGCTTTCGGAAAAGTCGGAAAAGGACTCGAAATCATACAGAATCAGCCACTGGTCGGCCAGGTCGGCCAGGTCGTAGAGATCGACCACGCAGTCGGGCTGTCCCTCCGGTCCGGTCCGGTCGCAGGGGCCGGTGAATTCGGGCAGGCAGACGCCGCGTCCGGTCATTTCGTAATAGATCTCGGCGACCTCGGTATCGGTCAGGGCGTAGTTGTAGATGCGCAGATCGTCGAGGTCTCCGGTGAAGGTCTGCTGCGGCCCGCCGGCTGCGCCGAGGGTC
>JAHDQI010000151.1 GCA_018433925.1 Phycisphaerae bacterium | reverse complement strand
TTTATGATGTTCAGGAGCTTTCTCATCTTGACCAGTGGGATATATATTTTGTGATAACCTCCGAGGGAATTATTCTTGATAAAAAAGGAGGCCGCAGTACGGATGGCGGAGATACCTGGAATATTGTTTCGGTACCATGGGGTTCGTCCGGCGTTCATTTTTATACAGATGATACGACAGGCGATGTTCTGGCCCTTGATAATAGCGGGTACAACCCGCCGGGGATTATGTACCGAAGCAGTAATCAGGGTCAGACGTGGTCAACAGAAAGCGTGGTTCGTTATCCCGAGTCGAACGGCTGGAATCCGTGTAACTATCACTGCGATCATGGCATTACCCTGAAATACGGTCCCCATGCCGGACGGTTATTATCCGCGGCGAGGGTTTTTTACAATTATACCAATGATCCGGCGATTTTTGATTATCATTACAGCACGGCTCTCTATAGTGATGACCATGGGCAAACCTGGTATGTCAGCGACCCGTTTCCATTTGCGGGAACGGGTGAAGCCGGCCTGGTTGAACTTTCGGATGGCAGAATCTACTATAATTCCCGCACACACACCCGAATGGGAAACCGTCTGATCGCCTACAGTTATGATGGCGGCCAGACATGGCAGGATGGATATCAATCTGAGTATCTTCCGGACGGCCCGCCGGACTTGTATGGCTGCAAAGGCGGGATGGTTCGGCTGTCCGTCGAAGGCTATGATATCCTGATTTACAGCCAAAACGATGACCCCGGCGGCAGTGGACTAATCAGCACCACACAAGGGCGGGATCGATGGACGATCTGGGCCAGTTTCGATGGTGGACAAACCTGGCCTGTAAAACGGGTTCTGCATTGGAGAGGGGGCTATTCGACGCTGGCTGCGGGACGTCCGGGAACACCCAGTGAAGGCAAGATCTATTTCCTGGGCCACGATGGTTTTTTGGCCCGTTTTAATCTTGCTTTTCTCACGAGAGGACAGGATTGGAAAGATTTTCTTGACGATTCGCCACAAGTGAAACCTTCCACAATGGATACGGTGTATTCTGATAATCTGATCCTGCGGCTTGACGGCACTTCAGTTATTACCCAGCAAAGTTCCGGACAGACGTATATCACCGAATGGAGCGATTTGAGTACGGCCTCGAATGATTTTGTCGATCAGGGAAGTTATAGTCAAACTCCGGTATTATTAAGTGGGGTACTTAATGGACATGATGTAGCTCGTTTTGATGGCAATGATACACTGACGTGTCCTCAACCGGCCGCAGCCGATTTTAAGCCCGGCACGAGCGGCTTGACTGTATTTCAGGTTGTAAAGATTAAAACGCTTGGCGGAACCCGGTTTATGTTCCGTCAGGGGAATTTAATTAATTCGTCAGACGAGGGCTGGAGCATATGGACCGACGACACCCGTTTGATATGTCGGCTCTGCTCTGAAGATGGCCTTTTCGAGGATTATAACAGGGCCGGTCAGACCTATTTTCTTGATTTACAGGGACAAGTGGATCAATGGATCATTTATGCCTTTGTCATTGGTGCAAATGATAGTCCTGATTATTACGGAACGCTTGATGCGTATATCAACGGCATTGCGCCTTCCTCTGTGACCGGTCAGCGATGGAACGGAGGTGCTTATAATGGTTCGATTGACCCGGACAACGGTATAGAGCTTGGGATTAACGGGCACTTCGATCTGGCGGAACTTTTGGTTTATAACAAGTCCTTGACCCAGGACGAACTTGATGTAGTAGGCGGTTATTTGTCACACAAATACGGAATCCTAACGTCTTATACACAATGGGACCAATGCGACTGGTCCTGGCTGGAAGGGACCGGTGTTCCGGCGGATTTGAATAGAGATTGTATGATCAATATATCTGATCTGTCACTACTGGCTAATTTTTGGTTGAATTGTTATGTTCCGGCGAATTTGAATGGAGATCGTGTTATCGATATGTCTGATCTTTCAGTACTCAGCAATTCCTGGTTGAATTGTTATCATCCGGATTGTGATTAAAGTATAAAGTACAATCAAGTATGCATATTTGTTAAATCACTTTGCGTTTTCTGCTTAGAGGGTAGTTCTGATATCAGATGATGCGTGTAGCGTGTTTCGTATGACGTAATGGAATCGGTCTGTTTAAATTTAAGGAGAAATAAATGATGCCTTCAAATTTACCCATCGTTATCGTCGGCAGCAGCAACATGGATCTGGTAGCTCGGGCTCCCAAAATCCCGGTCATCGGTGAAACCCTCACCGGAACAGACTTTTTCATGGTTCCCGGCGGGAAGGGAGCTAATCCGGCGGT
>JAHDQI010000394.1 GCA_018433925.1 Phycisphaerae bacterium | reverse complement strand
GGCAACGTTAAAACGCTGGCAAAACTCGGAAAAAACAGGAGCAAAAGCGGCAATTTTTGGACAAAAAACGGACAAAACAGAACAAGGAGCGGACAAAAAAGGACAAACAACGGACAAACTTGGCATCAGGAAAAATACCTACAAAACCACCCAAAAACCGCATTCCCAGCCCAAAAACCCGCAAAAACGCCTGTTTTTAATCAGCCGCAAGGCCCAAACCAAACACCAGCAACCCAAAACCCCCTTGCCGCTGTCTTACTGATTATTGCCTATATATTCCGGAATCAGGACCTTAATTTCCCCCACAATCTGATCGTAATCCTGCGTGCAGGCAATCTCCAGCAGGTGCTGAATATGGCTTCTCAAAAAATCCCGGTCCTTCGGGATATTCTTCCACACGGCAATCTTCGGATGCTTGGTCGGCGACATATCCTCCCCCTCGATCGACAGTTCCTCAAACAGCTTCTCCCCCGGCCGCAATCCCGAAAAGCCAATCTCAATATCCTCCCCCGGCCGAAACCCGCTCAGCGTAATCAATTCCCGTGCCAGATCCACAATCTTGACCGGCTCCCCCATATCCAGCACAAAAATTTCCCCCCCCTGCCCGATCGACGCGGCCTGCAAAACAAGCTGACTGGCCTCCGGTATCGTCATAAAATACCGCCGCATCTCAGGATGCGTCACCGTCACCGGCCCCCCATCGGCAATCTGCTTACGGAAAATCGGCACCACCGAACCATTCGACCCCAGCACATTCCCAAACCGAACCGTCACAAAGTGAGTCCGGCTCGTACTGTTCAGATCCTGAATATACATCTCGGCAATCCGCTTGGAAGACCCCATGATGCTGGTCGGATTCACGGCCTTGTCCGTACTGATCATAACAAAGTTGCCCGCTCCGCTCCGATCCGCCGCGTTGGCCGCGTTCATAGTCCCCTGGATATTGTTCTTGATCGCCTCCCCCGGATTGGTCTCCATCAGCGGCACATGCTTATGCGCGGCCGCGTGAATGACCACCTCCGGCCGATACGCGTCAAAAACCTGGTCCACCCGGTACTGATCCGCAATATCGCAGATCACCGCTTCCATCGGCACCCCCGGATGACTCTGCTTCAGTTCCCTTTCAATAAAAAACAGCGGATTTTCCGCCTGTTCAAGAAGCACCAGCCGCCGCGGCCCAAAACCGCAGACCTGACGGCACATCTCCGATCCGATGGACCCGCCGGCCCCGGTTACCAGGATCGTCTTGTCCTTCAAAAACCGCTCAATTTCCTCCAGGTCCAGCGTTACAACTTCCCGACCCAGCAGGTCATTGATATCCACCTCGCGAACCTGCGAGACCTTCAGCTTCCCGGAAGCGATATCCGTAATTGACGGAACCGTGGTAAACCGCAGCTTGGTACCCTGGCAGATCTGCACAACCCGCCGAAGCTGCTTGCGCGTCGCGCTGGGCATCGCAATGGCAATTTCATCGACGTTATTCCTCTGGCAGATCTGCGGAAGCTGTTCCACGGGTCCCAATACCGGAATCCCATGGATCCGCATGCGATCTTTCGCCGGATCATCATCAATAAATCCGACAGCTTGGTACTGAATATCCCGCCGGCGCATCATCTCCCGCAGAAGCGCTTCTCCCGCATTGCCGGCCCCCACGATCAGAAATCGACGAGCCGCCCCCTTCGATTCGGCAAAAAACTCCTCGTGATACAGCCGAACCACCATACGCAGCCCCGCCAGCAGCATAATCGTGGTAAACAGGTCCAGCATCAGAACACTTTCAATCGTCTTCTGGTGGTCAAGATAGCTGTCCACTACGGCCTGAAGACGGATTCGATCAAGACTGTTGTAAGGCAATTCATTGATTTGCTTTTTCAGAACGGGAATACGCGTAATCGACAGAATATTATAAAGACCCTGCAGATTATGATAGCGGCGAAGCAGGGAAATCGATTCCGTTTCAGTCAGGGAAGAGGAAACCTGCTCCTGCAGACTCTTCATCTTCTGATCCACCGAATCAAGAACCGTTTCCGGGATCACGGCGGTCCCGTACCACCCGTAAGCAAACCACAAAAAAATCAGGAGAAATGTGGAAATCAGGGAGGCCTTGGCAATTTGCAGCAGGTCCGACATGCCGACATACCGCCACCAGCCCCGGTATTGATTGAACCGGCCGAAAATCAGAAGTTTAATCGGCAGCGCCGCGGCCAGAAGGATCGGAAACGGGTAAATCGCCCACCGCCTCTGAAGCTGCATATTGAACGCGAACAGAAACGCCATCGCCAGAGCGACAACAAAGACCACCGCGTGGGTCAGCATGATGATACATTTTCGGTGCCGCAGCAGAAACGGCTTCCACCCGCCCGAACCGGCCTGTTCAACCGCCAGAGCGGCAATCCCGCTTTGCTGATCTCCGGAATCTGTCATAACATCCCTTTATGGTGTTTGCAAAATCGTTTCAAGATGAACATCCACCTGCGAAAAATCAACTTTATCCACTTTCTTCCGCATCAGCGCATACAAAACCGTGATACAGGAAAAGAAATAACTGACAATCAGCGACATGATCAGCCCCACAAGAAACAGGAGAGTCAAAAAAATCAGAAACGACGCGACCTGCTCAGACCAGTTCGCTGCGTCCCGCGGAGCATTCAGCAAATGAAAAAACGTCGGCCGGGTCCAGATGCGGGCGAGTTTGCCTGTCTGCGGATCCATAAAACCCGCCGCCAGCACCAGGTAAGTCAGCCGCAGAATCACAAACACAAAAAGACGAATAAACAGATAAAACAGCGTCCCCAGAACGATTTCCACAATCGTATAAAAAAGCATCCAGACCGGCTGATTGATGACATAACTGAAGGCCCGTCCGATCGCATCCAGGCCGGTGGTTCTTTCATAGGCAACCGCCGGAAACAGCAGGCCCCCGCCGGCCAGGGCCGCAAACAGGGCAATCGTCATCCCCAGCCCAAGCAGAAACAAAATCCCGATCAGCAGCGCAATCAGGATTTCTCCGATCCACGGCAGATTACCCGCCAGGCCAACCAAAAAAATCACCAGGGCAATCCCCCCCAGAATGCCGACCGGAATCAGCGGCGCCGTCAGAAAACTCCAAAACTTCTCCTTGGCAAACTGAAGCGACTCCATCAGGCCGGGCCTTTCATTCCGCGCAAAATCCAGCGCCGCGCAGCGGCAGATCGCCCCCCCGAAGAAACAAAACACAAGAAACGAAAAGCTGAAATAAACCAGACTGTAAACCGGGTGATACTGAACCGCCCACCCGAGCGCACGAATACACAGCCAGATATTGACCAGCACATTCCACAAATTCGCGAAAATATTGGAGGTCCCCAATTCGAGCAGACGGGTGGTTGCGTGATTGAATCGAACCGCGAAAAACCTCCACAGGGTGCTGAAGACACCGCGACCGGGCGATTGCCCTTCGTACTGCTCAATATAGACCCGTGTCAGGGAGGGATCTTCGATATAGACCGACAGTTCATCCGCTTTGCGCAGATAAGAACCGGCGTCCTCGGCGGCCAAAGACGCCGTGGGCGGCAAAACCGTAACCGAATGGGTCAGCAGATCCAGCACGTACCCGGCGGCCGAAAGCAGCAGCACCAGCAAAAAGGCAAGAATGACCTTGGTCGGTCCCAGCGCCAGCTTCAAAGACCGGGTCAGCTCCGGAAAAGCCAGGTCTTCCCACAATCGCCGAATTGAATGTTCCCGTGCCATGCACTCACCTCTGGAATGAAATCCTCTTTTCGATCCGTCTGTCCGGGCGCAACACAGGATATTATCTATACTTGATCTGAACAATCAACAGAATTCCGCCCTTCCTCCGACGATTCTTCAAGGAAAGGAAGGGAAACCTGTGAATCATCATTGGCCTCCAGACGATACGTTCCCTCAAGCCAGCGTCCCAGATCGACCCAGCGGCATCGCTCGCTGCAAAAAGGGCGATAGGGGTTTTTTTGAGGTCCGCCTCCCAAATCCGTTTCTTTCCCGCAGATCGGACAAGGGCTTGTCATCGGTTTTCCTGCCCCGTTATAAAACACAAAATCTTACAGGGTCCAAAAGACTTAATACAATTCGTCTTTTTCCTCCTCATCTTCAGACTCTTCCTCATAATACAATCCTTCCTCCTCTTCGTCTTCCTCATCGTTTTCGTCTGCATCCTCACCGTAAGAAAATGCTTCGGCACCCTCTTCGTCCTCTTCCAAATCGAAAGCGTTTTCCATATCTTCCTCATCCTCTCCGCTTTCTTTGTCCGAGCCCGTACCCCCATAAAATTCTCCTTCGATAACCTTGCCCTGTTCGATTAACGAAGCGTACTCCACACAGTATCGAGCCCACGGGTTGGCTTCCAGTCGGGCTTTCGGGATTGGCTGACCGGTGCCTTCACAGATGCCATAGGTCCCTATAGAGATGCGATTAAGGGCCTCCAGAATTTCCTGAACAATTTTGCGCTCACTGTCCATCAAATCCAGTGAAAACTCCTGTTCATAATTATCCGTGCCCAGATCCGCCATATGAATCGGCATCGTCGATAAGTTTCCCATCGAATCCAGCCGGGATTTGCGAAGGGCCTCATTTTCAATCCAGTCAACATCCCCCAAAATTTCCTGAAGTTTTTCCAGTAAGAGCTGTCGAAAATGCTCCAGCTCTTCCGCATTCAGTTGGGTTTGTATGGGTTTTCTTCGTTTGACCGTCTTTGATGTTCTTGCAGAAGAATGTTTTGATCTCTTATGAGAAGCGACATGTGCCTTTTTGGATGCAGATTGTATCGAACTCTTTTTTGCCTTTGGTTCTGTTCTTACTTTTTTTGCGGACGATTCCGCCGGCTTTTTAGCAGGCGTTTTTTTCTTGGCTTTTGCCGTCTTTTTCACGGAGGTCTTTTTTGCCTTTTTCGCCACTTTCACATACCCTTCGATTAATTCAGAATCAACCTTAAAAAGCCGACTATATCCGCGGATAATAGAACTGGATATATTACAAAATCATCGTCAGGATGAAAAGG
>JAHDQI010000269.1 GCA_018433925.1 Phycisphaerae bacterium | reverse complement strand
CCTTGGTGGGGAACAGGCCCTTGCTTCGGATTTTGCTGATGGCTTCCTTGCTGCTTAAGGCCTCGATCTCGGCCTTGACCTCATTGCCCTTGGCATCCAGCGCTGAATATTGAAAAGTAGGCATTGTTTCACACCTCCCGACCGGATGGTCAGTTTTGCTGAATTCCTATTTTGAATCGTCTGTTCATCTCGTTTTTACGCCTCGACCGCGATCGTCTCGCGGGCGACTTCCTCAATTGTGGTGATGCCGTCATAGATCAGTTGCAGTCCGTTTTCCCGCAGCGATCTCATGCCTTTTCGGCGAGCCGCCTCCCGCAGAACGGCCGTCGAGGCATGATTCATAATCAGATCTCGAAGTTCATCGTCAAGCGTCAGGATCTCGTAAATGCCCGTTCGGCCCCGGTAACCGGTGTTATTGCACATATCGCAGCCCTTGCCGTAATAAAACTTTTTGGTGCCGATGATATCGGGGGCCAGATCCAGTTCGATTAGCTGCTCTTCGGTCGGTTCGTATTCGGTCTTGCAGTTGGTACAGGTGCGCCGGACCAGCCGCTGGGCAATGATGCCTTCGAGGGTAGCCGTAACAAGGAAGGTTTCGAGGCCCAGGTCGAGCAGACGGGCGATGGTACTGGGCGCGTCGTTCGTGTGCAGCGTGGTAAAAACCAGGTGGCCGGTCAGGGAGGCCTGGATCGAGATTTCCGCGGTTTCGAGGTCTCGAATTTCACCAACCATGACGATGTCAGGGTCCTGCCGCAAAATGGACCGAAGACAGCGGGCGAAGGTCAGCTCGATTTCGGGTCGGATCTGGACCTGAACGAGGCCGTCAATGTCATATTCGACGGGGTTTTCGGTTGTGATGATTTTTCGGTCGATGGTATTAAGTTCCTTGAGGGCCGAGTAGAGCGTGGTGGTTTTTCCGCTGCCGGTCGGTCCCGTAACGATCAGGATGCCGTTGGGCTTGTGGATCAACTGGTGGACGGTATCCTGGGCTTCGGCAGTCAGGCCGAGCATATCCAGCCGCAGGTCCACCTGCTTTCGGTCGAGGACACGCAGCACGACGCTCTCGCCGAACATCGTCGGCAGGATACTGACACGCAGGTCCACCGGGTTGCCTCCGACGACCAGCGGGATACGGCCGTCCTGCGGCAGTCGGCGTTCGGCAATATCCAGATTCGCCATGACCTTGATTCGGCTGGAGAGGGCCAGGGCGATGTGTTTGGGGGGCGGAACCATCTCATACAAGACGCCGTCGATTCGGTACCGCATTTTGTATTCATTTTCAAACGGCTCAAAATGAATGTCGGAGGCCTTGTCTCGAATGGCCTGCAGGAGAACCAGGTTGAGCAGTTTTTTAACGGGGTTGGAATCGGCCGCTTCCTTCAGTTCATCCAGATCGATGCTTGCATCCCGGCCCTGCAGGGTGGCCAGCCCGCTGTCGCCCTCGATCTCGCCGATCAGGTCATTTAAGCTTTCGTCCTCTTCGGCGTAGTATTTGTCCATGGCCGCCTGAATGGCGTCCGGATCGGCGACTTTCGCCTCGACGGTAAAGCCCATCAGGGTACTCAGATCATCCGTGGCCCGGAAATTATCCGGCGAATCCAGGACTACCGTCAGCGTGTTTTTTCGTTTGTTGTATTCGACGGGGAGAATTTTGTAGGTGCGGGCCATCTGGGCGGGGACCTGATCGATTACATTCTGCGGGATCTCGAGGCCGTCTATATCAATGAATTCCATGCCCCGCTGGCCGGCCAATGCGATGGAAAGGTCTTTTTCCTTTATAAAGCCCTGTTCGATAAAAATCTGACCGATTTTGACCTTGCCGCCCCTCTCTTTTTGTAGTTTGAGCGCATCGTGAACCTTATCACGAGTTAACAGGCCCATTTTAATCAATATTCGGCCTAACGTTCTTCCTTTTAATTCCTGTACTGGAGGTAGTTTTGCCATTTTCTCTCTCCCTTGGCTATGTCTTCTACATAACCGTTGGATTCACTTTATTATACGTTTAAAAATGCGAGTTTTCAACAAAAAATATAGATGGACACCCGGCGATTAAAATAATTCAATCTGTACTTCCTATTAAAAAACCCCCATAATAATTGCAAATATTGAATATAAAGCAAAACCAAAAATAAAAATACCTGATTTCATAACAAAACATATTATGTCTTTTATTATATTATATTTCTGTTGACCAAAAATATTTTTTTAACATTTTATACTGGACACCCGGCATCTACAGCATTCATTTATTTGATTTCTAAAAACAAGGGCCGATAAAACGACCCTTGTTTATTATAAGCCATCTTTATCCAGTTTATGAGGTCTTTAGAATAGGACCAAAATCTTCATCAAGACCTTTAAGCTTTGTCTTTCCTTTTATGCTAACACCTATCTTCTTTTCTGCTTTTTGGAGTACTTCGCTTGGATTTCTTGCCAGATCAATCAATGTTTCAAGACTAATCAGCTCCCGATCCCATAAATCATACAAGTGGTCATCCAGAAGCTGCATCCCGATTTTCTTTCCGATCTGGATGCTGGATTCGATACGATAGACCTTATTTTCCCGGATCAGGTTGGAAATTGCCGGGGTGACGACCATAAATTCATACGCGGCCACCCGCCCTTTCGGCAGGCGCGGGCAGAGGGCCTGGCTGAGTACCGCGATCATGTTCGTGCTAAGCTGCACACGGATCTGTTCCTGCTGGCTGATGGGAAAGGCATCGATAATTCGGTTTACCGTTCCCTGGCATCCGGTGGTATGCAGTGTTCCGAACACAAGGTGCCCGGTTTCCGCGGCTGAGATGGCCGCCTCCATCGTTTCCAGATCCCGCAATTCGCCGACAAGGATTACATCCGGATCCTGACGCAGAGAGCGTCGCAGGGCCTCGGCAAATGTCGGCACGTCAATGCCCACCTCACGCTGGTTGATAATCGACTTTTTATGCTGGTGGTAATATTCGATGGGTTCTTCTACCGTGATGATGTGCCGGTCGAGGTTTTCGTTGATGTAATTGATCATACTGGCCAGGGTGGTCGTCTTGCCGGACCCCGTCGGCCCGGTGACCAGGAAGAGGCCTCGCGGACGACGGCACAGGGCCGAGCAGATCTTGGGCAGACCAATTTGCTCGAACGAAAGCAATTCGGAAGGAATCAGACGCAAAACCAGGGAAAGATTGCCTTTTTGCCGCAGTACGGCGGTACGAAATCGGCCCGCGTCGCCGAAGGCAAACCCAAAGTCGGTGCCTCCGACTTCCTGGAGTTCCTGCTGGTTTCGCTCGGGGGTAATACTCTTCATCAGGGAAACCGTATCTTCCGGCTCAAGCACCTTGGTGTCGAGGGCCCGCAGACGTCCGCTGATGCGAAGGATCGGCGGGCGCCCTACCACGAGGTGCAGGTCGGAGCCGTCCATCTTGATACACGCTTCGAGCAATCGGTCAATGTGTAACGAAGGCATAATCGTATCCTATAATAAAAACAGTGTTTTGACTCCCTCTGTTCAGCCTTTCTCAGAACGGCATTAAACCAGAGATTATTCGGAGACCAATCCTTCGGCCTGGGTCACCCGCGAGACTTCCTCCGGAGTCGTAATCCCATTAAAGACCTTGATCCGGCCGTCCATCAGCAGGGTTTTCATGCCGGTGGCCCGGGCGGCCTTGCGCAGTTCGATCGTCGGGGCCTTCTGAAACGCCAGGTCTCGGATCTGGGTATTCATTTCAAGCATTTCAAAAATAGCGAGTCGGCCGCGGAAGCCGGTTCCCTGGCACCGATTGCAGCCGGCTCCCTTGTACACCGGATGTTTTCGCAGATCGTCCGGGGTGATGTTCAGCAGCCGCAGAAAATGCGGATCGGGCTTGTCATCGACCGTTCGGCAGTT
>JAHDQI010000426.1 GCA_018433925.1 Phycisphaerae bacterium | reverse complement strand
CGCAGCGTTGTCGAAATAGCCGTTCCAACCGGATCTGCCTGTTCCACAACGGGGCCGTAGGGTTTTTTATTGGCCGGGCGGGACAGATCTTTTCCGGGTACAATGTGAACATCGTCAATATAAACCTTGTCAATCGGCTCGCTGCCGTCCTGGGCCCTCCAGTAAATCCGATCCAGTGTTACGCTCTGCTGAACACGAAACGCAAACGTATCCTTTGTACCCGAAACCAGGCAATCCGCCTCCGTCGCATCCGCGCCGGTCGTATTCATATAAAGCTGCACTGTGTCATTGCCGGTTCCGGGAGCATTGTTCACAACAAACCACAGGTTATACCACTGATCTACCTCGAGCGCACGATTGTTCAGATCAGTCAGCCAGCTTCCGCCATCCCGTACATCAATGTACCCATTTGTGAAACGAAAACAGGCATGGAATTCATTCCAGTCGCCTGATCCGTGCAATGTGGGTTCATCAATGCTGGTCAGACCAATCGCCTGATCGGTTGTCGTGGTGTTAATGCGAAACCGCAGAAACAGAGTTTTCGTTTCACCGTCAGGAATCTCTGTGGCGCTGGTCAAAACAGCATAGGTTCCCGTCTGCCCCGCACCGCCTGTACCGCCGCCTTCGACTGTACTCATTACTTTGTTTGCCGGATCCTCAGGATCCTCCTCAATGACCGCATCCTCATCCGTGGGATCGGTTACCCAGGAACCATCCGTCACCACCGTGCCGACCGGCCCGATGGCGTATCCTTCAAAATCGTCGACCAGGTCGGCCTGCGCAGTCCACACAAAAGCCAGACCCAACAATATGATCAGCATTTTTTTCATTCCCGTTTCCTTTCCATTAAAGAATATTTTATAGATTTAGACGATTGTATTCGGAAAATTCATCGTCTCCTCACGCTTCCTAATCTGAATCTTATTGGGTCACGATGCTGTATTTTTTTACACTTTTCTTGGGCCCGGTAAAACGAGCCGCCATTGCGCTGGCAATGACGGCCCGAAACACTCACTCGGATTCAGCCGTCAACGAAGAACGCCCGGCGTTTAGCTGCGCTTCCGCAGCAGCAGACCGCCGAGTCCCAGCAGCAGCAGAGAAGCCGGTTCGGGAATGGGATTGGACAGATCCACGCCCTCCGTCAGGTAAATATCATCCACCCAAAGATCCTGCTGGCCGCCTGCGTAATACCCGCATCCCACAAAGGCGGTCAACGCATCGGTCGTCCCGTTACGAAAAGCAAGATCGAACCCGACCTGATCGGCCGCGGTTGCCTCCGCCGTGCCGGTTGTCAGATACAGATCATACACATCCGCTGTCTGGTCAATTACAACCCACACGTTGTACCATTGGCCTGTATTCAGCAAGGCGAGGAAATCCACATTCCCGGCGTTACGCCCTTTCAGATCCACAGTCCCTGCCGTGTCATTTCGGGTTACAGCCACTTGAATTTCAAAGTCATCAAACCAGTTAATTTCGGCACCCGGTACATCCGCCAGGCCAACGCTGTGATCCAGATCCTCATGATTTGCGTACAATCGCATAAAGAGTGTCGCTGCGATTGAGGTATCGGCAACCGGTACAATGGTATCATTGTAGGTTCCGCGCCATCCGCTGTTCCAGCCAAAGCCGAGCACCTGATTGCCGGTGCCGTCATCAAAAATGTCGGCCTGACCGGTGTTGTCAACGGCCGTCCAGGGGGGACTGGCGACATCCCGGACATTGCCGAGGGCATAGCCCTCAAAATCGTCGATCAAAACCGCCTGGGCGGCCGCCGCCAGCCCAAGCACTGCAAGCATAACCAGTACCTTTTTCATCATTCATTCCTCCGCAGTTTCTTTCCTGCCGTCTCCCGCCTCTCTTGCTTTCGTCACAGGAACCCGAAAGCAGGCGATGCCAACACACGACTACTTACTCATTCATTTCACACTCAACACGACACACTTCACACTATCCATTTGGGATTGTCATCCTTATTGCTTTATTGATGGCCCTGGATCACCCGCAAAATCTCTTCAAAGGCATCGCGGCGATTGCCCGGACCGTTGTAATACCCGCTGGACAGGGGCCAGAGATCCTTGTCAAAAATATCGTCTCCGCCGGCAAAACTCACATGCCCGTCCACAAACAGGGCCGAGACCCCGAGGGGGACCGCGCGGGGATTGGGCACGCCGCTTGTCGCATCGAGGGACGGCGAAATGCGGCCTCGCCGATGGGGCACCACTTCCCACTCCTGCAGATTATCGACTACCAGCGGCATGCTGACATTCAGTTGAGTCATCTTCTTTTTTCCATAGGTCCAGTAATTGTAAGACGTGCGAACCCACATATGGCCGTTTCCCGCATCCGGCGGTATCGGAAAAAAGGACCCCCACTCTTTGGCCCCGTTGTCGGTATAAAAATCATAATAATAGGGAATCGGGTACTCGCTGTTGCGCGGCTGGGCGGGGCAATAAAAGACTTCCGGATTTTCAATCAGTTTTTCCTCATAAAGTACGCCCAGGTGCATCGGCAGGGCCTTGCCTCCGCTGCCGGTATAGGTCGGCGAGAAGGCCACGACGGCCTCCCACGGCTGGGGCAATGTCTCTTCAATTTTTCCGTCCTGATCGCGAACGGGAATCAATTCATCATGGTTGCTCTGGCTGTGGACTTTCAGGCCGACCCCGGTCTGGCGGGCATTGCTCATGCACAGTGTCCGCCTGGCATAATCCTTGGCCTTTTGAAGAGACGGCATGATCACCGCCAGAAGCATGGCGATAATCGCGATTACGACCAGCAGTTCAATCAGCGTAAATGCGTTTTTTTTCTTCATAACTCGTTCATCCTCATGAGTAAAAATCCTTGTATTTGATCCTGTCTGATTCGGGCGGTCAGGGTTTTCCATCTTCGTAAATCGTCCGAATTTCCTGTTCCGACAAATCCCGGCTGAAAATCAGCAGTTCATCCACGACGCCGTCAAAATCGCCCTCTTGCAGCACGTAGTCCTCGATTTTCATGGCCCCGAGAATGATTTCCGCGGGGGCCGCCTCCGGCAATCCCTGGTAAGGAGCCGCCTGGAACAATGCGCCGTTTACATAAAAACGAATCTCAGAGCCGGTATAAACCACTGTAAAGTGGTACCATGTGTGACCGGACGGGACAAAGGTCTCGCTGTAGAGGCCCGCGCTGCCCGCCCCGTCATACTGGCGAAATTCAAAGCGATTTTTCTGATAATTATAGGCATAGCTGTCGTCAAAGAGCGAAAACTGGTAATTGATTCGATGGTGCTGCCGGCAGGAAATCAGGTGTCCGCCCCACTGGCCGGCATTCGGAAATAAAACCCACGCCGACAGGGTCAGGGGCGAGGCAAGCGACAGCGTGGGATCCGGGTCAATGACAATCACCTGCCCTTTGTCCCGTTCAAATAAAACGGCGTCCTTTTGCGGCCAGCGACCCTGCGTCCAGGTCGGCGCGGTGCGTCCCTCGTCTCCAAACCTGCCCTGCGAAGACTCTCCGGCCGAAGCGACGGCGTTGATCAGCCGCTGCGGATTATCCTCGGCTTTTTCAAAAAAGTAATGGGCCACCAGCGAAGGATCTCGATGCAGCCGATAGATCGAAGATCTCCAGCGGTAATAGCCGTTGCTTTTCCGGG
>JAHDQI010000400.1 GCA_018433925.1 Phycisphaerae bacterium | reverse complement strand
GCGCCACCGTCCCAACCAGGTTAAACAGCAGGTTCATCCCCAAACTCATGTTCGTCGCCTGCACAATCGCCACCGACTTGGCGGCCTTTTTCAACTGCTCAAAATGCCCCGCCGCAAGCCCGGTCGTACCCAGCACAAGCCCGATCCCGTTTTCGGCACAGAACGCGATGCTCCGCTCGGCCGCGGCCGGCAGCGAAAAATCAATCATCACATCGGCCGGTCCGGCCAGCTTCCCGGCCAGGGTCACCCCGAGGGCCTCGCCGCCGGCCAGCAGACCGGCGTCTTTGCCGATATCCGGATGTTCGGCCCAATCGACCGCGCCCGTCAGCGTCCAGGCCTGCGATTCCATCGCCATGGACAGGATCCGCCGGCCCATCCGACCGGCGGCCCCGTGGATAATCAGTCTCGGCTTCATCCATTTCTCCTTTTGCTGAAGATTCTGTCTGTATTTTGTCGATGAGTATAGACGAAAACAGGCCCGCAAACAAGGGGCCGAACAGGGCGGTCCGCAAAAGAGTACTATACAAAGAGACTTAAACGAGGAAAAGAAGATGAAAAAAGGAGTATTTACAATTTGTTTTATCGCGATTCTGACCGCGATTTTGCTGTTGCCTGCCGGATGCCAGAGTGATGCCCAGACCGACGCCCTCATTGGCGGAGCCGTCGGAGCCGGGGTGGGTCAGGCCGTCGGCAGAGATACGGAAGGTACCTTGATCGGAGCGGCCGCCGGAGCCGGCATCGGCTATCTCATCGGGGCCCAGTCCGACAAGAAAAAGGCCGAAGAGGAACAACGGCAGCGGGAGGCCTATGCCCAGCATCAGGCCCAGGCGAAAGCCGCCGCCGCCACCGAAACCATCTGGATCACCAACAGCAACGGATCGAAAACCTCCGTTGTCCTGCGTAAGGAAGGCGATTCCTGGTACGGCCCCAAGGGAGAGCAATACACCGACAAACCCTCCGAAGAGCAGTTGCGCCAGGTGTACGGCTTCTAAGCCGCCGGCGGCGATGTGTTACAAAAGGAACAGAAAAAAGGCGGTCGTGTGACCGCCTTTTTTTGTGCGCTCTCTTGGGCGCTGGTCTTATCCCTTCCCGGCAGGGGTGGTTTGTTTTTTGTCCGGTTTGGGCAAGTCCCCGGATTCCGTTTTTTCTTTGTCTCCGGCCATTTTGCCGAGGTACTCCGGAAGCTGCACGCCCGCCATCTCCGCGATGTCCTGCAGCGGGGGCAGGGACTTGATCATGCCGGACAGAAAATTCGCCGTCGAGGAGCCGCCTTTGTCCCCGCCGCCGGTATCCCAGACGGTGATCTTGTCGATCTTGAGGTTCTTGATGGCCTCGACCTGACGGCCGACGATTTCTTCGAGTTTTTCGATCATCAGCAGGGTCGCGGCGGATTTGGCGTCGCCGTTGCAGCTTTTGACCAGTGATTCATAGCCGGCGGCCTTGCTTTCAAGCACCTGCCGCAGGCCTTTGGCCTCGGCCTCGTATTTGGCCAGCACCGCATCGGCCTGTCCCTTGGCCTCCCGGCGAAACCGCTCGGCGGCGGCTTCGGCGTCAATCTCTACCTTGCGTTTTTCAATCTCCTGCTTGACGATGACTTCGGCGTTGAGCCGTTCCTGTTCGGCCAGGTACTGGGCCTTCTGGATCTCCACTTCCGCCTGCCGACGGGCCACCTCGCCCTTTTGCAGGGCCTCGGCCTTCTTGATCGCCAGCAGGGCCTCGGCATCGGCAATATCGGCCTTGGCCTTGTTTTCCCCGCCGACGGCCAGGGCCTCCTGCTGCTGCACATAAATGCGCTGTTCGGCGACGGCTTTCTTTTCGCCCTTGACGGCCTCGGCTTCCTGCTGCTGGACGAAAACACGCTGCTGAGCGACGGCCTCCTTTTCGCCCTTGACCGCTTCGGCCTCCTGCTGCTGGACAAAGATGCGCTGCTGGGCGACGGCCTGCTTTTCGCCTTTGACGGCCTCGGCCTCCTGCTGCTGGACGAACACGCGCTTGTCGGCCTCGGCTTTTTTCTGGCCTTTTTCGGCCTCGGCATAATTTTCGGCCACGCGGATGGTCCGTTCCCGGTTGGCCTGGGCCTCGCCGATGGCGCCGATTTTTTCCTGCTCGGCCACATCGACCTTGGCGGCGTTGATGGCCTCGGCGGCGGCCTTTTTGCCGATGCTCTCGATGTAGGTGGAGCTGTCCGTGATGTCGGTGATGTTGACGTTGATCAGGAACAGGCCGATTTTATTGAGCTCCGGTTCCACGTTTTTTCGGATGGATTCGAGAAAACTTTCGCGGTCCTGGTTAATCTGTTCGATGGTCAGGGAAGCCACCGTCAGACGCAACTGGCCGAAGATGATTTCCTTGGCCATTTCCTCGATCTGGTGGTGGCTGATCCGCAGGAGACGTTCGGCGGCAATATTCATGATTGCCGGTTCCGTGCTGACGCCGACGGTAAAGGTGCTGGGCACGTTAATGCGGATATTCTGCATCGAGAGGGCGTTTTCGAGCGGGATGGTGATCGTCATGGGCGTCAAGCTCATGTAGGCGTAATCCTGGATCAGGGGCCAGACCAGCCGCCCGCCGCCGTGAATGCAGTCGGCCGACTGATTCTTGCCGACCTTGCCGTAAATCACCAGAATCTGGTCTGATGAGCACCGCTTGTAGCGCGAGGCCAGGTACACAATCGTGAAGAAAATAAAGACCAGAACGGCAAAGCCGGCGACCGAAAAAAGGGTGGCGGCATTAAACATAAAATCCTCCTTTCATTTGTGAATCACTCTTTTGATTATAACGCTTCGACAACCAGTTTCCCGGCGACGATTTTGACGACGCGGACGGGCTGTCCGGTATGTATCTCGCCTTCGACCTCGGCGACGGCATCGAGAATCATCATTCGATTCTGGACGGTCACCTGCACCTTGCCGGACTCATTGGGCTTGATGGTCAGGTACACGGACCCTTCCTTCCCGACGGCGTTTTGCAGGTTGAGCGTACCGCTGGACTGCATGGAATACGCGAACTGAAAGATTTTTCCCATGACCCAGATCATGGCCAGTCCGGCGAGAATGCCGCTGATGATCGGGATGACGGGGTGATAGTTGCCGTGGGCGAGCATGGCCCAGCCGACCAATCCGAACATGGTCAAAAAGGCCGTCACGCTCTGCAGCGAGAGCAGCTTGAAGCTGACGTCGCTGTCCGAGAGGTCGCCGAGGGCATCGGCATCGGCGGCCTCGACATCGAGGTCAAACCCGTCGGCTCCGTCCGCTCCGTCGGCATCCCCGCCGAGGAACATCAGAACCAGACGAAAGCAGAAGAGGATGCCTCCGACGATGGCGCAGATGGCGAAAAACAGTTCCAGCCCGTTCAAATTTCCAATAAACGCCTGCATAGAATCTCCTTTCAATCCGGCTGAAATTGTAGCCGGTCCGGCCGCGGCCGCAATCTTTATTTTCAGCGAATTGCCGCCTGTATAGAGCGGCCGGGGGGAATCCTGTTTACAGGAATTTGTACTCATTCGATTTTTTTTCGCGGGGCTTCGTGTTTTTCTTGTTCCGTCCGGTTGGCTGCGGGTTATCTGTAAGCCGCTACAGTCCGGCCGAAAAACAGGCCGGCCAAAACCGCATTCGGCCTTCCTCGAGGACTGATTCTTTTTGATTTTGCCTCGTTTTGTTTGATTCTGGGATAAAAACACGGTTTTGTGGGTATTTTTCCTGATGCCAAGTTTGTCCGTTGCTTTTCCTTTTTTGTCCGCTCTTTGTTCTGTTTTGTCCGTTTTTTGTACAAAAATTGCCGCTTTTTCTCCTGTTTTTTCCGAGTTTTGCCAGCGTTTTAACGCTGACGAGAGACAAGAAATAAGGAAACCGCCTTTGGCGGTGGCCGTTTTATGCTGGACGTGCGGATCGGAGTCGGGGTGACAAGGGGCGATTGTGGGTTTTTGGGTTGGCAGAGGGGTTTTGTTAAAAATTTGACGGCCGGGGCGCACATCGGGGCGCATTTTTGAACCGGCCGGGAACGGCGGCGCACCTTTTTGAGCCAGGTTTTTGGGGGATTGAGCTGCCGGCGCACATTTTTGAGCCACAGGGCCGGCGGGGTTGAAAGAGAAGAAGGTTTGTCGGGTCGCGCTGCTCCTCATTGACTCCTTCATTTTTCGGTTCCTCCGATCCTGTCGCTTACGCTCCGGGCTTTTGTATTCAGTTTTTTCGTCTTGGAGGGAAAAACGGTGTCCCTCCGTATATAGAGGCGGTGTTGCACAAACGCTTCGAAAATTCGGAGTTTCAAACGGCGCGGGAATGACGTAACCATAAGCCGGGTAAGGGGTAAAAAATATTTTAAAAATCCGGATTTTGGGTCTGTTGGGGGTCGCGCAAACGCTTCGATGTGGACGATATGGATCGAGAACAAACTAAGAATTTTAAAAGAAAAATACGGGGATTTGAATGGTCGATTTTCGAGGTTCAAGTTTAGTTAGAAAATAAAGGAATTGACCCTTTTCAACACATATAACTGCAGTAAGGCCGAATCTGTCGCGCGGAAATTGGCAAATATTTGATATATGTTATGATGGATCCTGCTTATTTCTTCTTTTTAAAAAATGAATTGACTAGTATAATCAATTGGTCGGTGAAAAAGGAGATAATTATGGAATACGGTTGGAAAAGATTTTATTGTCCCAGGGGCGGTGCATACAAAGTTGACGAAAGAGGTTTTCTGTTAGACCCTGAAGCTGATTACGCACAATACTACGGCCAATCAGTTTCTGACGTAGAGGCAATTCTTCAGGATCATTGTGTTATATTTTTAGGTGAACCCGGAATTGGAAAATCTCATGAAATAAATAACGCTCAGCAAATAGAAAAACATGCTATCGATTCAACGGATCGTAAATTGCTGTTTATAGATTTAAGAAGCGTTGGATCACAACAAGACTTATATCGGAAGCTTTTCGATCATGCTTTATTTCAGGAATGGATAAATGGGACTTATCAACTATATCTATACATAGACAGCCTTGATGAGG
>JAHDQI010000427.1 GCA_018433925.1 Phycisphaerae bacterium | reverse complement strand
TCCACCACAATCGATCCGGCTCCCCGCTCGCCCGGCGTGGTGTCATAAGCGCTCAGATACCCGCTGGCAATCCACCCGTCGATCACGCCGCTCAGGTCCGCGCCCCGAACAATCAGCGTCCCGCCGTGAATATTCAGGTTCGCAAATCCCTGCGCATTCGTATCCATATTCATCGAGCCGGTCACATCAACGGTCCCGCCGTAAAGATTCATCTTGCCCCCCAGCCAGCACCAGTCCGTAGCCGTCACCGTACTCGTATCATACAGGTTCAAAATCACGCCCGGAGCTGTTCCAAACCACCAGTTATCCCCCAGCAGCAGGTTATGAACCGTCAAGTTCCCTCCGTTTCGGACCTGGATAATCGAGGGATTGGCCACATCGCCGATCGGGGCGAACGACCAGCCGGTCGTCGTCAGGTTACCCCCGTCGATCTCCAGCGTCATGCCCCATTCCGGCCCGAAAATGTCGCTGTCAAGGGTGGTGTCGGTCAGCGCATCGACCAGCACCAGCGTCCCGTTCGTTTGATTGTTGATAAAAATAGCCCCAACGCCCGGAGCCGGCGCCTGGCCCGTACTCCAGTTGCCCCCCGTTCGCCACAGGGTATCGCCGGCGCTGCCGTTCCACAAAATGTCGGCCGAAGCGCTACCGATCAGCACGGCCGCCAGCGCCGCCGCCATAAATGCCAACCTGTTCGTTTTCATGTCCCGTTCTCCTTGCTAAGATAAAGTTTGTATTGATTTTTCAAGACCGCTCGCTCGGCCTTTGATTCTCAAAACCCTCTGCGGCCTCCGCCAAACCAGACAGATTCAATCAGTTTCGATAAGTTCAGTACAAATTCGGCTTCCAGCCAAAGGCACGCAGAAACCGCCGCCGCGCACTCTCCGCGGCTCCCGGCCGCCGCAAGGACGGCCGGGAACAACCGCTATACCCAATAAACCTTCGCTTATTTCCTTCTGCCTAATGCCAGCAGGCCGCCCAAGCCCAGCAGAACCATCGTCGCCGGCTCCGGGATCACCGCCGAAATAATCACCCCATCGACAAGGGTATCTGTATCAATGAGGATCTCCCCGGCGCCGCCAAAGGCCTTCAGATAGCCGTCGGCATACCAGGCCGCCGCTTCCGCGGCCAGATCCCGCTCGCCCGAATACCGAGTCCGGATAATCAGCTCGCCGTCATAAATATCCACCCAGCTCAGCGGATTGTAGAGCAGGTTCACGGCCCCATCGATATCCACCGTGCCGCCGTAGAGCGTCACCCGGCCGCCGGTCCACATCCAGTCCGTGGCCTTGACCATACTCGTGTCATAAACATTCAGCATAGTACCCGGCGTTTCATACCACCAGGACCAGCCGGGCAGCAGGTTATGAACCTGCAGATACCCGGCGTTGCGCACCTCGACCATCGACGTCTCGCCGATCGGCGCAAAAGACCAGCCCGTCGTCGTCAGGTTGCCGCCGTCAATATCCAGGTGCATCCCCCACTCCGGCCCGAAAATATCCCCGTCAAGCGTAGCCGTCGAGTTCATCAGGAGATAGTCATTCCCGGCGTCATTATTGGCGTTGAGAATCGTGGTCCCAACGCCGACGGCCGGCAGAATGCCGTCCTGCCAGTTATCCGCGTTGCTCCACAGGTCGTCGCTGCCGGCGCCGGTCCAGATCGCATCGGCCGCCGCATGACCGGCGATACCCAGCACCGCCAGCACCACAACTGCTTGTAACCACTTTGCTTTCATCTTTCGTCCTCCAAAAATTGGGTTCATGTACTGCGTACTCCGCATTATCAATCAAACACTTCACACGAAAAACCACACTTCACACACTTGTTTCCTCTCTGTATCATTCCGCTCCGTACACCGCGCCCGGCGCAAACGGCTCTGTCGTCCCCAGCCAGTCACCGGCCACATCCGCCAGCCCTTCCATCGACGGCGCCCAGCCGCCCGCCAGCATCGACAAATCCTCCAAATCCACACGGCAGTCAAAATTCAGATCGCCCGCCAGGTACCCCCAGGCCCCGCATTCATTTTCCGTAATCTGGACAAGCAGATCGGCCGCCGCCGCGCCCTGATATCGCCCGTCTCCGCTGCTCAGGGCAAACTGGATTCGTCCGGTATGCGGATCGTCCTCCAAAATCCCATCATCCACAGCCGTCACCATCACCGCCTGCTCCGTCTGCCAATTGGCCGACGTAAAGACCAGTTGTTCCGGCACAACCGTCACCTGCCCATCTGTTGACAACGTCACGATCACGTCATCGGACAGTCCCGGCCACGTAGCGTGGTGGTTAAGCCGCACCCCAAAGCTATCCCACGTCGGCCCCTCCTCGCTGACGGCCGTTGCCCCGCCCGACTCCGAAATCACCAGCGCGTTGTACCCCAGAAACTCCGTCGGCAACAGCGCCCGGTCCGTAAACCGAATCTCATCCAGGCAGCCGCGGATATAGTCCACATAACCGCCCCGGAACCATCCGCGACCAAACGTCCAGTTCGCGTTCGAAGCCGCCGGCGCGTTGTCATTGGCCGCATTCAGCGCAAGGGTCCCGACCAGGCCAAACCCGGCCCCGTCCATCTGGTCGGCATACATCCTCAGCGTCTGCCCGTCGGAGACCGCCGCCAGTGAATACCACTGCCCCGCAACCGGAGTAAAATTCGCATCGAGGATATATCGCTGCCCCCCCACCGTATCAAAATTGACGCGGAACCGGTTATTGGTGCCGTTGTTCTGGAAGTAAAAATCGGATTCATCCTCGCCCTGCGAAGACCCGTCCCGGCCGATCATCGTCTGCCAGCCGGCCAGCGAATCCAGCTTGACCGACAGCTCAATCGTCCACGCCGCCGGCGACCAGCGATGGATGAACGCATCGCGTGTGTATCCATCCTGATCGCCGTCAAACCGTGCCGCCAGCCCCGTCCCCGTCGGCGTCTCGCCTTCCTGCGAAAACACCGGGCTGTCCGCTGCGCTCCAGGCATACAGGTGAAAATCATTGCCCGACTGATCCACCGTACCCACCTGCCCGTACAGGCCCGTATCATTCAGCAGCGCCCCCGGCGTGCCGTCCTCGAAATTCCAATAGCCCACCGTCTCACCCGCCGCCGGGGCCACCGCCTCCCCGACCACCGGCCAGCCCGCCCCGTCCCACTCGAGGTAATGAACCCGCAGTACATGACGGCCGTTGTTCAGCGCATCATAAGCGTGAAACGAAAAGAAATCCTGCCCGTCGAGAGACACAATTGAGGCGTGCCCCGGACCGATCCAGCGGTCGCCGCTGCCCAGCACCAGCGTCCCCCCGCCGTAATACATCGAAACCCCGTTTTGATCCCGGTACGGACCGGTAATCGAGGTCGAACGCCCAACCCGAATATTGTACGTGCTGCTGGTTCCCTGGCAGCAACTGTCCCAATTGACAAACAGATAATAATACCCGTTACGCCAGACGATATACGGCGCCTCAATCGCGGTGGTCGATCCGGACCGGGCGGCAATCGAATACAGCGTCGCCGGCGTCGTTGTCGGCTTCAGCGTCGCCGAATCCAGCGGCGTCAGTTTAATCCCGCTCCAGAACGAACCGAACGCCAGCCACAGCTGCCCGCCCTGATCCTTGACAAAGACCCCGTCAATCGCGTTGTAAGAATCCCCCGTCGTCGAGCTGATGATCGGGCCCTCATCGACCCACGCATAATCCGGATCGCCCGGATCCAGCGTCACATTCGACAGCAGCCCGATCGACGAAATATTCTGCCCGAAGTACGAGGAAGCCGAATAATGCAGGTAATATTTCCCGTTATGATAAATCGCCCCCGGCGCCCAGCAGATCTCAACCGGAGGATGCTGGCTCTGCACCCACGCGGGAAGCTCATAAATCGCCCCGCCCAGGTCATCCCAGTTGTGCAGGTTCCTCGAACGGCGCATTTCAATCGGCTCCCCGTTGCCCGTCGAAAACGCGTAAAAATACTCCCCGCACGCGATCAGTTCCGGATCATGCACCCAATGCGTCTGCCCGTCAATAATCTCTTCGGCCGCCGCCGGGCAAACCACCCCCGCCGAAACAACACACACAGTAAACCAGATGCTCAAATGGATTCTGTCCACCCGTCTCTCCAAATCAATATATCAACTTCAAATTCTCGTCTCGTTCTATGGCAGCTCAACCCGCAGATATGGCTCCGCGAAAAGCCCCCAGTCTCCGTCCAGCACAAAAGGCACCCCGTCCACCTCCAGGCAAAACTCCGTACCCCCGTCGGTCACCATCAGCGTCAAAAACCGGTCCGACTCGCCGATCTCCACAGAAACCGGACAAACCCGAACCCCGTCAACCCCGGCCGCCTCAAATCGAACCTGCCCATCCACCAGCACCCGGAAATCCGCATACGGAGCCCGACGCGGACCGTTCTCACTGATCCCCGCCAGGGCCGTAAATTCCCGAATCTTCATCCCCCCAAGCACCCCCTCGATCGCCTTCAAATCAAACGTAATCCCGACGTTGGCATGCATAAATATCGCCGGATTTTTTTCCGTACCGTATTCCCGGCCCGCCAGCCGAAACTGCGGCGGTGTCAGGTCCACCGGGTCTGACAATTGCCCCCCGTTGGTAATTTCCGTCCAGAACTCGCCGTTCGTATCCGGACATCCCGCAAACAGATCCCCCCGCGAGCTGACCGTCACAGGCCCCGACCCCCCATCCGGGACAAACACCCCGTCAATGGTAGGACTCCACGAAACCGGCTCATACCGACCGCTGCCCTGCATACTGTAGCGGGGCGTAATCGTCTCGACCGCCTGCCCGTTCAGCGGGTCCACCCCGTGTGATATCCGGCCGCTGCCCAGCCCGTTGCCGCCCCCAACCAAATCAGCCAGACTGATCGACTGCCCCTTCCACACCGCCTCAGTATCTGAGCAGATCGCACGCACAAAACCCATCCGCTTCAGCGAAATCGCCGTCGCCTCCCCGGCCCTCGACACGGCCATGGCCTCGCCCCCCGCCAGCTCATCCTTGCGCCACCCCGAAATCAGCATCGCCCGCCCCTTCATGACATGCAGCTCCATCCCGTCCGGATCGGTTTTCACCCCGAATTCCGTACCCAGGTCGATAATCTTCGAATGCGCCGTGCTGACCGTAAATCCAATCGCCTCTTTTGGAACCGAGGCATAAAGCCGCCCATACCGCAAATGAATCTGATCTTTCGTCAAAACCTCAAACTCCGCCGGCCCCTCCAAAGCCACCCGGCTGCCGTTGTCAAACTGCACCGTGGCCACACCCTCCCGCAGCAGAAGCGCAGCGGATTTGGTCGCCAGCCGAGTCCCGCTTCGCAGGCCCCGGTCGGCGCTGGCCCAGCGGGCGCCGAAGGAATCGGTCAGTGTAGCTACCTCGACCCCGCGAACCGCCGGAGCCAACTGGGCATACGCAATCAGAAAAAGAAGGGCCGCCGACGAGACAAACAGCGCATACAGCGAAAAACGGCTC
>JAHDQI010000317.1 GCA_018433925.1 Phycisphaerae bacterium | reverse complement strand
TTTCGTATATACTGCACTTGTAAGATCAGTCATGGCTTCGGTCATGGGGGGAATGAACCTTAAGTGTAGGGGAGAAAAAATGGCTAACTTTATGGAGAATATCTGGCGCCCGTTTTTTGCCTCAAAGAAAAGAATTCTGCTTCTTGCGATTGCCACTTACATCGCTTTGTGCTAAGCCATAAGACACCCGCTTTAAGGGAGTTAAGGAAAACGCCGGGACCTGTCCCCCGGCGTTTTTTTCTGCGCGGCCCAGACCAAAAACCGGGCAAAAAAGGCATAAAAAAACAGGGGCACCGACCCCGATGACCCCTGCCTATGAACGGCGTTTACATAGATGCCGACACAGACCCGCCCCAGGTTGATAACAAAATCAAAATTTTTTAAAAAATTTTTTCATTTCTACAAAACGCACAGAGAATGTGAAAATCGGGTGTCCTGCCGAAGATGTGATCTGCGGTCAATTAAATCATTATGAATAATTGATTTACAGGGTTTTTCCGCAGCACTTTTTATATTTCTTGCCGCTGCCGCAGGGGCAGGGATCGTTGCGGCCGACCTTCGGCTGGTCAAGCCGGATGGTCTTGACCTTTGGCTCGCCCTGCGGGGCCTGGGCGGCCGCACGCTGCCGCTGGGCCATCTCAAACTGCCCCACCTGGTCATGCTGCGCCCCGCTGACGTTCCACACACTCCGCGTCCGCGCCTTCGGGTCCAGCCGCACCCGGAAGATAATGTCCGTCACCTTGTCCTCAATCGACTCAAGCATCTGCTCAAACATACGATAGCCCTCATGCTTGTACTCGATCTTCGGGTCCTTCTCCGCATAAGCCCGCAGCATGATGCTTTCTTTCAGATGGTCCATCGCATACAGATGGTCCTTCCAGGTGCTGTCATAAATCTGCAGCAGCACGTACTTTTCCAGATCCGTCAGTTCCCGGCGGCAAAACGCCTTCGCCGCGGCCAGGATCTTCGCCTCCGCCGGCTCCCGGTCCGCCAGGTCCCCGGCCGTAAAGGCCGTTTCAAATCGCTCGTTGCACCAGGCGGCCAGCGCCTCCGGCGACGGGAGGCGGCCGACCTGCTCGGCCGTTTCTTCGTCAAGCCGGCCGTTGTGATACGCCTCGCTCAGCGACAGCAGTTTTTTATAAATCGCCTCCGGCTTGGTATGCTGAATCTCCTCCGTGGTCAGCCCCGCGCTGAACCGCCGGTTGGCCCAGTCCGCCAGCGCCTCAAAACCGTACACATTCGGACCCTGCGGCCCGAACGCCATATTCATCGCGAACTCCACCGGGTACTCAATCTCCCGGCGGGCGTATTTCTCGCGCACCTTCTCCAAAAGAGCCGCTTTAATTTCCTCGCTCCGTTTCGATTGGATCTCGTCTGTCGAAAGCTCGATGCCGAACTTGCCCCCCGCCCACGTCCGCAGGTTGCCCGCCGCGAAATCCTCCTTCACAAACTCATACAGGCGGGCGGCGTCCTTTTTCCGAACCTGTTCGCAGGCCGCCTCAATCAGCGTCTGCTCAATCTCCTCGCCCGTCATGTGACGCAGTTTGCCCGCCGACAAATTCACCTTAAAAGCGCTCATCGCCCACTTCGTCAGGGCCTCCAGCTTCCACGTCTTCGGGTCGGCATAGTCCTCCAGGTATTCGCCCAGCGCAATGGAGATCTCACTGGAGACGTTTTTGGCTGCCTGCTCCTTGATCTGCTCTTCAATATCCGCCGGCTCCAGGCCCTCCAGCCGCCGCGCATCCAGCTCCGTGCCGAACTCCCCGCGCGCCCACTCCGTCATGCACCGGAAGGGATACAGCGGGTCCGTCATAATAGTGACGGCCTTCTCGATCACGTGGCCCAGCATGCCCTCGATAATGCCCTTCAGGTCCTCCCCTTTCAGCAGACTGCGCCGGCGGGCGTAAAAAATCTTCCGCTGGTAGTCCATCACCTCGTCGTATTCGAGCAGACTTTTGCGAATCTCAAAGTTGCGCTCCTCCACCTTCTTCTGCGCTTTCTCAATCCCCTTGCTGATCCGCCGATGCTGAATCGGCATCCCTTCTTCCCACCCCATCAGCGGCATCGACAGCGCCTTGACCACCCAGTCCGGCGAGAAAATCCGCAGCAGATCATCATCGAAGCAAAGGAAAAACTCGCTCGATCCCTGGTCGCCCTGACGCCCGGCACGCCCCCGAAGCTGGTTGTCAATCCGACGCGCCTCGTGCCGCTCGGTGCCCAGGATATGCAGCCCGCCGATATCCGCCACGCCCGGCCCCAGCTTGATGTCCGTACCGCGCCCGGCCATATTCGTGGCAATCGTCACGTTCCCCCGCACCGACCCGTCCCGCGCGGTATGCTGCCAGCCGGCCTTTTCCACGATGGACGCCTCGCGCGCGTGCTGCTTGGCGTTGAGCACCTCGTGATCCAGCCCGTGCCGCTTGGACAGCGCCTGCGAAATCGCCTCGCTCTTTTCAATGCTCACCGTCCCGACCAGAACCGGCCGACCCGCCCGGCTCGTCTCATAAATCGCATCGACAATCGCGTTAAACTTCTCCCGCATCGTCTTAAAAATCAAATCCTCCCGGTCCTCCCGCACGCAGGGCTTATTCGTCGGAATCGCCACCACATCCAGCCCGTAAATCTTCATAAACTCCTCGGCCTCCGTCGAGGCCGTACCCGTCATCCCGGCAATCTTCTCATACAGCTTGAAAAAATTCTGCAGCGTAATCGTCGCCAGCGTTTGCGTCTCCTCCTTGACCTGCACATTTTCCTTGGCCTCCACCGCCTGGTGCAGCCCGTCCGACCACTGCCGACCGTGCATCAGCCGACCCGTAAACTCATCGACAATAATCACCTTGCCGTCGAGCACCACGTAATCCTTCTCCCGCTCGAAAACCACGTGCGCCCGCAGCGACTGCTCCAGCATATGCGGCCAGTCCATATTCGAGCCGGTAAAAAACGAGCCGATCCCCGCGATGTCCTGCGCCGCCCCAATCCCCTCATGCGTCAAATGCACGCTCTTGCGATCCTCCTCCACCTCGTAATACTGCGTCATCGTCTCCAGCTTCGCCTGGTCGGCCTCCAGTTCCTGCTCCGTCTGCTCGATGGTTTTCTGCAGCTTTTGAATCCGGGCCGAGTCCTTGCTCTTTTTCGCCTCGCCCAGTTCGCTTCGGGCCGCCGCCAGCGTCCGCTCGCCGCCGTCAATCCTGCTTTTCATCCGGTTGTAAGCCCCCTGCAGAGTCAAAAGCTGCCGCGCCACCCCGTCGGCCTTCTTATACCGCGTCACATCATCAAACGCCGGCCCGGAAATAATCAGCGGCGTTCGCGCCTCGTCAATCAAAATCGAATCCACCTCGTCCACAATCGCGTACTCCAGCGGCCCCTGCGCCATCTGCTCCAGCGACAGCTTCATGTTGTCGCGCAGGTAATCAAACCCGAACTCGTTATTCGTCCCGTAGGTGATGTCGCAGTGGTACTGATCGCGACGCTCCTGGCCCGTCGTGTCCATGTCCGCCTGGATCGCCCCCACCGTCATCCCCAGCGCCTCATACACCGGACGCATCCACTCCGCGTCCCGCTTGGCCAGGTAGTCATTGACCGTCACCAGGTGCACACGCTGGCCCGTCAGGTGCACCAGGTACGCCGCCAGCGTCGCCACCAGCGTCTTGCCCTCCCCCGTGGCCATCTCCGCGATCTTGCCCTCATACAGCACGTTCCCGCCGACCAACTGCACATCAAAATGACGCATATTCACCGTCCGCCGGGCCGCCTCACGCACCACCGCGAACGCCTCGGTCAAAATCTCCTCCGGCCGCGTTCCGCCCTGAAGGGCCGCTTGGAAAGCCGTCGTCTTCTCACGCAGCTCCGCATCGCTCAGCGACCGGACCGACTCTTCATACGCCCCGGCCGACAGCGCCGTATGCAGATACCCCTTCACCAGACGCTCATTCCGCGAGCCGAAAATCTTCAACAGCCATTTTTGAAACGATACCGCCATATCCTTATTCCTGTCGATAGAGACCGCTAAATTCGGGATTCAACACGCTGCACCCCCCCCTTTATACCCCATAAACCGCCCCGCGGCAACCGCAAACCCAGGCGACAAACGCATTCCCGATTCGGACGGTCGGATTACAGGAAACGGCCGGAGCGCCGAAAGCGCATAAAAAAAACGGCCTCCCCCGGAGCAGGCCGCTTTTTTTAAAACCTTCTCGGCAAACAGGAAGGCGTGGCGCTTCCCGCCCGAGTCTCCAAAAGTCCCGGAGTTTACCCCTCGGGAGCCGGGCCGGTAGTCTGTGCTTCAAATAATTGAACCGGTAGCAGTACCTTTAGCGGCGGACTTTTCGGGTGCCGAATACGACGTAACAGTCGTCGCAGCGCCTCGGCACCAATCCGAAGCGCCGGGACGGATACACTTGTTAACCGGGGGCAGCCGATCGTGTTGTCTTCACTGTTATCGAATCCCGCAATCGATACGTCGCCCGGAATCCGATGCCCCTGATTAAGCAATCCTCGGCAAAGCAAATATCCTACCCAGTCATTCGCGCAGATCCATGCAGTCACCCCATTTTGCATACGATCCGACACCCGTTCCAGTTGTCCGCGCAGCTCGAATTCCTTGTCCTCCAGCGTCGCCGGCGACAGGTCACAGACGTTCTCAGGACAAAACTCGAGCCCCAGGCGGCATAATGAATTCACATACATAGCAAAACGATTGCGTGCAGTGACCACCTGGCCGCAGCGCCCAAAAAAGCCGATTTGAGTATGACCACGCATATATAAATGGTCCATCAGCAGCGAGATCCCCTGGTTCTCATCGACACCGATGATATCCATCGGAATCTGGGGATACTCGTACTGAATGGACACACAGGGAATCCTCTCCGAAAGGGTCCGAACCACATCCGTCGGCCAGGCATTGGCCAGAATCAAACCCCGGAGCTGACCGTCACGCATCGCCGGCGGCTGATGCTCCGCGTACAAAATCTGACGGCTGTCGTCTTCGTGAATATAATGAAGAATCAGAGAAACGTTCATCTTCGCGCACTTCTCGCTCATCCCCGCAAAATAATCGGTATGCTGCCACTCGTGACGCTTGCGAAGAATCAACACGCCGACCATGCACGGCTTGACGTCCTCCTCCTCAAGCGAGGGACGAATGTGGGTGCCCGTATCATACCCCAGCTTCGTGGCCATGTTCAGCACACGCTGGCGGGTCTCAATGTTGATATCCGAATAGTCCCCCCGCAGGGCCTTGGAAACCGTGGCAACAGAAACATTCAAACTGTCCGCGATATCTTTCTGATTTACACGTTTCCTTGTCATAATAGGCAAGATAACGAAATTTTACGAAAAAGTAAAAGAAATTCCGAAAATTTTCGTAAAAACTCCACCAACGCCCCCATAAAACTTCCATAAATCAAATCAAAAAAAAGAGTTATGAATCCTCCTGCCAGAAGTGATCCGGCCCCGAATTTCGCCTTTTTCCACTCAAACCGACTCGGCAAAAGAGCGAATCAGCTCATCCGTTTCCTCCCAGCCGATACAACTGTCCGTCAGCGAAACGCCGAATTTCATCCCCCCCGGCGCCCCGATACTCTGCTTGCCCTCCTTCAGAAAGCTTTCAAGCATAATCCCCGCGATGCTCCTGTTCCCCGAGCGGATTTGATCGGACACATCCAACAGCACCTCACGCTGCCGCTTGTAGTTCTTGTGCGAATTGGCGTGACTGCAATCAATCACCAGCCCGTTGGGAATCTGGGCCTTGCGCAGCAGCACCTCCGCGAAGGCCACATATTCACTCGTATAATTCGGCCCGCTGCCGCCGCCGCGCATCACCAGGTGCCCGTATTTATTGCCCCGCGTCTCCGCGACGATCACCCGGCCGTGGCGGTCAATCCCCAGGAACGAATGCGAGCTCAGCGCCGCGCGAATCGCATCCAAAGCCGTCTCCAGGTTCCCGTCCGTGGCGTTCTTAAAGCCGATCGGCATCGACAGACCGCTGGCCATCTGCCGGTGAATCTGCGATTCCGAGGTCCGCGCCCCGATCGCCGCCCAACTGACCAGGTCCGCCAGGTACTGCGGCACAATCGGATCCAGAAATTCCGTCGCCGCCGAAAGCCCCATCGCCGCGATCTCCGTCAAAATCTTCCGCGAAAGACGAATCCCGTTTTCAATATCATACGACCCGTCCAGATGGGGATCATACAGCATCCCCTTCCAGCCCAGCGTCGTCCGCGGCTTTTCAAAATACGCCCGCATAATCAGCAGGACCCGCTCGCCCACCTCCTCCTGAAGCCCTCGCAGCCGCCGGGCATACTCCAGCGCCGCCGCCTCATCGTGCAGACTGCACGGGCCGGCAATGACGATCCGGCGGCCTTCCCGGCCGGTCAGGATCTGCTCCACCGCCTGCCGGCACGACGCCACCGTATGGGCCGCCGCCTCATCCAGCGGCAGCTCCTCCTTGATCTGATCGGGCGTGATCAGCGGCTTAAAACAATGTATATTCAGATTGTCTGTCAGTTCCATAGTTTCGATATCCGACATATTGCCTCTTGTTTTCCTCGACAGAAACATAAAGTATAGCAGGATTCCCCCCCGAATGCAAGACCGCCGCAAAGCCGGCCCCGCCCCCGCGGACCTGATTTTGCTGGCGGCTCGGCCGCAGGGGTCTATAATGAAGGCCCGTAAGCGAAAACCAACCGTCTCCTGAAAGGAAAGGCAATATGGCCGGCAAGAAAAGCAAAGAAAGGATCTCCCAGGTCTGCATCGTCACCGTCACGGGCGCCGACAGGGTCGGCATCATCGCGCGCATCGCCAACACCATGGCCAAAGCCAACATCAACATCATCGACGTCAGCCAGCGCATCATGGCCGAGTACTTCGTCATGACCATGGCCGTCGACATCACCGACGCGGCCATCGACATGGAAAAAATCCAGGCCCAGCTCAACAAAATCGCCAAAGACATGGAACTTAATATCACACTCCAGCACGAAAACATCTTCAAAATGATGCATCGCGTATGAAAAAAACAGAAAACCCAACAAAGAAACAGGATGGATTCTTGAGTCCAGGCCAAACGCCGGCGAAAGTGAATTTGTTGAGGGCCCCTGAAAACCCTTGTCAAGCTCTTGTATCGGAGCGGTTACCGTTTATGGAGGGTATAAAATTTTAATACCGGTTTAGAGTCACGAAAGTTTTCATTCGGGACCGGCCCTGCAGAAGGCAGTTCCCCCTCCGACACGACAGCCACTACAGATTTGTGCAGAGAGAATAAACCTTGAACACGGATTATTTTTTGTTTTCCCGCCGGGGGCCTCGAATAGTTTAAATCGCCCTTCAAATCAAACACCCAAAAAGCAAGCTGCCCTCGGGTTTGTACGCAAATTACAAAGTGACGGTGATCGAAAAGGACCGCATCCAGGGTATTTGCGACAGGCAATTCTTTCATAAATCCGCAATCCAATCTGAAAAGTTCCTTTTCTTTTAAAAATTCAAATTGAGGGCTGTAAAAGCGCACTCGTACAGCGACTGATTCGTGATTTATAGGAGTGGAATAAAAACATAAAAAAGAAGAGTCCTTCAGGGCAACCATCCTGGGACGTAATTCTTGGGCCAGCAGCGCAGGATATCGCTTGTCCTGACCCGGCTCTTCGTAGACATGGCTTTGGAATAGATCGGTTTGCAAGAGTCGCCCCTCGTGAAGGTCCAGCAATCCTGCCGAATAGCCCCAGGACCGTCCGGTTTCCTCGCTCATCTGTTTTCTGGCAACCACAGCGACGGCCCCCTCGTCGGGAGAGACGGCATAATCACAGAGTTCGACCCAGGGGTCAAAAATCGGGATGCTTTGCGTCACATTCCCATCGGGATCAACGCTCAGCAAAACATCACGCCCCGTGTCACCTTCACCTGCAAAAGTGACATACGACCCGGCCGCGACCATAGATAGTCGGCGGCGGCAAAGCGTGCATAAAGATTGTACAAATGGATCGCCGACGATGGCCAGGGTAAGCCGGTTCGGATCCTCTGTCTCTTTATGAGGCAGAGAAAATCGATAGGACGCAGGAGTTCCCGGCCCGGTCTGTCCATAGCGGATCGGTGTATGCACCATCAGCAGAGGACCCCGCGCGGTAAGTATCATCGTTTCTTTCACAGGAAACGAGAAGATTTTGCCTTCATTTTCTGCCAGGCAGGTCTTCTGTAAAACATTTCCGTCTTCCGTGATTTTCCATAAATAATAATTTTTCTCCAACGCCATACATTGAGTCAGCACAAAGAGCCCGTCACCGGTCCGGGTCGGGCAGAGGGCCAGTGGATCATGCGTACAGGCCGATCTCTCATCGCAAAACTCTTCGATCTCAGTTTCTGTAAGGACAAATCGTCCCGGCGCAGGAAGTGACAAAAGACTAATGCATAAACAAAAGAGCTTCATCCATTTCCGAACGTCCATAACTCATCCTTTCATGGCTGCAATAGACCGCAGCATGCGCACCCGGCCGAATTAAAAAGGGTCAGACACTTGATAATTTGTCTCGTTTCTCATTTTTCTTTTTTGGGTCGTCCGCGGGGGTTCAGGGACGCTGTCCTGGACGGGACAACTTTTATACCGCCCCTCGTACAGATGGCCGACGCCGACCGTGCCATGCGCGCTGTGCCGGCGGCGGGAGTGGATCATCGTGATCCATTTCAGGAAAACGGGACGGGGTCAGACACTTTTTCCGGTTTCTTTTGTGTTAACAATTCGTTTCAAAGAACATCTCACTGCGTAAACAATCTCCGCAGATTGAGTAAAGGCCGGCAGAATTCTTACTTGTCACCTTCCTTTTTCGCTGCGAAATCTAAGTAGCCAAACCACCCACATTATACCCCCATATTCCCGCCCGACAAGACCTTCTTTATAATTTTTCTCCCCAATAAAGCCAATATGAAAACGGCCAAATTCCATGCTCTCCTGCTCACCTGTTCACCTGTTCTCCTGTCTGGCCGCAGGCCCTCTCTCCTGCTCACCTGTTCACCTGCTCTCCTATCTGGCCGCAGGCCCTCCCTCTCCCTCATCTCCTTCTCTCCTCTAATAGTATGGTTAGTTTTTTCAACATTCGGCCGGCAGCAACGTTGTTGATGCGAAGATGAAAAGG
>JAHDQI010000301.1 GCA_018433925.1 Phycisphaerae bacterium | reverse complement strand
CTCTTCTGCACTTTTCAAAGGGCTTATTGCCTTATCTGGGTATTATACCATAAAAATATTAAATAGCAAGTATAAAATATTAAAAATTTAATAATATGTGAAAATTTATAGAAACAGCTTGGGAAAAAGCTAATCAGGAATATGCCAGGGCAATAAAAAAAGAATTGCGTTTATAATGTATGCCTAAAAGAGATGAGAGGGGGCGGAGATAAGTGTTTTTTAGATTATTTATTTTTCTTTGAATTAGGACGCGAGGCGCCACCGTCTTTAGGCAAAGGATCATAAGTAGTGCCATTCCAAAGTATACCAGGCCGAGGTATTTTATAATAAGTCTCTGAGTCCGGCTTGGGTTCGTCGTTTGATTTGTCGAATCGACCAATCGCACCATTGAGATATTCTTCGCACATATCTATACAAAGCCATTTTCGGTCAAGACGTTCGCACACTTCACCAGTTACACAGCTGCCTGCAAATGGATCTACTACCTTATCACCCTTATCGGTCAACATACGAATAAAATATTCAGGTAGTTCCGCAGGATACCGGGCAGGATGAACCCTCAGCCCATTATCTGTACAATACTTTATATAATGGCTGTTGCTTTCCGTATTGGGAATTGCAAGGAGATTTGGCGGGATCGCAGCCCCATTATTTATCTGAAATTTTTCACTAATATCATGGCCGGATGGGCGTTTTTTTGCTCGATATCCATTTTTAAGCAAAACGCGCATACTATCACTGTACGGCTGAAGGACTCGTCGGTTACTGGCTTTCGGCCATGGAGTAGCGGAAAGCCACCAGACACAGTTTATCGCATCTTTGACACGAATTCGCCTCACAGTAACCCATTCTGCGGGAGTTGGGAGTTTAGAAGGATTCCACCAATAAAAATCTTGTGCGAGATGGAAATTGCACTCTTCACAAAGCATAATCAGAAGCTTAAAATGATACAGATGGCGAGTAGGAACACCCTTATTCCATGCACCGCCAATATCCAAAACAAAGCTGCCTGTATCTTTCAGGACTCTACGGAACTCTTTTGCGAATAGCTTAAACCATTCAACATACTCATCTGCATCTACATTACCGTATTCTTTTTTACGAACCAGGCCAAAAGGAGGGCTGGTCATAATCAAGTCAACAGAGCTGGTTTTCTCACTGCGTAGTATATCGAGAGAATCCGCAAGAAGGATTTGCCCCTTTTTGGTAGAGAAATAAATGTTGATATCTTTTTTAGTAACCATAAACGAAAATACCTTATATATCCAAAGCCTTCAGTCGCATTGCCTGCTTGGCCTCTCTGTTAAAAACGTTTACTATATGGGTCGGGTTCTCGACAATCTCAGAAATGTCTGGACCGTCAACCATAACAATACACAAGTTCGATTCCGTCATAACCTTATTGGAGTATTTTCTGGCCTCCGTGCCGATCTTTCCTGTAGAAACAATTACAATAACATTACTCTTAAGAAAATGTGTAAGGCCAACTTCTTTTGCTACATCATCTAAAGATACCTGGGCTGTATTTTTGCATTGTACCTGCCAACGCGAAAAAACAAAACGACTGGATTCAAAAATTACATCAACTTCTGCACCACCGGTGGCACTACCGCGAAGGCGCGTAGCAACGTAATCCATATCAACCAGACGCATTAGCTTGAATGTTAAAGCTTCTAATGCAAGACCTTTAACATGTTTTTTTGAGGAACTGAGATCCTTGATGATATGCGAAAGAGGTTTTATAAGAAGTGGCCGAATATCAGACTGTACCTGTTTTTCGAGTTGTTTCAATATAGGAGCGAGTAGATCGGCAACGAGTTTGGGTGTCGCAGAAATTACAAAGGGTTTTGCGCCTCGTCCCGCAGATTTTGTACCGCGCTTGAGGGTAATATAGCCTGCTTCTTGAAGAGGGTACAACACCTGCTTTGGCAAATTCTTTTCATTGAAGACGATTCCGTAAGTAGCAGAGGCTAACTGTTCAATATCATTTGAAGTAAAGGGGCCACCGCCTCCCATGTTGGCGAGGGTCTTAAGAAAAGCTTTCTGTTCCGGAGTAAACATTGCTAAAACTTCAATCTCTTCGGTAGTGGTACCAATTAGCTCATTTAATAGAGCCTCATTAACTCTCCAACCGGAGACAAAAACACCGGCTTTTTCAAGCCACAAACGCATCATGCTTGGATGCTTACCGCCACGGGGGAAGTGGATACCACGTTCTTCCAGCCACCTGCGGAGTTTCAGCAGATCGACGCCTTCGCCGGAAGCCTGCATGTCAAGAATACATTGAACAAGATTAAGGCCATGGAGATTTAGTAAGATATGTTTGGCAAGCATGCGATAGAGTTTATCACCATCCTTACGAACTTTATATAATTCTTGCCCTAATTCAGTGAGGTTAGCATCACGGTCAATTATCCCGTATGCAATCATACCCAATTTTGTATTGTTCGCTAATTTGCCACGATTATATTCAGAAGTCTTATTCTTTGAGAAATAGCTGGCCTTGATGCAGGCTTCAAACGCTTTCCAGTCACCCCCTTCCTTATGGGCTATTTCTAAAACATGGGCCAGATCAATTTGAGAGGGAGAAAACTCACTTCCAAATGGTAGATCACTCCGTTGAATCTTCTTTTTTACCATTTCACTATGCCTTATGAGAAATTTTAACCCTTACTCAAACGATACTATTTTCCATAAATGACCCGATTTGTCAATAGAGAACAAAAAATACCTGTAAATTCTATATATCCTGTCTAAATCCCTTCGTGTTCCTGTATGTTGACAAACATAGTTAGCGACGGGTGGAGTGAAGAACCCCAGAGTGCCGGGGAAATATGATTCAATTACGCTTCCGACTTGCCGGGAAGAGCGTTCCTTTACATTTTTTTTGCAGCAATCGGCCGTGTTTGGCGGGGGCGGGGCTGGACTTTAAAAATCGTCCTTATGGGGATTTCGTGGTTGAAAAACGCTTCAAAGCGGACTATAATAGGTAATCCTTGTCGATTTATTGTTGTTTTATGGTTTTTTCGTCTTCGGGCGGCGGCGGTTTTTTTCGCGGCTTTGGATGACGAAAGACCGGAAGGGTTGACGAATTGATGAGCTTTAAATCCTTTTTTCACAAGCACAAAGAACCTGAGAAGCCGGCGGAGAAGGGGCTTCGTATCAAACTTCGATTTTTGGGTGCGGCCGAGAATGTGACCGGTTCGCGGCATTTGCTGGAGTTTGACGGGACTCGGATTCTGATTGACTGCGGTCTGTTCCAGGAGCGGGAGTATCTCGGCCGAAACTGGGAGGATTTCGGGTTTGACCCGGCTTCGCTGGACGCGGTGCTGCTGACGCATGCCCACCTGGATCACTGCGGGCTGCTGCCGAAGCTGGTAAAAGAGGGGTTTACGGGGCAGGTTTACTGCACGAAGGCCACGTCGGAGCTGGCGCAGATTGTGCTGCTGGATTCGGGCAAGATTCAGGAAGAAGACGCCGAATACAAGCGGAAACGACATAAACGGGCGGAGTATACGCCGCCGCGGCCGGTGGAGCCGCTGTATACGATGGAGGAGGCGCAGGCCTGTTTCGAGCAGTTTCGGCCGGTGCGTTATCGCAAGCTGTTTCGGCTGGGGCCGGGTGTGGAAGCGAGTTTTCATGAAGCGGGCCATATTCTGGGGGCCTCGGTTATCCAGATCCGGCTGTGCCTGAATGGGGTGTGCCGGACGATTTTGTATACCGGGGACCTGGGGCGTGTGGGCAAGCCGATTTTGCGGGATCCGGAGATCATCGAGCAGGCCGATTATGTGCTGGTTGAATCGACCTACGGAGACCGGGAGCACCATGATATTGAGAATACCAAGCATCAACTGGAGGAGGCCGTCAACCGGACGTGGGAGGCCGGGGGCAACCTGGTGGTGCCGAGTTTTTCCATCGAGCGGAGCCAGGAAGTGCTGTATTATATGAATGAGCTGCTGATGGAGGATCGGATCCCGCATATCATGACGTTTCTGGACAGTCCGATGGCCGTGCGCGTTACGCGGGTTTTTGAGGATCACCCGGAGCTGTATGATCAGGAGATGGCCGAACTGGTCCGCAATGACGAGTCGCCGTTCAGTTTCAAGGGGCTCAAGCTGGTGGAATCGACGCGGGAGTCGAAGGCGATCAATCACATCAAGGGGACGATTATGATTATCGCCGGTTCGGGGATGTGTACGGGCGGCCGGATTAAGCACCATCTTGTGAATAATATCAGCCGGCCGGAGAGCACGATTTTGTTTGTGGGGTACCAGGCGCATGGGACGCTCGGGCGCAGGATTGTGGACGGGGAGCCGGAGGTGCGGATTTTGGGCAAGACGTTTGAGGTGAAGGCCAGTGTGGTGCAGGCGCATGGCTTTTCGGCTCATGCCGACCGAAAGGAGATTTTGACGTGGCTGCAGAATCTGAAAAACAAGCCGCGTAAGGTGTTTGTGATTCACGGTGAACGCGACAATGCTCATCAGTTCAGGGATTACCTGGCCGAGCAGACGGGGTGGGATGTGATGGTGCCGAAGTATCGGGATGAGGTGATTATTGATTAGAATGATATAGGATCGGGTATATCCGGTAGAGGTTGTTTTTTAGGAAATTCACCGTATTTCTCAGCAAAAAAACCTTTTCGCGGCGTTCTTGTGCGCCTATACTATGGTCAGAAATGCCTTTGGAAAGGCGGACTTATGACAGAACGGACTCCAAAAATAGTTGTCATCGGGCCGGCGTATGTGGAGATGGCGGTCAAGTGTGACCGTTTTCCGGAACCGGGCCGGGTTGAGGACGGATCGGGATTTTCGTGCACGCCTACGGGGCCGGGGGTTAACCGTGCGATTCAGGCGGCTTTGTGCGGGTGCGAGGTGTACTCGATGGCGCGTGTGGGGGAGGACTGCTTTGGGGAGATGATCAAGCAGAACCTGTCGCGTTTCGGGGTGTCTACGGATTTGGTTTATGGATCGCACGCGATCAGTTCGGGTGTGATTATGACGCTGGTGGACGGGCGGGGGGCGAACCGCTGCTGCCGTTCGGCGGGGGCCAACAAGGTATTCGGCCGGGATGAGATTGAATACGCCGCGGCGGAGCAGGCGATCAGTTCGGCGAATGTGTGCTTGATTCATGATTCGCTTTCGCAGGAGGCGATTGTGGCGGCGATCCGGTCGGCCCAGATTCACAAGACGCGAACGATTTTGGAAGTGAACCTGCCGATTCCGGATCGGGGGATTGTTCATGCTCTCGACTGGCCGGCGGAGTTTTACAATACGGATATCCTGGTTCTTCATTTTGCGGGTCTGCTGTGCGGCTCGGAGCTGGGGGCGGGGGGTGAGCAGGATCTGAAATTTATCGCGACGGAGCTGGTGACCAAGGGGGTCCGCTGTGTTGTGACGAGCATGGGTTCGCACGGGACGCTGCTTGCGGATCGCCAGGGGACTCACCTGGTGGCCGGGATTGCTTCTGAGATGATCGATCATACCGGCTGTGAAGATGCCTTTTGCGGTGCGTTGGCGGCCTGTTATGGAACGGGGGACAATCCGGAAAGCGCCGTTCGTTTTGCGGTTGCCGCCGAGGCGCTGGCGCGGAGCCGATTCGGTCTGCAGGATGCGCTGCCGGTAAAAGAAGAGATTATTACCCTGCTTCAGGATCAGCCGGACTGATGATGCATGAATCAACGACGGGATCGGAGTGTACTGATTCAGGCATCGCATTCCGACGGTTCAGAGGATTTGGATGGAATTAACCCTATTTACAGAAGTTTCATCTGTTTTAGCCATAGCGGTAGTGATGAGCCTAATCGGCTTGTTTTTCAAACAGCCGCTGATTATCTCCTTTTTAATCACGGGCATCCTGGTGGGGCCGTCCGGAATCGGGCTGATTAAAGGCGTTCACGAAATCGATTTGATGGCAAGCATCGGCATTTCCCTGCTTCTTTTTGTGGTGGGGCTACGGCTGGATGTGGGTATGATTCGTACCGTGGGGCCTGTTGCGCTGGTGACCGGCCTGGGGCAAATCATTTTTACTTCGCTGATCGGTTTTTTGATCGCTCTTTTTTTTGGAATGCCGGTGATCCTGTCTCTTTATGTGTCTGTTTCGCTGACCTTTTCGAGCACGATTATCATCGTCAAGCTGTTGTCGGACAAAAAGGAGATCGATTCGCTGCACGGGCGCATTGCCGTGGGATTTCTTATTGTTCAGGATATTATCGCGATTTTCGCTTTGATCCTTTTGACCGCCTTTGGGGGAGACAGGCAGGAAGAGCCCCTGCTTGTTGAGGGCTTGTGGATTTTAAGCAAGGGCTTTGTGATGCTTGGCGCGATCCTCGTACTGATGCGATGGGTTTTGCCGCGGATTCTTCATACCATTGCTCATTCCCAGGAACTGCTGATTTTGTTTGCAATTACCTGGGCGGTCTTTTTTTCATCCACGTCGGAACTGCTCGGTTTCAGCAAGGAAGTCGGCGCTTTTCTGGCCGGTGTTTCGATTGCCTCTACCCCGCAACGGGACACCATCGGTTCAAAACTGGTCGTACTGAGAGATTTTATGCTGTTGTTTTTTTTCATTCATCTGGGCGCCCAGCTTGATTTTTCCCTACTCGGAGCCGAACTGGGCAAAGCGACTGTTTTTTCGCTTTTTGTGCTGATCGGCAATCCGCTGATTGTGATGGTGATCATGGGACTGATGGGATACCGTCGGCGTACGGGATTTATGTCGGGTTTAGCCGTCGCTCAGATCAGCGAATTTTCCCTGATCCTGGCGGCCCTGGGATTGAGCCTGGGGCACATTGATGCCTCTACGATGGGACTGATTACGCTTGTGGGCTTATTAACCATCTTTGCGTCCACTTACATGATTTTGTATTCGGCTTCCCTATATTCCCTTCTGGCGGGTGTTCTGCGTATCTTTGAGCGGGCCAATCCGTATCGAGAATCTCAGGCAGACGCAGAATCGCTCTCGATTGACGAGAAAATGATTATCATGATGGGATTGGGCAATTACGGCAGCGCCATCGCCCGGGGGCTTCAGGAGTACGGCTGGCATCTGGCCGTTGTTGATTTTGACCCCAAAGTCCACGAAAAAGGCCGTGACATGGGTTTGTCTGTTATATACGGGGACGTATCGGATCCGGAAATTTTCGAGCAACTTCCTATCGCAAAGGCAAGCTGGGTTTTATGCACCATTCGTGATCATGTGCTTGCTTTATCTCTGCTGCGTCTGCTGCGGGAAAAAAAGTTCGGCGGCCGTATCGCGCTGGCGGCCGCAGAATCTCGGCATGTTTCCGAGTACCGCCGCAGGGGAGCTCATATTGTTCTGCAGCCCTTCAATGACGCCGCCGAACAGGCCGTGGAAACGATCAATGGCTCGATTCAGTCGATTCCCGGTCTGCGGGACTGGCCTGTCGTTCTTGAAGAAGCTTCCCTGCAGCCCGGTTCTGTCTTTACGGGCAAGACCCTGCGTGAGATTGATATTCGCAGCGAACTTGGCATATCAGTCCTTGCCATCAGCCGGGCCGGGAATACCTATTTCAATCCCAACCCGAATTTTCGCATGTATCCAGGGGATCGCATTGTTTTGCTGTGTCCTCCGGAACAGGCCCCCCGGGCCGTGGGATATCTCCGTCAACGTGAATTGGGGACGCCGCAGGAACAAGCCAACGCTTTTGATGCGGATGAAATCCACATTCCTGAAGATTCTTCCTGGGTCGGCCAAAGTCTGGCTGAGCTTAATTTTCGAAAGCGTTTCGGTGTGACCGTCATCGGGATTCGGAGGGGAGAGGTTCAACTGACGTCCCCCCGCGCATCGGATATCGTACAGTCGAACGACAGCATTATTGTTGTGGGGAGTCCGGAAAGTGTTTCGGCGATCAAGACTGCCCAGGACCAGTGAACTCGATTATTGCAGGGATCAAGTATGGATTACCAAAATCTGCTGAATCAATCCTTTTCGTGTCGCTGCGGGCGCGATCATACCCTGCCGATCCGAACCTTTCTTTATTCTGAAACGATTTATGAGCAGGTTGCCTCGCTATTGATTGAGGTCGGGGCGAGGGATAAGGGTGTTGTTCTGGTTGCTGATGAGCGGACATGGGGGGTTTGCGGCAGGGCGGTTTATGAAGGGCTGGCCGGTTTTTCGGGGCGTTCTTATGTTCTTGTTCCTGACGGGTCGGACGGGGGGCCGATTTGCGACAGGCCGACGATGGCCTGGCTGAAAGAGCGGGCCGAGAGGGCGTCGGCGGGCTTTCTGCTGGCGGTGGGCAGCGGGGTGATAAACGATCTTTGCAAGTGGGTGTCTTTTGAGCTGGATATGCCCTATGGGGTGATTGCCACGGCCGCGTCGATGAACGGGTACGCGGCCGCCAATGTAGCTCCGCTGGTTGACGGGGTCAAGGTGCTGATTGTGGCCCGGCCGCCGGTTTTTGTGGGGGCCGATCCGGGCGTTGTTGAAAACGCGCCGTTTGAGATGACCGCGGCGGGATTTGGGGATACGCTTGCGAAATTCATGAGCAGCGCGGACTGGCGGATGAATCATTTTCTGTTCGGTGAATATTATTGCGATTTCTGCTGCGGCATGATTGATTCGATTGAACAGACGATCCTGGACCGGCCTGAAAAGATCGCCGTCAGAGAACGGGCGGGCATCCGGGCCCTGTTTGAGGCGCTGTTCCGGTCGGGGGCGGCGATGACAATGGTGGGCACCAGCGCCCCGGCCAGCGGCGGGGAACACCTGCTGAGTCATACGCTGGATATGGTTTCGGCGGCCTCGGGGGGCCGCCATGATCTGCACGGCCGACAGGTGGGGCTGGGAACGATTTTTTCGGCGGCCTTGTATGAGAAAATTCTGTCGGCGGAGAATCTTGCGCCGACGGCCTGTCTCCCGGAGCGGATCGACCCGGGCTACTGGAAACAGGCGCAGGTGATTGCCTCGGTGGAGGGGCACTATGAGCGGAAAAAACCGTTTTTGCGGCAGGCCGCTGAGGCGCTTTCGCAGCCGGATAAGCGGGCGGCTCTTTATGAACGGCTGCGGGGCCGCATGAAAACCCCTTCGCAAATCAAACAATGGCTTCAGCAGGCGGGGGCGGCGCATACGGCGGATGCGATTGGCTGCGGGCGGGAGTCGCTTTTGCAGGCGGCGCTTCATATGCATGAGATGCGCAGCCGGTTTACCGTTGTGGACCTGGCCTGGCTGTTGGGGATTCTGCCGGGGGCGGCCGAACCGATCCTCGATCAATACCTGATGGGATAATTTCCGCGGCGCAGAAAAAAGGCGGGACGCAAAGGTCCCGCCTCGGGTTTGGGGAGAAAACCTGTTTTGTTATAAATTTTCCAAGTCTTCGATCAGGGTATTGACCATTGTGTTAAAGGGGGCGACGTTTTCGCCGACGATGAAATCCTGCGGGCATTTTTTGCCGTCGGACAGTTTATCCACCGCTTCGAGGGTGATTGTTGCCAATCGGTAATACCCGCCGTTGATCAGGTGGCCTGCGGCGACCAACATGCAGCGCAGGGCTTTGACGCGTCTTTCGGGCAGATTCCAGGGGCCGTAGCCGACGATGGTGCCTTCGGCGATGGATTGATTGTAGAAGGCGATGATTTCCTGAATCTGCTCGGAAGGAGGGACTTCCGTGATGACGCCGGCACCGCCGAGGAAGACATCGATCGAGGGTTGGTCGGGATCATCGCTGTTAATGATAAGCGAGGCGGTGACATATCCTTCGTCCGCCGGGGTGAAGGTGACTTCAATGTCTACGGTCAGGCCGGGGGCGACCGCCATCGGAGTGGGATCGACTGTGATGAGAAATGCCGCATCGCCGACGATTTGGGCCGGGGCTACCTGCAGATCAGCATTTCCGTTGTTGTAAATCTGTACGATGCCTGAGCTGGACTGGCCGACTTCAATGTCGCCGAAGTCAATTTCGTGAGAAATCGGATAGACATTGATATTCGGCTCGGGAGCGGGCCAGTTGAGGTAGAGTACTGAGGTCGGATAATCCAGAGAAATGAAAAGATTGATCGGATCCCCGTTGTCATACTGGCCGGTTAACGTAAATTGATAGATTGTCCAATTGGGAGCATAGGGGTTGTTGATCTGGGTAACACTCGGATCGAGGGCGACCGGACCGCTGCCGTCATCGATTGTAAAGCCGGACCCGTAAACGGTAACCGTCCCTGTGTCATATACATACACAGTTCCATCGACGATGCCTCCATAAAAGTTTATCGTCCCCAACGCGGAAACATCGCCGTTATAATAGCCGCCCTGTACCCAGGCACCGGGGAGGACATTGACGGTTGTTCCGAAATCCACGGCCAGGCCGAACGAATCGGTGTTCGGAATCACATAATCTACATCATGGACTCCGCCGTCATTAAAAAAGACAGCTAACAAAGGAGCAGAACAGAGGAGAACACAAAGACCTGCCACTACGACTCGACTTGTTTTTTGCCTTTCTGATTCCATACGATAACCCTCCACAATAAATTAGGTTAACAGGTTAGAACAACCCAACGTTCACTATATTGTCGTTTCTACTTTATCGGACATTGATAGTATTTTCACAAAATTTTTAAAATATTTTCGGTTAGATAGGTAAAAATACTGATTATTATCGGGCTTTTTTCCTATGGGTATGGCCGTATAAAGTACGGCAGGCGGGTTGTCGATACCGGATTGACCGTCTAAATCTCTCTAAGGGACCTTACAGGATGAGCAACAAGGCATTCTCGCTCGTGGAATTGATGATTGTGGTGGCAATCCTTGGGATTCTTGCCGCCATTGTGATTCCACAGATCCAGGGACAGACCCTGCTGGCCAAAGAAAGCGCCGCCAAAGATACCCTTCGTACCTGGCGGGCACAGATTGAATTGTATAAGATGCAGCACGGGGGTCTTCAGCCGGGCTATAAATACAATATTTTTGGGACGAAATCGATCGCCAGCCCAACGGAATTGATCAACCAACTTACCGGGACTTCTGATAAGGACGGAAACTCTTCCTCTTCGCAGGTCCCAACCGGTCCTTATATTTACGGACCCTATCTCCAGTCCATCCCGGCGAATCCGTTTAATACGGATAAAAGCATTTTGATTGTTTCTGAGGGAACCGCTTTTGGGGATGTCGCTGACGGAGAAAGCAGCGGCTGGCTGTATAAGAGGGAGACTGCCGAGATTCGGCTGAACTGGCCGGCGGCGGACAACCAGTCGGTCAATTACTCAGATTACTAACTCACACTGACCGAGGGGTGTCTGTTTGGGGATTGAAAAGCGAGGATTCAACCGCGACTCTGTTGTGATTGTGCCGGCCGGTTAATATTCCTTGTATCCCTGCATCCACGGGGGCCATACGGAGCGTTTGGCTTTTTCGTAATCCCAGTTCTGATGCCAGGGCAGCCGCCATAGCTCCTTGAGTCCCACTTTGCGGGAGGAGGTGTCCATGAAGAGCATATTCGGTCCGCCGTCGTGACGGTCGATGCAGAAATTGGTCATGTCGCTGTCCTGATTCTGGAGCCCTTTTTCGGAAGGGGCCGCATCGGTTTCGAGGGGTTCGGCTCCGTCCCACATGCTGCCGCCCATCAGGGGAATGCGTGAGGCATCGCCTTTGACCAGAACCTTACGCCAATAGAAGCCGCGTACCGACAGGGGGGTATCATAGGTTCCGGGGACGCCTGTATCCAGGGGGTTGTGTGCCCAGCCGTTGACGCCGTAGCTGCCGTACTGTCCGGCGATGCCCCAGGGGGGAACCCAGCCATTGTAGTAATCGGGGTGTCCGTACTCGCCCCAGGCCGTAAAGGTGTCGGGGAGGTTGCCGGGGACCGTGTGCAGCCGTTTGGTTGCCGACGGGCAGAGGCGCACGTCATCGACGCCGTCATAATAGGCCATCAGGTCCACCATCCACATGGTCCCGCCGTTCCATCCGACAGGCAGACTCTGGTCGTAATCGGATACGTACATCGTATAGAGGACGCTCCATTGTTTGAGGTTGGACAGGCAGATGACGGCCTGGGCCTTTCTCTTTGCCAGTTTGAGAGCGGGCAGAAGGATGGCCAGCAGCATGGCGATCACCGCGATGACCACAAGCAATTCGATGAGTGTGAATCCGTTCCGTCGAGCCGTCTGATTTTTAGATCGCATAGGCAGCCTCCTGTTTTATCCATCCGGAAAGGAAAGCCCTGGAAGCGCCAGGGCTTTCCTGTTTGTATCCGGGGGCTGATTTTTCATTCCATTTACAGACACAGATCAGCCGGCAGCCAATTGCAGGTCAGCCATTCCTGTCCGGCCAGGACGGCCAGATCGTAGAGATCGACTTTGCAGTCCGGAATGTCGTCGCCCTGGGGCCCGGCAACATCAAAGGCCGGCCGGGGCACGCAAATCGGATCGCCGGGCATGAAGTCGGTATAGACCTCGGCGATCTGCCGGGCGGACAGCGGAACACTCCAGATGCGGACATCGTCGAGGTCGCCGGCATACTGGCTGAGGGCTTCGCCGCCCCAGGCCCCAAAGACCAAGTCATTGGGATTGACTTGCAGGAGATTGGTATTGGTATTTTCAGCTTCGAGCCGGCCGTCCACATAAAGCCGAACCGTGCCCGTGTCTGCATTATAGACGCCGGTGACCAGATGCCACTGGGCATTATTGACGGGGGTCTGGCCGTACTGGTTGCCGTCGGCGTGGTAGCTGCTTGCCCGCAGGATATGGACCGCATTGCCGGTGTCGGTGTCGGCGGTGAGCATAAAGCCGTGGCCGTCGCTGCCGGTTTCCTTGCCGGCGAAGGGAGGCCAGTCGCCTGCGGCGGCGGTTCTTACCCAGGCACTGACGGTGTAGCCGTTGATGTAGAAATTAAAGAAGTCACCGCTGTCGGCGATGACGAACGGATCGGCGCCCGGCGAAAACGCTTTGGCGGTTCCGTCTATGCCGTCGGTATAATTGGGGTCGGCGGTTTGTCCCGGATGTTCGGCGGCGCCGGTGATATCGGGGTCTTCGTTGACCGAATCGGCGAGGTTGTTTTCAAATTTCCACCAGCCGGCCAGCCGTTTGGTAATCACCACGGTCGGGGTGGAGGTTTGGACCACTTCGGACTGGTCATTCCAGACCTGGCAGGAATACAGGCCTTCGTCCTCAAAGACCGCATTGTGAATCGTCAGGGTTGGGGTATCCACGCCGGTGTACTTGGCGCCTTCGGTCAGTTCGCCGAGGCCTTCTTTGTACCACTGGTAATGGCTGATTTCGATGCCGCTGATTGTCATGGATACTGACTCGGTTCCGTCGCCGACAATGGTTTGCGGCCGCGGCTGGACGGAAATATGCGGGTGCGGGCCTGTGGTTGTGAAGGAGAAGGGGTCGCTGGCGGTGACGATGTAG